>JAPLPD010000226.1 GCA_026400395.1 Alphaproteobacteria bacterium | reverse complement strand
GTCCTCGCCGATGACACAAAGCCATCGGCCAGCGAGGCTCGCAACCCGGGCGGCATCATTCCGTTACGGTGGGCGGCATCATTCAGGAATCCCGGGCGCCATTATCCCGTTATACCCGGGCGACTTCGTCGGAATCCGCATGTATCACGTGATCCAAACGGCCGATCGGGACGTATTTGAGCTGTAAACCAGCTTTAAGGAACCAGCCGATGTTAGCGCCCGTGAAAAATCTCGTGGTCTATTGTTGGAATTTCGTGTTCAACCATGAAGTTAGCCCACTTCGTAACATTCCCGATGTCGCCATTCGCCATTATGTCTTGCAGGCCTTGGGCCTGATGTGGGCCATAAGTTTTGCGGTGGCGACTGGAGGTTATACGATTTTGGCCGCGAGCGTGATCGGACATTCCATTTTGATAGCGGCCTCAGCAATAACGGTCGCAACCTGGACAGCAGCTACCGTAAAACCTGCCCTATTTCACGTTGGTTCCGAGGCGCAGCAACAAGGGCGTGGCGCAAGGTCGAAATAACTAGCGGTAGCCCTTCAAAAGACTCGCATGGGCGGGTCGAAGATTGTGATCAACGTGGAGGATACAATGGTTGGTACATTTGAAAAACTTATGAATGGGTCAGATGGCGGCTTAGCCCTGCTGCAGGTTTTGGCAGAGAACAGTTTCGACTCTGTGCTGATCACGGATGCCTCAGCGGAAGGAAAGATCATTTATGCTAACAAGGCCTTTCAAAAATTAACGGGCCACGACTCTTCCTCCGTTGTCGGCAAGACGCCCCGAATTCTTCAAGGTCCTGGAACCGATGCCTCGGTGATTGCCAAGCTTTCCAATGCGATGAATTCGGGCGTAAAATTTGAAGGAAAAGCGATCAATTATAAGAACGACGGGACACCATTCATAATGTACTGGCGTGTGCTTCCGATCAAAGTGGGCGAGACGACAATCGCCTGGGTTGCCATCCAGCGAGAGGGATCGGTTATTTAAACCGCGACCGAAACTTCTGGTCTGCGGCGGAGCAATCTGCAAAACCACTAATCATACTAACAATAACATTTTCGTAGCTGCAGCGCTCATTCCGTTTTGCCTCTGATCAACCGTCAAGATGCGACCTATATCCATCTTTCAATGGCCGGGTGATGTTGAAGGAGAGCGGGCTTCATTGGAAGATCTCCCCGATTGGAGTTCTGACCAGTGGCCCGCGGACGAAACGTTGAAAGATTATTTCTGATTACTCTCGGTGGCGGAACAAGATCATCTCGCGCGCGAACATTGCCGAGTTCGTCGTGCAGAACATCGAGGATCGAACGTACATTCGTCAAGCTCCGTGCTGGTCAACTGATGCTCGATATTTAGGAACTTTCGTGGAGCCTGATCTAACTAAATCAACCGTGTTCTTTGATGGCTCCTGCCCACTATGTCGGGCAGAGATCGGGTATTATCGTCGGAAAGATCAAGCCGGCGCCCTATGTTTTGTCGATATTTCTGAAATCGACGCGGTACCTCCGGAAGGAATTACACAAGAGCTCGCAATGAAGCGATTCCATGTTCGCGCAAGTGATGGGCGTATTCTTTCCGGCGCGGCGGCATTTGTCGAGGTTTGGCATTGTTTGCCCAGATGGCGCTGGGCAGCGCGAGCCGCGTCGCTACCGGGAGCCCTAATTGCCCTAGAGTGGGGTTACAGGACTTTTCTTCCGGTCCGACCGTTCATCTCCCGTTTCTATGGGCGAGTTCTGGGGCGTCTGGCCGTCATCGGCGGAGCTAGGTGATTGTGACGCGGCAATCTCAACTCGAACGGGCGACGGCTGCAAGTTTTGACCTTGGTTCGTTTACCCAGGCCGGCGTGGCGGTTGTTTTCGGTGCCGGCGGCGGTATTGGACGGGCATTGGTAGAAGCCATTCAGACCGCGGAAAAGTTCAAGCATGTAGTCACGTTCAGTCGCAGCACTTCGCCAGCGATCAACCTTTTGGATGAGGGCAGTCTCGCACTTGCCGCTTCGTTCGCCGCCGATCTGGGTGAGCTTCGTCTGGTGATTGATGCAACGGGGTTCCTCCACGATGATCGCCAGGGACCTGAGAAGAGCTGGCGGCAACTCGATGCAGTCAATCTCGCGAGAGCTTTCGCGCTTAACGCAATCGGGCCCGCCCTGATCATGAAGCATATGCTGCCGCAGTTGCCGCGGTCGGGCAAAGCCGTCTTCGCGACGCTATCCGCCCGAGTGGGAAGCATCGGCGATAATCGGCTGGGCGGGTGGTATTCCTATCGAGCGTCCAAAGCGGCTCTCAATCAGTTGGTTCGGACCGCGGCCATTGAATTGGCCCGTCGATCTTCAGACGCACTTTGCATCGCCCTGCATCCCGGCACCGTCGCCACGCCGCTATCCGCTCCCTTCGCTGCGTCAGGTTCGGACGTTCATACTCCGGCAGTAGCTGCCCGCCATCTGCTTGCCGTCGTCGATCAACTCACGGCGGAAGCCAACGGTGGGTTCTTTGACTGGCGCGGCCAGCCTGTGCCTTGGTGATCTAATGGTTAGGATGCGTCGCAAGGCTGATCTGCTGAAGAAGCGCCGCAGATGGCTCTGACTTTGTTTGATGCAACGCGACGTAGGAACCCATCTTCATCCCGCGGGCTGCATGATCCTCGTTTACAACCCATGAACCGGTTGGTGCGGTCTGCACGGCCGTCGTGACGCCGTCCTTCGAAGCTGCGAATAATGCCCTACGTCAATGTCGGCGTGGCCGCGGCTCGCCAGTAGTCTCAACCTGCTCGCTCTTCTCGATGATTAAGTGCCCCAC
The DNA here is from genome assembly GCA_026400395.1 of Alphaproteobacteria bacterium. GTDB lineage: Bacteria > Pseudomonadota > Alphaproteobacteria > Rhizobiales > Xanthobacteraceae > Z2-YC6860. The sequence continues at coordinate 2,332 of JAPLPD010000226.1, read as the reverse complement.
GTTCGCAATAACGTCCGCTAACAGTGCTGTCCTCACCTCCGGCGTAGCCATCAATACAAGGTCCACCAGCACTTCCGTCACCTTCGCGGCGACCAACCCCAGGTCAGCCTCCTCGCTAGCGAGTTCGGATTCCAGCAGGGCATAGATGTCACAGTGGATGCAGTCGGACACGTGCGGCTCCGTTTCAGAATGTGGCCGTCTTGAATTCGGTAACGCCCTTAGCTATCGCCAGTGGCTGCCCTACCGACAGGGGTCAGTCTTCAAAATCAGCATTAGCTGCAACCGTTGAACGCTAAAGAGCAGGATCGCGACGAATGAATTGAGGCATCTGTGGATCCCGTGGCCCACGGGGCTCACGCGCTGGCCTGTCTTGCACGTCCCTGCCGATCTTGGACCGCAACTCTGCAACGTCGATGAAGACATCAGTCTGTCGGCGGAGTTCGTCATCCACCATGGGCGGTTGGGTCACGAGGCTCGATACGACCGTAACCCGCACACCCCGGCGCTGGATCGATTCCACAAGCGACCGGAAATCACCGTCGCCCGAGAACAACACCATGTGGTCGATATGGGGAGCCATTTCCATGGCATCGACGGCAAGCTCTATATCCATGTTCCCTTTGACCTTGCGGCGACCTGACTCATCGACAAACTCTTTCGTTGGCTTCGTGACGACGTGGTACCCGTTGTAATCAAGCCAATCGATCAGCGGGCGAATGGACGAAAACTCCTGATCTTCTATGACAGCCGTGTAGTAAAACGCCCGCAACAGATTGCCGCGAGACCGAAACTCCTGCAGGAGCTTCTTGTAATCGATGTCAAAGCCGAGAGTTTTCGTCGTGGAAAATAGATTGGCGCCGTCAATGAACAAAGCAATCTTCTCAACCGGTGCAGACACAAAAACCCTCTGAAATGGACTGTTGAAATTATAATGAGCCGCTTCCTAGACCTTGGCCGCAGTCAGATCAAGGTCGAGCTTTGGTAAGGGCGGAGGTGGCCGTTGGTGGCCGAAATAGCCGCAAGAGCGGCTACGCCAGATATCTCAGAATGACCGTAACCAGATACGTGTGCTCACAAACGATATTATGCGGATCAGAGAACTCCAGCGAGAACGAGAAGGTCATTTCGTTGCGTCGATGGTGAAAGGTGAGAAGGTCCACGTCATTCGCCTGCTTGCCGTCGCGAAAGACAGTGGCGTCCAATGAATGGAACGCCCCTAGCGATCCGATGGGCTCATCGGAGCAGGTCGAGGGGTTGAACGTTCCATCAATGACCAACAGGTGCGGGTTGTCGGGATCACGGGCTGGGTCGCCTTTGTCTACTTCAACCCGGAAGATAAAGTCTTGGCTGGATTGAGTTGAAGGAATTCTCACGACGCCACCGTTACGCAATCTCTGAATCAATATTCGTCGGCCAACATGATGGTAATAACGCGCTCAGTGACCGACGGATCAGCCGGATCAGGAGAATGGTAGGTCAGAGTCTGGTCGAGATAGTCAATCTTGAAATAGATCGTGTGGCCCTCGGCTACAAACGACCCAAAGTCGTGTTCCTCATGCGGGTCGTTGGCATGGCAAAAATCGTCAAACACAGAGATCGTCTTGACGATCCGATCAACGGCCTCTAGGCCAAGTGCCGCCACTCCTGGGGTCATGACTGCAAGGCCGCCTAACAGGTGCTGGCGTAGTTCGTCGTTGAGTGTCCGAATCCGTTCAACCTGCGTTGCCACAGCATCTCTCCGCGATTGAGAATCTGAGTGGGTTCTCGGGCTGCCATGCAGCAGCCCGAGAGGCGGTTCGTTAGAATTGTCAGGACCGGGCGGACCCAACCAGGGCGACAGCCGTCACTGGCACAGTGATTGGTGCGTAGGTTGGATAGTCCCGCATCCGAACAGTGACCTTGTCGCCAGTTCGATCGATGACAATTGCTTCCCACCACCCGTCAAACAAACTCTCCTGGGCAAGGACGAGATGGCCCGGTTTGATGGCGTCCCAAGTGGTCGGAAGGTCCGTGACGATCGGCACGCCAGATGTCTGTCCGGCTTCGCCTCTTGGATTGAGGGCGGTGACGACCTTCCCGTACAAGTCTTCCGACACTCGCGGCACGATTGACTTGCTATGGCCATGGATCTGACCGGGCGGCAGGCTGGCGAGCACATCGGCTGCATGGCCGTTGACGACTTCAATGACATTGTGCGGCGCGACAATCAAGGTGAGAATCCCGCGACAATCAGGATGAGAATGCGCCGCTGCTGGGGTGACGAAGGGAGGGCGGAGCCCGACCGGAGGCGCCCCAGCAGCGGCGGCGTGCGCCCGTAGGGCCGCGTCTGGCG
>JAPLPD010000031.1 GCA_026400395.1 Alphaproteobacteria bacterium | reverse complement strand
TAAATGACCATTGCGACAAACATAGCGTAGACGCAGGATACTCCGGCGGCCTCCGTTGGCGAGAACACGCCTGAATAGATGCCGCCAAAGATAACGGCGATGGCGCCGAGTGGCCAGATTCCATCCTTCGATGCCGCGATGAATTCCGACCAGCTAAACTTTTGGCGGACGTCGATATTTTCCTTGAACGAGTGCACGTAAATGTAAATTGCAAATATCCCACCGAGTACAAGTCCGGGGACAATTCCGGCCGCGAACAAATGTGCCACCGAAGTTTCGGTGGCAATGCCGTACAAGATGAATGCAATCGAAGGGGGAATCAGATTGTCGAGTGCGCACTCGGATACGATCAACGCGGACGCGAAGCGCTCGCTGTAGCCTGCTTGGCGAAGTCGGGGATACGTAATCGAGCCGACCGCAGCAACCGATGCCGTCGTTGCCCCTGAAATTGCACCGAAGATTGCTGCAAAGCCGAGCGATGTGAGTGGCAAACTCGCACGGAAACTGCCAAACATCGATGCAACCCAGCGCATCAATCGAGCAGACAGTCCGCCGCGGGACATGAGGTCGCCGGTGAAGATGAAAAACGGCACCGCGATCAACGGAAATTTGTTCAGTGCGTCAAACAGAATTTGATGAATGATCGTGTGCGGAAGCTTTGAGAAAAAAACAATTGCGGTGATGCAGGTTGAGAGAAGAAGCAGGAAGATCGGTATTCCCAGCACAAGAAGAATCATCGGCATGAGCGCCATAACCCAACCCATGTCAAAGTTCCTCCCCGCGTTGTTTTTATAATGCGGTGTCTTTGATGAATCTTATCAGTCGAATTTGCCGGTCCAGTAAGACCTGGCCCGAACGATCGCCGCAGCTGCCATCAAGAAGAAGCCAACCAGGAGCGCGGCATGTGGATAGATCAGCGGGATGCGTGCCCCCATGCTGGTCTCGCCGGACATCCAATAGAGTTCCAGGATCTGCAAGCTTTGTTTCATGACAAACACTAACAAACTGCGATCAGAATTGCCGTAAGCCCGCCGATCAGCCGCGCGCCGATCCCGCGGACGTTGGTGACAAGTAGATCCATTTTTAGGTGCAGGCCCTGATATGTAACCGCACAGACGGCAACAAAAACGCCCCAGATGATCATGTAGCTAATGACCTCTTCGGCCCAGGACACTGGTGCATTGAAGACATAGCGACCGACTACATTGGTGATGTTGATCGCTATGGCTGCAAGTAGAATGACGCCACAGATGAAAAACGGAATCTTCACAAATACGAATTGTAAGATTGAGGAGGCTGGAGGCGGCGTATCATCCGCTTTGCTGGATTGTGTTTTGTTGACCTCGGCCATGATCGCTATTCCCGCTGTCTCATGTCGTCTCAAGGCGGTGTCGTAGTTTGCCAGTGAAATAGTACGTTAAGCGTATCAGGGCAGACAACCGCCTTACAGTATGCGCCCTCAGCTTGCTCGTTTCTAAAATCAAAGATGCCTGGGAAGGCTTGTTTCGTTCGTCGGCAGGCTTAATCTGCCGCCGGCAACGAGGCTTGCACCCGACCACGCGGCCGAGACCTTGAGAACAGAGGAACGACGATGCCACTAAATGAGCAGATTAAGAACCACATCAACAATGCATGGACAGACGGTTATCCCTGCTTGGTGGCAACGTCGGGTCAGGATGGGCCCAACATTAGCCCGAAAGGCAGTATGCTGGTTTTCGACGATCAGAACTTGGCCTATTGGGAACGGTCCAAAAAGAAGGCCTTTGAAAACCTAGGCCATGATCGCCGCGTTTGCGTTATGTATTCCAACTTCAAGGCACAACGTGACGGAACCATGGAGGTAGGCTTCCTGCGCTTTTGGGGGACGGCAGAGCTCTACGAGTCCGGCCCGATACACGATGCGATTTTCGCCAAGCTCAGTAAGCGCGAGCAAGAACATGTCGGCGCGGACACCGGCATCGGCGTGCTGGTCAGGATCAGTCGCGCCACCGATATCCACGGCAAATCGATCATTTAAGCCGAGGCGTCGATCCTGCGGGACATTCCCATGGGGTCGGGCATTCCTTGTCCAATCGGATGGACGCGAGACGACAAGAAGTTGGGTAGCGTTCGGTCGCCGGTTAGCGTCGGTTTGGGCGTTGCCAACAGGGCTAACCGCCAGGCTCAAATTTCGAGCCCGGGGCGACATGCCATGAGGGGTGAAATCGATGGAACGTCTAAAGGACAAGGTTGTCGTGGTCACGGGTGCCGCACGTGGGATCGGGTCGGCTCTCGCCAAAGCGTTTGGCACGGAAGGCGCAAAGGTTGTCGTCACCGACATCAATACTACTGCAGAAACAGTTGATGCCATCAAGAGCGTCGGCGGTCAGGCCCTCGGAGTCACGATGGACGTCACCAGCAACGATGACATCGCCGCCATGGTTCGGGCGGCAGAGGAGGCGTTCGGCCCGATCGAGTGCCTTCTGAATAACGCCGGACTGTTCGCTAACATCAGGCTCAAGCCGTTCTGGGAATTATCCGAGGACGAGTGGGATCTGGTCATGCGCGTCAACGTGCGCGGCGGATTCCAGGTGACCAAGGGTGTGTTGCCCAGCATGCGCCGCCGCGGCCGAGGCAAGATCGTCAACATTAGTTCGGGCACGGTGTTTCACGGTGGCGTCGGCCATATGCATTATGTCACGTCAAAGGGCGGCGTGATCGGGATGACACGTTCGATGGCGCGCGAGCTCGGCGGCCAAAACATTACTGTGAACTGTGTCGCGCCAGGCTTAACCGAAAGCGACGGTACCCGTGAAAATCCGGATCTTCATGTGGCCCGCGCGCCTACCATCGCTAACCGTTCCATCAAGCGCGATATGCTCCCCGATGACTTGATCGGTGCCATCACTTTTCTAATGACGTCCGACAGCGATTTCATCACTGGTCAAATGATCAACGTGGACGGCGGCCGTTATATGTACTGAGCCTGCGCGGAGAAAAAAATGTCAAACAGCCTGCAAGGTATGGTGGCTTTCATCACCGGGGGTGGGACCGGAATGGGCTTGTCCCATGCGCGTGTGCTGGCAACTCGTGGCGCCAAAATCGCGATCACGGATTTCAAGCAGGAAAATCTAGACCGCGCCAAAATCGAGCTGCAACGCGACAATCTCGATGTGCTGTGCCTCAAGGCAGACAACCGGGTGGTTGCGGAGGTAAAAGCAGCGGTAGCCGCTGTTGAGAACACTTTTGGCAAGGTGGACATTCTCATTAACAACGCTGGCATCAGCGGGATGCACGCACACATCGAGGAAATTGATGAGGCGTTTTTTGACAGTATGTTTGGCACGCACGTCAAAGGCGCATTTTTCGCAACGCAGGCCGTTGTCCCCGGCATGAAGCAGCGCAATTTCGGCCGCATCATCAACACCGGCTCGTCTTTTGCCATGATCGGCTCGCCGGCCATGAGTCATTACACCATGTCCAAGGGCGCACTGACCGCGCTTACACGCGCCTGGGCGCGGGAGCTAGGATCGCATGGTATTACTGTCAACACGGTCTCGCCGGGATTGGTCGAGACGCCAATGACGCGTGGCGACCTCACCCCCGACATGATGCAAAAGATAGTGTCCAGCATGATAATTGGTCGGACCGTGAAGCCCGAAGAAGTATCGTATCTGGTGGCCTTTATAGCCAGCCGCGAAGCGGATGCGGTGACCGGCCAGAATTTCAGCCCGAACGGGGGCCAGGCGATTGTGGGAATCTAAACTTATCACAGGCCATGACGGTCATTCGGGACAACAGCCGGTGCGGACCGAAGTGACGCGGGTAGCGGTCGCCCTACTACTTGCCTAGACAATTTTGTTTGTACCAATCGACGATCTCGCTTCCAGTCGCCAGCCAGACCTCCTGCCGTGAGGTGATGTGCGCAAACGCCTTGGCGAGGTACTTGCTGCGGTGTGGATGACCGACCAGGAATGGATGAAGGCAAATCGACATCACGCGGCCGGTCTTCAGTCCATCCTCGTAAAGCACATCGAATTGGTCACAGATCATCTGACCGAAGCGCTCCGGGCTTTGGTGCAGGCCGAGCAAGGCGGGAATGTCGTTGAGCTCGGATGAGTAGGGCATGGAGAACATCGCGCCTTTCTTGACACGCATCGGATAAGGCTGCTCGTCGTTCACCCAATTGCCCACATAGTCGATGGCGTTCTCGGCCAGGATGTCGAGCGTATGCACGGTTTCGCTCAGTGCGGGGCTGAGCCAGCCGCGCGGAGGCTTGCCGGTATGTTTGGTGATCGTGGACACCGCCTCCTTGATCAGCGCACGTTCTTCCGCCAAGGACTGCTTGTTGATGAGTATAGAATTGCTGGTGCCGTGCCCCATCCATTCCCAGTCGAGCTTGTTGCCCTCCTGGATGATGCGTGGGTATTCTTTACACACGTCTGAGTTGAGGGCGACGGTGGCCTTCATGCCGTGTTTTTCCATCACCTCCATCATCCGCCAGATGCCGACACGCACACCATAGTCGCGCCATGAGTAGTTCAGGACGTCCGGGTTCAGTGCGAGCGCCCCATCCGCGATCCGCGTCGATGGCCGGTCGAAGAGGAAGTGCTCGATGTTTGGGATGACCCAGACCGCCACGCGCGCGCCCTTTGGCCATCGTATTACCGGCCGGTCGATGATCGGCGAATAGTCGAAGCGGCCGTGCTTTTGGGGCACCGCCGACAGGAGCATGGTGGACGGCGCCGGGCGTGATGCGGATTTGTGCTGACGGCTTGGCTTGCGCGGCACATTGTCCTCCGATTGAAATAATGTCTTGTTTGTGAGTCGGCGGTCAGCCTGATAATGCCATGATGGACAGTTCGCCGGAAATGGCTAGCAGGAGTTGATAGGCATGGCGCAAATCGTAGCCGGCTTTGGCGTTCCGCATACCCCGATCTTTCCACATTTCGTCAAGCGCGACGGTCCCGACTGCGAGATCGCCAAACTGTTCGGCGCGCAGAAGGCCGAGCTTGCGGCGGCGCGGCCGGACGTCATCGTGATGTTTGACACCGACCATCTCAACACATTTTTTCTGGACACTCTCCCCATCTTCGCAGTGGGTGTGGACAAGACCTTCCGGGCCCCAAACGACGAGCCGCGCGATGTGCCGAACTACATCGTTCCGTCGATCCCCGAGCTTGCCGCCAGCATCCGGGAGACTGCGATCAACGCGGGCTTCGACGTTGGCATGACGCAGCATTTTTCGGTCGATCACTCGGTGACGGTACCTCTGCATTTCCTCACCCCCGATATGCAGGTTCCGGTGATCCCGTTCTTTATCAGCGGGCACATCCCACCCTTGCCGTCAGCGCAACGTTGCTATGCGCTCGGCCAGGCGGTTGGCCGCGCGATCGAGGCATGGCCGTCTTCAAAGCGCGTAGCAGTCATGGGCAGTGGCAGCTTCTCGCTGGAGGTCGGAGGCCCGCGCATGGCGCCGGGGCGTTCGGACGGCGTGCCCGATCCCGACTGGTGCGCACGCGTGATCCGATATCTCGAACAGCAACAGCTCGACCGCTTGATTGCCGAGGCCACCGAGCACCAGATGCTGAAGGCTGGCAACGTCGGCGGCGAACTACTCAACTGGATCGCCATGCTTGGCGCCATCGGGAACCGCAAGCCCAACTACGTCGCCCCGCAGATGCAAAATGGCCACGCCTATGGCGTGTGGCGCTGGAGCTGAACGATGTCGATCTTCAACGTGAACTTTCTCTGCCGCGAGGTTCTGCGCGATCACGTCTTCCGTGCGGCGATGAAGGCCGATCCGGTCAAGGCATTGGCGGACAAGGATCTGACTGCCGAAGAGCACAACGCGCTGATTGCAGGCGATGTCGGCAAGCTTTTTCGCTTGGGCGCCAATGCGTTCCTGATGGCCTACCTGGCGCG
>JAPLPD010000082.1 GCA_026400395.1 Alphaproteobacteria bacterium | reverse complement strand
GGGATGTCCTGGCTGGTTTTATCGGCGGTCTGCTAGCGCAGGGCATGCCGGCCTTCGAGGCGGCCAGCGCCGGCACATGGCTGCATGGCGAGACCGGTAGCGGGGCCGGTCCGGGGCTGATTGCCGAGGATTTGCCCGAGGCACTCCCGATGGTCTACCGCCGGTTGTTCGCCGAACTTGGGGGCACGCCGTAAGGCGAGCCTATTTTTGTGGTGCTGGCCCGGAAGCCCTGATATAAACCGCGCCGCTCGGCCAATGGTGCCGCGCAAAAGCCTCCGGGCGGGCGTGGCGGAACTGGTAGACGCGCGGGATTTAGGTTCCCGTGACGCAAGTCGTGGGGGTTCAAGTCCCTCCGCCCGCACCACGCCGGGCACTCGCATTCGAACCGGACTAATGTGAGCGGCCGATCCTGCAACGCCGTGTTCAACGGCACAAAACGAAGAATGTGGTGATGCAAGTAACCGAGACTGTCAGCGAAGGCCTCAAGCGGGAATTTAAAGTCGTGGTGCCGGCGGCCGATCTGGCCACCAAGGCCGACGCCAAGATTGACCAGCTCAAGGATCAGGTCCGCATCAACGGCTTCCGTCCAGGCAAGGTCCCGGTCGCCCATCTCAAGCGCCTCTACGGACGCGCGGTGATGGCCGAGATGATCGAGACCGCGGTTCGCGAAGCCAACGCCCAGATCGTCACCGACCGCGGGTTCAAGCTCGTTCGCGAGCCGCAGGTCACGTTGCCGACCGAGCAGGGCGCGGTCGAGCAGGTGATCGAGGGTAAGAGCGATCTGGCCTACACCGTGGCCGTCGAAATTCTGCCGCCGATCGAGCTGGCCGACTTCAAGGGCATCGTGCTGGAGCGTCTGAGCGCCGAGGTGAACGAAACAGACGTCGATGAGGCTCTCAAGCGCATCACCGAGCAGAGCCGTCCGTTCGCCGCCAAAGGCGAGGGCGCCAAGGCTGAGAACGGCGACCGGGTCACCATCGATTTTACCGGCAAGATGGAAGGCGTGCCATTCGAAGGCGGCACCGGCGGCGACGTCGCGCTGAACCTCGGATCCGGCACCTTCATTCCGGGCTTCGAGGACCAGTTGATCGGCGTGGCCGCGGGCGAACAGCGGACTGTCACCGTGACCTTCCCGCAGACCTATCCGGCGGCAAATCTGGCCGGCAAGAACGCCGAGTTTGACGTCACCGTGAAGTCCGTCGATGCGCCGCAGGCGGTCACACTCGACGACGAGTACGCCAAAACCCTTGGCCTGGAATCGCTCGCCAAGCTCCGCGAGATGGTCAAAGGGCGCTTGGCGCAGGAGCACGGGGCGATGTCGCGGCAGAAGGTCAAGCGCCAACTCCTCGATGAACTGGACGCCAAGCACAAGTTCGGCCCGCCGCCGAGCCTTGTCGAGGATGAGTTCGCCAACGTCTGGAAAACCATCGCCGACGATCTCCAGTCGCGCAAGCGCACCTTCGAGGAAGAAGGCACCACTGAGGAGAAGGCAAAGGAAGAGTATCGCGGCATCGCCGAACGGCGCGTCCGGCTTGGCTTGGTGATCGCCGAGATCGGCGAGCGCAACAACATCAAGGTGTCGGACGAAGAATTGAGCCGCGCCGTGATGGACCGCGCCCGTCAGGTGCCGGGCCGCGAGCAGGAGGTCTGGGACTTCTACCGCAACAACCCGGACGCGCTCGCCAGCCTTCGCGCCCCGATCTTCGAGGACAAGGTGGTCGATTACATCCTTGAACTCGCCAAGATCACCGACAAGACGGTGACGCGCGAGGAGCTTTACAAGGAAGACGAGGACTGACGCTCGTCGGTTCGTCCGATCCCAGGCGTTGTGCTGGGCCTTGTACCGGTTCGACCGGAACCTATCTGAGCGTCCCGATGCAGGGATCTGTCCGCCGTGCATAACCCACAGCCGCCGCGATTTCCGATCGCGGGTCTTCGTGTTGCGGGCTCGCGATCCCATATACACTTGGAACACAAGCGCGATTCGGCTGTATGCGCGCCCTGAGGAGGGGAGATTGAAGGATCCAGTTGCTACCTACATGAACCTGGTTCCCATGGTGGTCGAACAGACCAACCGCGGTGAACGGGCCTACGACATCTTTTCGCGTCTGCTCAAGGAACGCATCATCTTCATCACCGGCCCAATCGAGGATGGCATGGCCACCCTCGTGGTCGCGCAGATGTTGTTCCTCGAGGCGGAGAATCCGAAGAAGGAAATCTCCATGTACATCAACTCGCCGGGCGGGTTGGTGACGGCCGGAATGGCAATCTACGACACCATGCAGTTCATTCGGCCGCCGGTATCGACGCTATGTTGCGGGCAGGCGGCCTCGATGGGATCGCTGCTGCTCACCGCCGGCGCCAAGGACATGCGCTTCGCGTTGCCCAACGCCCGGATCATGGTTCACCAGCCGTCCGGCGGGTTCCAGGGCCAGGCGACCGACATCATGCTGCACGCTCAGGAAATTCTGAACCTGAAGAAGCGTTTGAACGAAATCTACGTCAAGCACACCGGTCAGCCGATCAAGAAGATCGAGGACGCACTGGAGCGTGACTACTTTATGACCTCCGAGATGGCTCGTGACTTTGGCCTGATCGACAAGGTGATCGAAAAGCGGCCGGAAGACCCTGCCACCAAGACCTGATGTCGTGTTCCATCCCGCGCCTTGCCCCTGAAAAGCCACTGGCGCGGGCTGCGTTATCGTTAATCAAATCTTGATTGTTGCTCCGATAGCGTGCTTCGCTAGGCTTTGTAATGTTTGTGCTGGGGACGGAGTGACGTAATATGTGACGCCTGCGCTACGGTTTCTTAGCGTGGGTGTGATTTGAAACGAGCCCCGGGCGTCTTGGGGTTACGGAGAGCGGAATGAGCAAAGTCGGTGGTAGCGATTCGAAGAACACCCTGTACTGCTCGTTTTGCGGCAAGAGCCAGCACGAGGTTCGAAAGCTTATCGCCGGCCCGACAGTGTTCATCTGCGATGAATGCGTCGAGTTGTGCATGGACATCATCCGCGAGGAAAACAAATCCTCGCTGGTGAAGTCGCGGGACGGCATTCCGACCCCCAAGGAAATCCGCAAGGTTCTCGACGATTACGTCATCGGCCAGGACCACGCCAAGAAGGTGCTCGCGGTCGCCGTTCACAATCACTACAAGCGGCTCAATCATCAGGCCAAGCACAACGACGTCGAATTGGCGAAGTCCAACATTTTGCTGATTGGTCCGACTGGTTCTGGCAAGACGTTGCTGGCGCAGACGCTGGCGCGCATCCTCGACGTGCCGTTCACGATGGCCGATGCCACGACGTTGACTGAGGCCGGCTATGTCGGCGAGGACGTCGAGAACATAATCCTCAAGCTCTTGCAGTCCGCCGACTACAACGTCGAGCGCGCGCAGCGCGGCATCGTCTACATCGACGAGATCGACAAGATTTCGCGCAAGTCCGACAACCCCTCGATCACCCGTGACGTGTCGGGCGAGGGTGTTCAGCAGGCTTTGCTGAAGATCATGGAAGGCACCGTCGCGTCGGTGCCTCCGCAGGGCGGCCGCAAGCATCCGCAGCAGGATTTCCTGCAGGTTGACACGACGAACATTCTGTTCGTTTGCGGCGGCGCCTTCGGTGGTCTGGAAAAGATCATTTCGGCACGCGGCAAGTCGACCTCGATCGGCTTCGGCGCCAAGGTTGTCGCCCCCGAAGATCGCCGCACCGGAGAAATTTTCCGCGAGGTCGAGCCGGAGGATCTGCTGAAGTACGGCCTGATCCCCGAGTTCGTCGGCCGTCTGCCGGTGGTCGCGACGCTTGGCGATCTCGACGAGGCCTCGCTCAAGAAGATTTTGACCGAACCGAAGAACGCGCTGGTAAAACAATACCAGCGGCTGTTTGAGATGGAGTCGATCGACCTGACGCTGGCGGAAGAGGCGCTCGGTGCCGTCGCCCGCAAGGCGATAGAGCGCAAGACCGGCGCGCGCGGACTTCGCTCCATCATGGAGGGCATTCTGCTCGACACCATGTTCGATCTGCCCAGCCTTGAGGGTGTCGAAGAGGTCGTCATATCGAGGGAAGTGGTCGAAGGCACCGCCCGGCCGCTGTATATCTACGCTGACCGCGCCGGCGACGCCGGTGGCGCGTCCGCCTGATCCGAGCCAGCCGCGCCCGCGGCTGGACTTCCAAAGCCGGATTGGAGCGGTTCCCCCATCTGGGTAAGCCGCTTTCGATTATTCGAGTTGACCGCTCGCGTGGCAGTATTTGGTTGAATCTACAGGCTTACTTGACACCCCGCCCACCTGTATCCACCTAATATGGCAACCCTGCACAGTCGTGCAGATTCGCAAAAGCCTACCCGGGCAGCGGTCCCGATCTTGCTTTGATGTCGCCTTGCGGGGGCGACGCTTCGTTCCTGACCAGACCTATCAGCACTCCATTGCGGCAGCGCATCCGCGGGCCACGACGGAGGGGCACAACAACAAGGACCATAGCTATGACACTGCCAAAGCCACGTCCCCCGCTCACTCCAGGCGAAACCAAGGCCTATCCGGTTCTGCCGTTGCGCGACATCGTGGTCTTCCCGCACATGATCGTGCCGTTGTTCGTCGGCCGCGAAAAATCGATCAAGGCTCTGGAAGAGGTGATGCGCTCTGACACGTTCATTCTGCTCGCGACGCAGAAGAATGCCTCCGATGACGATCCTGCCACCGATTCAATCTTCGAGATCGGCACGCTCGCAAGCGTGCTGCAACTCCTCAAGCTGCCCGACGGCACCGTCAAGGTGCTGGTCGAAGGCGCGCAGCGCGGCAAGGTGCTCAAGTACACCGACCGCAGCGAGTACTATGAGGCCAACGCTGTCGTGCTCGACGATGTCGTCGGCGAGAAGGTGGAAGCCGAGGCACTCGCGCGCTCGGTCATCACCGAGTTCGAAAACTATGTGAAGCTCAACAAGAAGGTGTCGCCCGAGGTTGTCGGCGTGGTCCAGCAGATCGAGGACTATGCCAAGCTCGCCGACACCGTCGCCTCGCATCTCGCCGTCAAGATTCCGGACAAGCAGCAGGTTCTGGAGACCATGTCGGTCGCCGAGCGGTTGGAGAAGGTGCTCGGGCTGATGGAGAGCGAAATCTCCGTCCTGCAGGTCGAGAAGCGCATCCGTACGCGCGTCAAGCGCCAGATGGAGAAGACCCAGCGCGAGTACTACCTCAACGAGCAGATGAAGGCGATCCAGAAGGAGCTTGGCGACGAGGAGGGCAAGGACGAACTTGCCGAACTCGAAGACAAGATCAAGAAGACCAAGCTCTCCAAAGATGCGCGCGAGAAGGCCACCCACGAGCTGAAGAAGCTGCGGCAGATGTCTCCGATGTCCGCCGAGGCGACGGTCGTGCGCAATTACCTCGATTGGCTGCTCTCGATTCCGTGGAACAAGAAGAGCAAGATCAAGAAGGATCTGAAGGCGGCGCAGGATCTGCTCGACGACGATCACTTCGGCCTGGAGAAGGTCAAAGAGCGGATCGTCGAGTATCTCGCTGTGCAGCAGCGCGCCAACAAGCTGAGCGGGCCGATCCTGTGCCTGGTCGGACCTCCCGGCGTCGGCAAGACCTCGCTCGGCAAGTCGATCGCGAAGGCGACCGGCCGCGATTTCGTTCGCGTGTCGCTGGGCGGCGTGCGTGACGAGGCCGAGATCCGCGGTCACCGCCGCACCTACATCGGCTCGATGCCCGGCAAGATCATCCAGTCGATGCGGAAGGCGAAGTCGTCGAACCCGCTGTTCCTGCTGGACGAGATCGACAAGATGGGCGCCGATTTCCGCGGCGATCCGTCGTCGGCTCTGCTTGAGGTGCTCGACCCCGAGCAGAACCACACCTTCGCCGACCACTATCTTGAGGTCGACTATGATCTGTCGAACGTGATGTTCATCACGACGGCGAACACGCTGAACATCCCTGCGCCCTTGATGGACCGCATGGAGATCATCCGGATCGCCGGCTACACCGAGGACGAGAAGGTCGAGATTGCGCGAAAGCATCTGATCAAGAACGCGATCGCCAAGCACGGCCTGAAGGAAAGCGAGTGGTCGATCGACAAGGAGGCGTTGCTCACGCTGATTCGCCGTTACACGCGGGAAGCGGGCGTGCGCAATCTTGAGCGCGAGCTTTCGACACTGATCCGCAAGGGCGTGAAGGAACTGACGCTCGAGAAGACCAAGACGATCGCCGTCGATGCGAAGAAGCTCGGCGAGTATCTCGGCGTGCCGAAGTACCGGTACGGCGAGGTCGAGGCGGACGACATGGTCGGCGTGGTCACGGGTCTGGCCTGGACCGATGTGGGCGGCGAGTTGCTCACCATCGAAGGCGTCATGATGCCCGGAAAGGGCAGGATGACAGTCACGGGCAACCTGCGCGACGTCATGAAGGAGTCGATTTCGGCGGCGGCGTCCTACGTCCGCTCCCGCGCGATTTCCTTCGGCATCGAGCCGCCGATGTTCGACAAGCGGGACATCCACGTCCACGTTCCGGAGGGGGCGACCCCGAAGGACGGGCCGTCCGCCGGTGTGGGCATGGTCACCGCGATCGTCTCGACGCTCACCGGCATCCCGGTGCGCAAGGATGTCGCCATGACCGGTGAGATTACCCTGCGCGGCCGCATCCTGCCGATCGGCGGCTTGAAGGAGAAGTTGCTCGCCGCTCACCGCGGCGGCATCAAGACGGTGCTGATCCCGGAGGAGAACGCCAAGGATCTCACGGAGATTTCCGATGCGATCAAGGGTGGGCTGCAGATCATCCCGGTCTCCCGCATGGAAGAGGTGCTCAAGGTTGCGCTCACGCGCGTCCCTGAACCGATCCAGTGGGACGAGACGGCGAAGCCCGCGGTCGCCGCGGTTGATGCCGTCGCAGACGAGGATGGCTCCGGCCTGACCGCGCACTGAAGCGTTGGGCTCAGACAACAATCGAACGGCGGCCTTCGGGCCGCCGTTTTCGTTTCAGGCGGGCGGCGACGCAGCGGGCCGGTCAGGCGCCCCGGGCCACGATCGGCCGATCGTGGACGAGGCCGGCCGATCCGTATTCCCGCATCAGCGTCTCGGTGCTCGGGGCTTGATTGCGATGGGTGCCGGCGAAATACGCGCCGATGTGCCGGCCGCGCGCCACCAAGGCCGCGCCGTAGGGTTGTCGCTGGGCGTCGTATCGTTGCAGCGCGTCCGCCACGTCGCCGTCGGCCGCCAGCGCGTCGGCCAGGCACTCGGCGTCGATGGCGGCCTTCATTACGCCGGTCGCCACATGCGGCCGGGCGACAAATGCCGCGTCACCAATGAGCGCGACACGGCCGAACGCGATGCGCGGCGATTTGAGATCGAAGATCGGCTGCAGGATGATTTGCGGCGTGGCATGGACCAGCTCGGCAAGCTGCGGCGCGAGCAACGTTTCGGCGTCGTGCTTCAGCGCCGCGATCAACTCCGGACGGATCAGCGGAGGCGGGATCGACACGCCGTGGCAGCGCCCGCCTGCGTCGGTGCAGAGACTGGCCAACGCGCCTTCGGGAACCGGGCGGAACCAGACGAAATGGCAGGCCCGCCCGGTTCCGCCGCGCGGCGCCGGCATCGGGATCGACAGCATCAGTTCGCCGTCGGGGAAGCCGAACACCATGCGTTGGAACATCGTGACGGCATGCTCGGGCGAAAGCGTCTCGACCGAACCGCGCCAGGCGACGTAACCCGCATAGCCGGGCGTGACTTCGGGGAGGAGCTGCGCGCGCGCCGTGGAATGCAGACCGTCGGCCGCGACCAGCAGATCGCCATGGGCGCGCGAGCCGTCGTCGAACGCCGCGCTCACATGTTCGCTGTCCTGTTCGATCCGCGTCAGTGTCTTGCCGGTCCGGTAACAATCGTCCGGCAGTGCCTGGCGCAACGGACGCCAGATGCGCGACCAGGCGCTGGTAACGGCCCGCACCGGCAGGTCGTGGATGGTGGCGCCATGCCGGTCCAGCCCGAGGCGTCCGTCGACGCCGATGCCGATCGATGCGTCGGCGGCAAGTCCGATGCGGCCCATAAGCGCGAACAATTCGTCGCGCGTGCCGATGCCGGTGCCGCGGTCTCCGAGATCTCTGGCGGCGCGCTCGTACACCTCGACGTCCCAGCCGGCGGCGCGCAACAGGTGCGCGGCAAACAGGCCGCCGACCGAGCCGCCGATCACCAGTGCGCGTCGCGGTTTCAGAGGCAGCTCCATCGCGTTACGGCAACGATGATGGCGGTGCCGTTGCGCCCGGGCAAGCCGAGGAGGGCGCTCTCAGCGGGCGGCGCAGCTATCGGGAGTCCGAGTCGCACTGCATTTTCACCCTTGAGTTTTGCCAGCCGCGATTCGATTCTGCGCCGTTTCGCGGCGCGGCTGCGATTGAAACAACGAGTCTTTGACGCAGCAGGAATGCAGATGCCGTCTGCGTTTGATCCACATCGCGGTTAACGATTCGTAGAGTTTTCCTGCGTCTAAAAGAAACGAATCATTGCGTTTGCATGGCGTCGGGCCAATCTCCGCGTCCATAACGGCCAACGAGCCGTTGATTCGATACCAGGGAAAGGATCGGTCCGATGACAAAGAATGAGCTCATCGCT
This sequence comes from Alphaproteobacteria bacterium, assembly GCA_026400395.1. Lineage (GTDB taxonomy): Bacteria > Pseudomonadota > Alphaproteobacteria > Rhizobiales > Xanthobacteraceae > Z2-YC6860. Next base: position 4,607 of record JAPLPD010000082.1, on the reverse strand, counting down.
GCGGTGGCCGACAAGGCACTGATGACAAAATCCGCGGCTGCCACCGCCGTTGATGCAACCTTCGACGCCATCACTTCGACGTTGAAGCGGGGCGGGGAAGTCAAGATCATGGGGTTCGGTAATTTCAGGGTCGTCAAGCGTGCGGCACGCGAAGGACGCGATCCGCGCACCGGCGCGCCGGTCAAGATCAAGGCAGCCAAGCGTCCGCGCTTCTCCGCCGGCAAAGGTCTCAAGGACGCCGTCAACAAGTAACCGGTTTTCCGTTCGATTTGGACGCCCTCGCGGCCCGCTTGCGAGGGCGTTCGTGTGTCGGCTTGCAGCCGCGCCCAGCCGGCGCGATAAGGGCGCAAGGGGCGGTTAGCTCAGCTGGTAGAGCGCCTGCTTTACACGCAGGATGTCGGCGGTTCGATCCCGTCACCGCCCACCAATGTCCCGCCAAGGCGGCGCCACGTTTGGAGGAAAAGTCATGCTGAGAACGCTGGCCGGGTTGATCATTGCGCTGGTTTTGAGCACCACGCTGGCGTTCGCCGGCGATCCGGTGGGCCGCTACAGCGTTGCCGGCAGCAATCCCGGCGGAAAAGGCCGCTATGCGGGCACCGTCACGGTCGAGAAGACCGGCGATACATTCCGGGTCACCTGGGACATCGGCAGCCAGTCATTCATCGGAACAGGCATCGGCAGCGAAAAGGGGTTGGCTGTGACGTACCGATCCGGCAACCAGACCGGCCTCGCGATCTACGGCGCCAAGGGCGACAATTGGGACGGGGTTTGGACCTATACCGGCGGCCGGGACGTCGGCGGCGAGGTTTGGACGCGCCAGTGACCGGACGCCCGCTGAGGTTTCTGGAGCGTCGGGGGTCCAGCGCGGATAGGGCAATGGTTTGTAGGGCTGTGCCCGCAATTTCTCGCGGCTGTCGTAGAGCGCGAAGCCGGTGGTCCATTCTCCCTTGGAGAGCAACGTGAGGGCGCGGCCGTGGCTCGCCTCGGTCAGCTCTGGCTGCTGCTGCAGCGCGCGCCGATAGTCGTTGTCGGCGTCGTCGAGCCGGCCCTGCTCGAAAGCGAAGTTTGCGCGGTTGACCAACCCTTCGGTAAACTTCGGATCCAGTTCAAGCGCGCGTTCGAAGCTGGCTATTGCTTCGTCGAACCGGCCGAGCTCCCTCAGAACAAGCGCGCGATTGTTATGCGCGGGCGGATGCTCGGGATAAAGCTCGATCATCTTCTCATAGTCGCGCAGCGCCTCGGGCAGGCGGCCGAGCCGCCGCAGGACATCCGCTCGGTTGAAATACGCCGGGGCCATCGCCGGCATCAGCGCAATCGCCCGCGAGAAGCCCGCCAGCGCTTCATCGAATCGGCCCATGTCGGCCACGGCGCTGGCACGGTTGCAGTGGTCCTCGGCATTGTTGGGCCGCAGCGCCAGCGCGCGATCGAAATCGGCGACCGCCTCTGCCGCGCGGCCCATCTCCGAGAGCAGCGTTCCCCGGTTGCCGTAGGCATCGGGGAAGGCGGGATCGACCTCGATGGCGCGGCCGAAACTTTTGAGTGCGTCGTCATCCTGGTTGAGCCGCAGATGCGCCTGGCCCTGAAGATTGTACAGCCTCGCCTGCGCTGGAGCCGCCACGAGAGCTCGGCCGATCACCTTCAACCCCTCGGCGATCTGTCCCTGCTGCACCGCCAGCACTGCCACATAATAAAGTGCGTCGATGTTGCCCGGGTTCTGCTGGAGGATCGCAACGTAGCGTTCCATGGCCAGCTCATGCTGGCCGTCCCGGTGCAGCGCAATCGCCTGCTGGAGGCGCGTTTGCGGGCTTTCGGCGGGGGGAGGCGTCGGAACGGGGGGATTCATGAGCCGCTTCATGCCCCAGCCGCCCGGATTGGGCAATCGCCGCGCGCCCCGTACGCCGCCGTGGTATGGCTTTTGCCTTATAATAGCTGGGGAATTTGAGGGCTGCGCATGAAGGACATTCTCGACAAGCTCGAGCAGCGCCGCGAGCAGGCCCGTCTGGGCGGCGGCCAGACCCGCATCGACGCGCAGCACAAGCGCGGCAAGCTCACCGCGCGCGAGCGCATCGAACTGTTGCTGGACAAGGGTTCGTTCGAGGAGTTCGACATGTTCGTCGAGCACCGCTCCCACGACTTCGGCATGGAGAACACGAGATTCCCCGGCGATGGCGTGGTCACCGGCTGGGGCACCGTGAACGGCCGCACCGTGTTCCTGTTCGCCAAGGATTTCACGGTGTTCGGCGGCAGCCTGTCGGAGACCCACGCGCAGAAGATCATCAAGGTGCAGGACGCCGCCATGAAGGCGCGGGCGCCGATCATCGGCCTTTTCGATGCCGGCGGCGCGCGCATCCAGGAGGGCGTCGCCTCGCTCGGCGGTTACGGCGAGGTGTTCAAACGCAACGTCATGGCGTCGGGCGTTATCCCGCAGATCAGCGTCATCATGGGGCCATGCGCCGGCGGCGACGTCTATTCGCCGGCGATGACCGACTTCATCTTCATGGTGCGCGACACCAGCTACATGTTCGTCACCGGCCCGGATGTGGTGAAGACCGTCACCAACGAGGTCGTCACCGCCGAGGAATTGGGCGGCGCCTCGATCCACACCACGAAATCGTCGATCGCCGACGGCGCCTACGACGACGACGTGCAGTGTCTGCTGCAGATGCGGCGGCTGATCGACTTCCTGCCCGCCAGCAGCGAGTCCGGCGTGCCGGAATGGCCGAGCCACGACGACATCGAGCGTGAGGATTTGTCGCTCGATACGCTGGTGCCCGACAATCCGAACAAGCCCTACGACATTCGCGAGTTGATCACCAAGGTGGTGGACGAGGGCGACTTCTTCGAACTTTCGCAGGCGCATGCTGCCAACATCGTGATCGGCTTTGGCCGCATCGCCGGCCGCACCGTCGGCTTCGTTGCCAATCAGCCGATGGCGCTGGCCGGCGTGCTCGACTCCGACGCCAGCCGCAAGGGCGCCCGCTTCGTGCGCTTCTGCGACGCCTTCGAGATTCCGATTGTGACTTTCGTGGACGTGCCCGGGTTTCTGCCGGGCACCGCCCAGGAGCAGGGCGGCCTGATCAAACACGGCGCTAAGCTCTTGTTCGCGTACTCCCAGGCGACGGTGCCGCTGGTGACGATCATCACCCGCAAGGCGTTCGGCGGCGCCTATGACGTGATGGCGAGCAAGCACGTCGGCGCCGATCTGAACTACGCTTGGCCGACCGCGCAGATCGCGGTGATGGGCGCCAAGGGCGCGGTCGAGATCATTTTCCGCGCCGACATCGGCGACAAGGACAAGATCGCCGCGCGAACCAAGGAGTACGAGGATCGCTTCCTGTCACCGTTCGTCGCCGCCGAGCGCGGCTACATTGACGACGTGATCATGCCGCGCACCACTCGGCGAAGGATCGCCCGCGCCCTGGCGATGCTGAAAGGCAAGCAGGTCGAGATGCCGAAACGGAAGCACGACAATTTACCGGTGTGAGGGCTGCCGTACATTTTCGGCCAAATCCTACAACGCTCTGGCTTCAATTCCCTTTGCGCGCTTCGCCGCCGCGATCAATCTTTTGTCCGCCGTGATCAACGGCGCGCACTCGCGCTCCGCCAGCGCCAGATAGAAGCAGTCAATGATCGGGTGTTTGAGCTTGATGGCGATTTCGGTGGCGCTGGCGGCAAGCTCGGCCATCGGCACCAGCGCGGTGAACAAGCCGGCCGCGGTTGCCAATGCGTCGGCCGCTGTGGCTGGCGAAAATTCACCCCGAATGGCGCGCTTCCAGATTGCGTTGCCGATCTCGGCATAACCAAGGTCTGGCGCAATGATCGGCTCGCCGCTTGATCGCAGAGCGTTCGCGCGTTCGGACTGCGCCTCGGCAGCACACATTGCGCCGCGACGCTGGCATCGACGACGAGGGTCAACGATAGGGCTCTTTGTTATCGCGCCACTCACGGATGACCTGCGTCGAGTCTCCGCTCACCTTGCCGATCTTCTTGCGGATGGCATCGGCCTTGGCCCAAAGCTCGGCCTTGTCGGGCTTCACGTAGGCGGTGATCGCCTGGCGCGCGGTCTCGTTGACCGATGCGCCGTTGGAAGCGAGCGCGGCTTTCGCGCCCTCACGTCCGCTGCGCGGTCCAGGTGCCGGAGCAGCGGGCGTCGCCCGACTTACCGGTCCAGCGTCCGCTGCCCGACCCGCTCGAAAGCTTGCCGGACCCCGCAGCGGACTTGTCGCCGGCGGCAACCGCCACGCGAACCGCACCGCCGGATACCACGCGGCCCGACGCGCGGACCAGGCCCGGGAACGAGACGTGGCCGTTCTCGATGTTGACCGGGAGATTGTAGGTGTCGCAGGCGCCGTGCTGCGTCAAGATGGAGAGGCTCCACCGGCCATCGTAGGGCGTTGCCGCGGTCGCGACGGCGGGCGCGGCGATGACGAATGCGAGAACGCTCGCACGGGCAATGTTGCCGATCATGTGCGGATTCCTGCGCAAGCCGGACACGATTCCTGTGATCTCGGACAGCCGGTGATAACGGGCTGAGGCGCGCTCCCGTCGACATTCGAATCAGCTGATTGGGCCTCCTGTCAACAACAGGGGGCGACCGATGCCGGCGG
>JAPLPD010000240.1 GCA_026400395.1 Alphaproteobacteria bacterium | reverse complement strand
TCTCAAATACCTTCCAAATGCCGGCGATCATTGCGATCACGACGGCCAGTCCGACTACTGTAATCAGAATTCCGATAACACTGTCATCCATAGCTTCACCCTTTCCTTGAGGTTGTTCCGGTTGCTTCTGCAACTGGACGAAAAAATTCTACGCCTCTAGGGGGGCAGAGTCAAGGGGGGTGATTGTCAATCGCTAGTTAAATTCCGACTAGCTAAATTGTTTCAGAGACCACGCCTGTCCAAATTAGCATTGTGGTTCTCGCAAACCCGGAAGTTGCTGATAAATTGGGGGTTGCCTCCCTTCTTTCGATTCCGATGTCCGCCATTTCTCGGTGGTCCTGACTGCGGCTTTCGTGGCCGTGAGATCCTCGCAAAACTGCATCATCCTGCAACGCTCGCATTATTATCAGGCGACCGTCGGGCTCAAAGTCGCGGTGAACATCACCCAAGGTGTGAGGGACGACGGATTATCTCGAAAGCCGACGTCGGCGGACTCCATCACCGGTACGAGCGCCGCGCCGCATAAAGGCATCTTCGGTGGGACTCCATCCGCATTGGCCGGGGCCCCTGCGCGGGCCTACCGACGGTCGCCGAGGCCGCGCCCTGAGCCTATTGGTTTCGCGGAAAGAGGCATTGTCAGCCGACGACGCGGGGCGAGTGAAGTCCAAAGGCTCTCCCTCAAAACATCCCAAAGGCCGTGGACCCAGCCCGATCAGACCTCAAGATGAGGTTTCCGAGAACGACAGATGCGTTGGCGGCTGATTCCAATCGTGAGGCGCAAATTCTGTTCATAGATATGGACGGGCCGGATGGCCTGGCTTGCGGGTGGCGTCGCGCAGGCGTTAGGCTTGGCCGTATATGCGATCGATTCTGGTTTTCTTCGCCTCAATTAGCGTGTGCTGCTTCGGGCAGCAGTCGCCTGCCGTGTCGATACTGGAAGCGCGGTGTATGGCTTGCCACACCGGGAAGTTCAAGAAGTCCGGGCTCGACCTCTCCACCCGGGAACTCGCGATTCGCGGAGGGGACCGTGGTCCTGGAATGGTTCCGGGAAAAGCCAGGGAAAGCCTTATCTATCGTGTCGCGAGTCATCTAGCCGAACCCCACATGCCCCTGCAGGGACCCAAGCTCGCCGACGCAGAGCTGCGGGTGTTGGAAGAGTGGATTGACAACAGCGCCGCGTTTGCACCCGCAGTCAAAGCCGACAAGCTTCCGACGTTGCCGGACCACTGGTCCTTCCGGAAACCCATCCGCCCGGCTATTCCCGCTGTCTCGAATACTGCTTGGGTGCGGAATCCGATTGACGCGTTCGTCTCAGCAGAACGGGACAGCCGGAAGCTGACACCGGTCCGTGAGGCGGACCCGCAAATTCTGTTGCGGCGGGTTTACCTCGATCTGGTCGGCGTGCCGCCGACCCTGTCGGAGCTAAACCGGTTCCTGGCGGACCAGTCCCCCAATGCCTACGACTCCGTTGTTGACCGGTTGCTGGCCGATCCGCGGTATGGAGAGCGTTGGGGCCGGCATTGGATGGACATCTGGCGATACAGCGATTGGTATGGCTGGCGTAAGGGCAATGACGTCCGGAACAGCGCGCGGTTCATGTGGCGTTGGCGCGACTGGATTGTGGAGTCGTTGAATGAAGATAAAAGCTACGACCGAATGATTCTGGAGATGCTGGCGGCAGATGAGGTGGTGCCGCAGGATACGAAGGCGTTGCGGGCCACAGGGTTCCTGGCGCGGAATTATGCCAAGTACGATCGGGATGGATGGATGCAGGACGCCGTGGACCATACGGCGCTGGGCATGTTGGGTATCACTGTGAAATGCGCGCGCTGCCATGACCACAAGTTTGACCCGATTCAGCAGGAAGAATACTATCGGTTCCGCGCGTTCTTTGAGCCCTACGATGTGCGAGTGGACCGGGTACCGGGAGAGACGGATGTCGATAAAGACGGGCTTTCGCGCGTGTTTGACGGGGATGCGCAGCGACCCACGTATCTTTACGTGCGAGGGGACATTCAGCAGCCGGACAAGGAAAAACCGCTGACGCCGACGGTGCCGCGGCTCTTCGGGCTCGCACTGGGGAAGGTGGAACCGGTGTCGTTGCCGGTGGATTCGTACTATCCGGATCACCGCCCGTTCGTGCAGGCCGACCTGCTGGCAAAGGCGAAGGCTGACGTGGAGCGGGCAGAGGCGGACCTGACGAAGAACCAGGTGGCGTTTGCGGCGGCGGAAAAGGAACTGGCAGCATCCCGCGTGGCCGAGGGTTACGAAAGGATGCGTGCGGTCTCCGACGAATTGGCGCTGGCGAGAAAGACGCTCGCGGCGGCGAAGGAGGACGTACTCGCGCTGGGGGCGCGGATCGCGGCCGACAATGCAAAGTTCGCCAATCCGCCAGATCCTGCCTATGAGGGCTACGCCATTGAGGCACGGAAGGCGGAGCGGAAGGCCGGCATCCTGAAGGCGGATGAGAATGTGACGCGCGCGCAAATGGAGTTCGATCAGGCGCTACGCGCAAAATCGCCGGACGAAAAATTGATCGGCGCGGCGCAGAAGCGGTTGACGGCGGCAACGGTGGCGCTGACACAGGCAACCGAGGGATATCACACCGTTGGAAAGGTTTATGAAAGGATAGCCCGGTCAATGGCACTTCCGCAAGCGTTGCCCGACGGATGAGTGGCTGGTGAGCCGGTTGCTCCCGCCGCCCGGGCTTGCCCCGGCCCAGAAAACGGTTCCCGGATCGCCCGCGTTCCCCCCTGAAGTGG
>JAPLPD010000070.1 GCA_026400395.1 Alphaproteobacteria bacterium | reverse complement strand
CGAAGTGATTTGCAGCAAATATGGCAATGACTGCTGCGGTAAAAATCCGCGCTTGAGATTGTTTTCGAATACTTCGTGGAATTCTTCGTGGTTGCATATTCATATCAATCAAACTCCGAGATATTTGATTATGGCACCGTGTTGGACAATTGCAAACAGAAAGTTGCTTTCTGTGAATTCTTTGGAGATTTGAGCTGTTCGGGGACAGAAGAATTTAAGAAATCGATGAGAGGGGGCAAGGGTATTTTGGTAGATAAGTCGGCTCTGTACAGGATTCCATTGTTGACACAAGTGTTTGAATAAATCACGCGGCCTCCATGAGGAAACTGCGTCGGTGCTTCGCAGGCGTTTTGCATCCAAGACGCCCGAGCATCAAAAGGTTGTTGAAACGATCGGCGAATTCCTGCAATGTGGCGTGCAATTCGTCGACGCTGGCGAATCGTGTGAGCCAGAGCAATTGCTCTTTGAGTGTTCGAATGAATCGTTCGACGCATCCGTTTCCTTCTGGCCTTCTGGCAATTGATGGACTCGATCGAATGCCGACGAATCGCGACTCATCTTGAAATGCATGCGAGATGAATTGACTTGCGCTTCTTTTTCGGCGTGGTTCCAGCTATGGAAAACGCAGTCCGTCTCCTATAGGTGATTTTCTTCTCGAGTAACTAGATACATCATCGTTTGATCGCCGATCTTGGTCTTGAGATTCTTGGTCTTGAGATTCTTGGTCTTGAGATTCTTAGTTTAAAGATCTTGAATAAAATCTTCGCGCTGATCAGGATCGTGCACTTGGATTACACGTTGTCCGCCGGCAAGAAAATTATTTCACAACTAGTTCTTTGCTTGGGGCGAGCTTGGCTGGCGAGACGGTCAGCTCTCGACCGAGCGCATCGAGGGTCTCGCCGCGCAGGCTTCGCCCTCCTTGCGCTAAGGGTGCGTTTGTTGAGGTAAACTGAGCCGAATTCATATCATATATTGTCTTCAGATCTCCCAAATCGGCGTGTCAACAAATCGTGCGCCAGACCATTTCGGTTCCTAAAATATGATCACCAAATCACTCTTGCGCGATGTCGGGGCGTTACAGCTTCCGAACTAAGGTTGAAATCTAGAAAATTAAATAGTATTTACCCACAAGAAATTCTTAAGACGTATTAAATTTTTCACACGAAAACCAGATTATTCAGTAGATTTGTTCTCTTGCTCACGACGCTGGAAGATAGAGTCCCTCTCAACTCAATGCCGTGCGCAGCACAGCGCGACTTGCATAAATGTTCATGACCCAGACCGACCAAACGTGCATGCGGCAGCAAACTCCTGGCGGGAAACCTTCCATCGGACCCGATCTTGGCTGGTGGCCCGCATCGATACTTGTCACGATAGTCATCCTTGTCGGATACGGCATTGCCCCAACGCGACTACCGCTGAAAGGCGAAGAGACGTGCCGCGCGCTGCACGGCATCGAGATGGCCCGAAGTGGCGACTGGCTCATCGCCACCAACCAAGGTGTGCCGATCCTCGACCGACCGCCGATGCAGTACTGGACGTTGGCGCTCATCGAACGCTTTGTACATCCACTAGATCCAGGAACCCTACGTTGGTCGATGGTGGCGACGACACTGGCGACCGCACTGCTGATCCTCTGGTACGGTCGACGATTCCTCTCGCCTACGGCATCGCTCTGCGCCGCTGTCGCCTATCCGACTATGGGGCACGTGCTCGATCTCGGGCGACGGGTCGAGAGCGACGCTCTATTTACCTTGCTCCTAGTGGCGGCGCTGCTGACCTGGCACGTGGGGTACGAGCGTGGCGTGAACCGGTGCGTGAACTCGAACTCTGCAATTTCGCCGAGTTATTGCTGGGGGCGGACGTCACTCTGGCTGCTCGCGGCATCTCTAGCAGCGCTCGCCACGCTCACCAAGGGCTTGCAAGGACCCGTCGCATTCTTCGGTGCAAGTTACGGATTGCTTTTCCTCCGTCGCGACTGGCGCTCGTTCTTCGGTACCGTGCAACTCTTTGTCTTGGTTGTGTTCTTCGGGCTTATCGCGATCTGGCAGGTTCCGTTCTTCTTAGCCACCGGTTGGGAAGGCACCCGCAGCACTTGGTTTTCACCCGGCGGTTCACGGCTCAGCGGCGATGCTGGCTCACTGCTCGTGCAATTGACGAGCTTTCCCTTCAAGGTCCTAGGCGCACTGCTGCCGTGGTCACCGCTGCTACTTGGACTGTTCGATCCGCGGTTTTGGCGGGAGCGCTGGCCGCGAGTTGGGCCGCTCTTTCAGCCAGCGGACTCCAGATTTCAAGCGCATGTTCTCTACCTCCTGCTGGCCGTCGCCGCAATCTTCGTTCCGGTGTGGATCAGTTCAGGTGGCCACCAACGCTATGTCATGCCGATGTATCCGCTAGTCGCGTTGCTCTGCGGGGCGGTCGTCGATCGAGCTCTCACGCTCGACCTGAGCTTCAGTCTTCGGCGCTTCTGGCGCGACTACACCCGTATTGTGTCGGTCAGTTTCGTAATCTTCGCCGTCGTGCTGGCCGCAGTATCGGGCGGCGGCGCGCTTGGCTACGACGATCGCCTGCTCGAGTTCGCCCAGCCGTGGTGGCTGGTGGCGCTTCTGTTCTGTGCGTCCGTTGCCGGAGCGTGGTTCGTCCTGCCGCGGGCGGCGGCCACTTCAATTCCCACGACGATGTCCATTCGGGCGCTCGACTCGACATTCGTACCGGTCGTCTTCGCCCTTCTGACGGCACTGGTTTATGTCGGTCCGTATCTCAACGTGGTCGTCCGCAATTCGATAGTTGTTGAGCCTAAGATCGTGGCCCTGCGAAGCGCTCTGGCTCTCGGCCGTCAACTGGTCAGCTTCGGTCCGCTGCACAGCAAGTTTATCTACTGGTACGGCGCGGAGATCCCGATCGTGCCCTTTCCAACAACCGAAGCTGAAATTACGGACGAAGTTGAATGCTTCGCCGTATTTCTCGGGAACGGCCGTTCGCTCGATCTACCCTTCCGCTGGGAGCGGTTAGCGGAGTTGAATATGGACGCCATGGAGAGCGCCGAACCCAGAGAGCGCGTCGTGGTCGGACGGCGACTGCGATAGCCGGCACACGCGACATGTACAGCCAGATTTGATCGTCCGACACAGATTGGCCTAAGAAGACGGCGCCGAATTTCCATCGTGCCGTCTGGTGCTTTCTTGGCAAGCAGGTTGAACGTCGCTCCTTCTGCCGATTTTTCTGTGTAATCGTCGCGGAATTGGGCCCCGCGGCTTTCTTTGCGTTCGAGTGCGCTGCGTGTGATGGATTCGGAAACGGTCAACATGCAATTCAAGTCAATAGAAGTATGCCATCCTGGGTTGTGTTCGCGGTGACCTGTGATGCCGACACAATCGACGCTTAGTTTGCTGTTTTACGATAGCGCGTCGTACACGAATCATAAAATATTTGCGCCACCACTTATCTGACCCATCTTTATCATTCGCGATATTGTGCGTGGTCGCTCGCTTTCGTGATCTGACTGATTCAATCCACAGCTGATTCTCAAAAAGAAAAAGGGGAAGACTTTCAGAAAGTCCTCGGCGCACTCATAGCTTGCGCTCATGCCGCGCAGGACGGGCGGTGACAAAGCAACGCGACACGCCTTCCTTCCTTGGATCGCCGGTGCAATGGTCGCCGGTGCAGCAAGTGCTGGAATTGCCGTGGGGCTGGT
>JAPLPD010000067.1 GCA_026400395.1 Alphaproteobacteria bacterium | reverse complement strand
TGCCCAGGTCTATCTGACCGACCCGGAAGACTACTCAGCCTTCAACGAAACCTGGTGCTGGCATTTCGCAAAAACGCGGCCGTCGCTGTCGATCATCCCCATCGCCGCGCATGGGCTCGCATCCTATGACGGCACGATCGAGATCAATGTGCTTGCGGCGAAGCCAGGCAGCGCCGCGCAAAAATGCCACGTCGACGCAGGCGTTCCGACCGCATTCCGTCACCAGCCGCAAGCGGTGAAGGCCGGTGACCTCCTGTTCATGTCGGCGCAGATGGCGATCGACAGCGACGGCCGCCTGATCGCGGCGGCGAAAGACGCACGACAACCGCGCTTCGGCTCGCGGGCGCAAGTCCAGGCCGAGCACATCATCGACAATATCGAGAAGCTCTGCCGAGCCGCCGGCACGTCGCTCAATAACATTGTGCGCGTGCTACAATTCCACACCGACCTCGACGAATTCTACCCCGTCTATAAGGTCTGGGAACGCCGCCTGGGCGGCCGGCCGCTGCCGTTCTCGGCGGTGGAGGTGCCCGCACCCCTGCCCGTTCCGGGGGCGACCGTGATGATCGAAGCCTGGGCCTACGTGCCATAATCCGCGAGCTGTCAGACTCGCGCGCCGTTTTTTGTCAGCCACGCTACCCCGCAAGGCAGTACACACACGCTCCCAATTTCAAGTTGCGAGATTTTCGCGCAATGTCCGGCCTGTATAGGCTGTTCGAAAGCGACCTCGACGCTGTAGTTCCGGAACGAGGAGGTCAGCGATATTGTGTAGCATGTCTAGCTGCTCGGCCTGGGAATGGCGCAGCATGAAGCCGCCACGGCTACCGGACCCCTCGAAACGCTCCTCCAGAAGGTCGGCGATCTGCGCGGCGGTGCCGGGGATGGTAGTGGCGTAGCTCGTCGCCGTCTTCAGTCCGTGTTCGAGAAAATCCTCTAGCGTGATTTCGCCGTCGTCGCCCAACGTCTGCGAAAGCTGCTGGACGAAGCCGACCGGCGACGCGTTGGCGGCGACGATGCGCTCGTTCAATTCGCGCAGTGTGAAACGCGGGGGCAGAGTCGACATATCGAATCCGGTGTTGTGCGAGAGCCAGACACCGACGGCCTCGCGTGGTACGCGGTCAATCAGGCGCTCACGCATGCGCTTGGCCTCCGCCTCGGTCTCGCCGACCATGACCTGCGTGGACCAGATGATGCCGACCTTGTCCGGGTCACGGCTTTCCGCGCACAGGGCCGCGTCTACCTCAGCGCGTTGCTTGGCCATGGCCGAAATCGGCTTGCGCGCACCGAAGATGTGGTCGACGAACCGCGCCGCTGTGCGCGTGCCACGCGGAGAGCTGCCAGCCTGGATCAAAACCGGGACGATCTGCGGTGATGGCGGCACGCTGAGGGGGCCTTTCACCTTGAAGAATCGCCCGACGTGATTGATCGGCCGAACCTTGTTTGGGTTGGCGACCAGCCCGGTCTCGCGATTCCATTCGAATGCGTCTGGGTCCACGCTCCTCCACAGGGCTTGGCAGACATCCATGAATTCGTCCATGCGGTCGTAGCGCTGGCTGTGCTCCATCAACTCATCGAAGCCGTAGTTTTGCGCATCCGCCTTGCGCTGCGAGGTGATGACATTGAACGCAATGCGCCCGTTCGTGATGTGGTCAAGCGAGTTTAGAAGACGAGCAACATAGAACGGGTGCATGAACGTTGTGGCATAGGTCAGGCCAAAGCCGACGTGCTTGGTAACCCGCGACATGGCAACGATCCAGGGGCTCATATCCATGCGCGGCCACGCAACGCCGTAGCGTACCGCGTCATCGATCGCGCCTTTCCACGTGTTGGGGATCCCGGTGCTGTCGCCGAAAAAGATCAGGTCGATCAGTCCGCGCTCAGCGACGCGGGCGATATCCTCGAACAGGCCGACGTCGGGGTAATGGCGACCGACGCGCGCTCCCGGCTCACGCCAGGTCGTTTCAACCTGCGTCCACGACACATCAATTGCCAGATGCATCTTTGCCTTCATGGTGTCGATTCCATCCGGGTGGGGCCGAAACGTGCTGGCTGCATGGATGCGTTTCTCAATGGCTATTCAATAGCAGACGCGGAATTCAGATGCCGCCGAACCTCGCGCGTGAAGTTGACGAACGCCGGCAATTCTGTGGTCGCGACCGTGCGCGGCCTGAGAGTTTGCTCAGGATCTCATGCCTTGGCAACCCGCACGCCGATCATTGTCAACGCACAATGAGAATGTCCCC
>JAPLPD010000162.1 GCA_026400395.1 Alphaproteobacteria bacterium | reverse complement strand
GCGGATGTGGATAACGAGGGGCGACGCTACCGCTGTGAAGGCGCGCGACCCCCCTCGTTACCCACAAACGCTCAGCCCCATCCAAAAGGGGACATTCTCATTGTGCGGAACGAGGGGACATTCTCATTGTGCGTTGACATTGCGAGCCGAGCTTCTTGACCAGCAGCGCCATCACCACCAGGGTGAGCGAGCCGAGCGACACCAGCGCGGCGCCACGCGCTCCAGCATCCATGCCGTTCCAACTCGCCAGTACGCTGTTGTGAATTCCTGAAATCACGCTATCCCGCGATCCGCGCTCGGTGGCCGAGCCGCGCCGAGATCGCCGCCGCGGTCTCGATGACATGCGGGATGAACGTGGCAAGCGCTTTCTTCGACAGCCGGCTCACCGGCCCGGCGAGACCGATCGCCGCGACCACCTCGCCGAGATCGTTGCGCAGCGGCGCGGCGATGCAGCGCATGCCGAGTTCGCTCTCCTCGTCCTCGATGGCGCAGCCGCGCGCGCGCACGCCGTCGAGCACTTTCTTCAGTATCTGCGGATCGGTGACGGTTTGCGGGGTGCGGCGGCTCAAGCCGTCGCGCACCACGCGGTCGATCACTTCCGCCGCCTGGAACGCCAGAATGGCCTGGCCCTCGGCGGTGCAATGGGTGGGCTTCCGCACGCCCACGTCGGAGCGCATGCGGATCGCCTGGGTGCTCTCCAGGTTGAACACGTACATGATCTCGCTGCCGTCGAGCACGGCCAGATGCACCGTCTCGTTCACCTTCTCGCGCAGTTCGCGGAGTAACGGCCGCGCCTCGCTCGAAACGGTCATGCGCCGACGCACCAGCGAGCCCAAGCGGAACAGCGCCATGCCGAGACGGTATTTTCCGCTGTCGGGGTTCTGCTCCAGCATCCCGTCCGCGACCAGCGTGACCGCAAGGCGATGCACCGTGCTCTTGGCGACGCCGAGCCGCTTGGCGAGATCGCTGATGCCGATTTCGACCTGCTCCTCCGAGAATGCCTTGAGCAGCCGCACTGAGGTGGCGACCGAGGACAGTCGGCTGGCTTCGGCGCCATGAGGTGGCGTACGGGGCAAGGCCACGTTAATGTTCCGCTCTGTGGACCGGCGTTCCGCACAACTGTAGAAGGTTTCCGCGCGGGGTGGAAATGGCACGTCACATCGTGGTCATCGGCGGCGGACCGGCGGCCGTGTTTGCCGCCATCGAGGCGCGGAAGAAAGACCCGTCCGCCGACGTCACCCTCGTCACCGAGGAGACTTGCGAGCCCTACGAGAAGCCGCCGCTGTCGAAGGCCGTGCTGCTCGGCAAGGCCCAGCCGGGTGACGCGCCGATCGCCGGCCCGGGCGGGCTCGCGGCGCACGGCGTCACGGCCAAGCTCGGCACCCGGTGCACCGCCATCGACCGCGCCGCCCACCAGATCCTCACCACCGGAGGGGCGCTGCCTTACGACGCGCTGGTGATCGCCACCGGCTCACTGATGCGCGAACTGCCGCTGCTGCCATCCGGTATGCCGCGCGTCCACTATCTGCGCACCGAGGCGCACGCCCTTGCCATCAAGGCCGGGCTCACGTCATGCAAGCATCTGGTGGTGATCGGCGCCGGCCTGATCGGTCTCGAAGCCGCGGCTTCGGCGGCCGAACTGGGCGTCGAGGTGACAGTGATCGAAACCGCGCCGCGCATCATGGCGCGCGCCTGCGACGAGAAAACCGGCGCGCTGATCCTGGCCGAGCACCAGCACCACGGCGTCGATTTCGACCTGAACGTGTCAGTGACGGAGGTTACCGCGCAACTCGACGGCAGCATCGCGCTGGAAACCAGCGACGGCGAATTGTATGTCGCCGATCTCGTGCTGGTCGGGGCCGGCGTAAAGGCCAATGACGCGCTCGCCGCTGCGTCGGGCCTCGACGTGCAGGATGGCATCTTCGTCGATGCGCAGTGCCGCACCTCCGATCCCGCCATCTTTGCCGCCGGCGACGTGACGCGCTTCACCACTCCCCAGGGCGCGGTGCGGCTGGAGAACTGGCGGCACGCCCAGGAGCACGGCGCGGTGGCCGGCCGAAACGCCGCCGGCGCGAGCGACAGCTACAAGGCGGTTCCGTCCTACTGGAGCGAGCAGTACGGCCTTTACATCCAGGGCATCGGCTGGCCCGATCCGTCCGCGCAGACGGTGCGCCGCCCGCTGCCCGAGAAAAGCGCACTGGTGCTTGAAACCAGGGATGGCGTCGTGACATACGCCTTGGGGATCAACGCGCAGCGCGATCTCGCGGCGGTGCGGCGGCTGATCGAGCGGAAGATCCCGGTCGATGCAGATGATTTGGCCGATCCGGCCAAGCCGTTCAACGCGATGCTCAAAGCGAAAGCCTAGTTCATGCCCGACAAGGTCACCATCGCCGCGCTCCAGCAGATGAAGCGCGACGGCCAGAAGATCGCCGGCGTGGTCGCCTGGGATACGCCGATGGCAAAGATCGCCGATCGCGCCGGCGTCGATCTGGTGTCGGTCGGCGATTCGGTCGGCGTCAACCTGTGGGGCCACGACGACCCGCTCCAGGTGACGATGGACGAGATGCTGACGGTCTGCAAAGCGGTGCGCCGCGGCACTGTGCGCGCGCTGGTGAGCTGCGATCTGCCGTATGGCCCGGCCCAGGAGAGCCCCGACGCCGCTCTCCGCGCCGCCATGCGACTCATCAAGGACGGCGGCGCCGACATGATCAAGGTCGATGCCGCCGCCGATTTCCCCGACGCGGTGCGAGCGCTGGTCCGCGCTGGCATTCCGGTGTTCGCGCAGTTCGGCCTGACCCCGCAGACCGCGGCCAAGCACGGCGTCCCCTACAGCGCGCAGAATTCGCCGGACGCCCAGGCCACCGGCGAGGCGGCGGCGAGACTCGTCGAAGAGGCAAAGATGCTGGAGAACGCCGGCGCCTGTGCGCTCGACTTCACCAACTCCGGGCCGGTGGCCGGCGCCGCCGTCGTCAAAGCCGTGAGCATTCCGGTGATCGGCGGCTTCGGCGGCGGACCGTGGCTCGACGGCCGTGTTCGCCTCGCGCACACCGCCATCGGCTATGCCGACAAATGGCTCGACTCCAAGACCGACACCTACGTCAACACGGCGAAGGCCGCGCTCGGCGCATTCACCGCTTTGATCGCCGACGTCCGCGCCGGCAAGCAGATCAAGGGCTGAGCGCGCATGGCGCAAGACACTTACGAGAACAAGTTCGAGCCGCTCTACGAGTACCTGCTGAAAGAGAAGCGGGCCGATTTCATCCTGACCTTCGACGAGATCGAGGAGATACTCGATTTCGGGCTGCCCCGCGCCGCCCACCGCGCCGAATGGTGGGATGACGACACGCCCGAGCATCCGCGCGTTCAGGCCCAGGCGATCCACCAGGCCGGATACGACTCCCGCCGGCTTCCCGAAGGTGGCAAGGTGCGCTTCCGAAAATTGACGACCCTGCCCCGCCGATAATCCTCCAGCGATGCCCCCCACTCCGCTCACCGTCATGGTGTTTCCCGGCACGCAGACGCTGCCGGTGTTCGCGGCGGAAGCTTGCGGATTTTTTGCCAAGCGCGATCTGTCGATCAAGCTCACGGCCGCGCCGAACTCGCAGGAACAGCGCAAGGGACTGGCCGCCGGCCGCTATCCAATCGTCCACGGCGCCGCCGACCAATGCATCGCGCTGGCCGAAACCGGGGTCGATGCCATTGTCGTCGCCGGCGGCGACAACGGCTTCAACCATCTGTTCGTGCAGCCGGAGATCGAACGCATCGCCGAGCTGCGCGGCCGGACGTTGGCCGCCGATGTCGCCAACACCGGCTGGTCGTTCGTGCTCTACGAAATCCTGCGGCGGCACGGCGTTTCGCGCGGCGAGACCATCATCCACGAGGCCGGCGCGCCGTTCCGCCGGTTCGACGCAATGCGCGACGACCGCACCATGGCGGCGGCGATCCTCAATCCGCCCTTTGCCATTCACGCACGGCGGGCCGGCTTGAAGGACCTCGGAGCGGTGGTCAACAGCATCGGGCCCTATCTCGGCACCGTGCCTTACGTGTTGCGACCGTGGGCGCAGGCCAACGCCGAGACGCTTGTTTCCTATTTGGCCGCCTGTATCGAGGGCCTGCGTTGGGTGCTCGACCCGGCGAATCACGCCGCCGCGGTAAAACTGACCGGCGAACGACTCGGAGTCCCCGCCGACATCGCCACCGAAATCCACGCCGCCGCGGCCGACCCGGCGAAGGGCCTGGCCAAGGACGCCGCCTTCGATCTTGAAGGCTTCAAAACCGTGCTGCGGCTCCGCGCAGCGTTCGAGGGCCGGACCCTTGCCGCGCCGGAAAGCTATTTCGACCTGTCATTCCACCGGTTGGCGCTCGCCAGCCTTTGAATCTCGATGCGAACAAGGGCATAATGGCGATATGAGCAAAAAGCCGCGCGTGACTTTCAAATTGGAGCGGGTCGCGGAAGGCGACTGGCAAATCCAGGCGATCCATCCGGAAGAACCGGTTCGCTACATCAAGGGCTTCAAGACCAAGGCCGAAGTCGACGAGTGGCTGAGCGGCACCCGCAAGATCGACTGGCTGCGGTCCCAGGGCTACGCGAAGTAGCTAGCTCCTAGCAGCACTCGCATTCGAAATCGTCGGACACCACGAGCGCGGGCTTCAGCCAATAAGGCGGCAGGTCTTCGGCGACAACCTCGGCCACCGGCTTGAACACCTTGAAATGGTACCGCCGGCGGTCGATCCACAACGCGATCACCGTTTCGATCGGCGGACATCCCGGCACGGCGCAGGCCACCTCGGCCACCAGGATCGCCTCGCCGTCGAGCGAAAACCGCTCGCGCACCCACAACCGCACGCGATCCAGGGCCGCCGTGTGTTCGGGGTTATTCTTCGTGAAGCTTCGCATAACAGGCACCGTCATGCCCGGCCTTGTGCCGGGCATCCACGTCTTACTACCCTATGCCAACGAAGCGTGGGTGGCCGGGACAAGCCCGGCCATGACAACCGAAAGGTCGAGAAAAGTGGCAGAAGTAGTTTTGGCGGCCGTCCGGACCGCACCGAGCAAGACCGAAATCCGCGAATATCCGATGCCGGACGTCCCGACCGACGCGGCACTGATGAAGGTGGAGGTCGGCGGCATCTGCGGCACCGACGTCAAGCTCTACAAGCACCCGCCCAACAACAAGCCCACCATCATGGGCCACGAGAACATCGGCTACATCGCCAAGGCCGGCCGCGAGTTTACCGCGCGCAAGGGTTTCAAGGAGGGCGACCTGGTTTTCGTCGAGCACTACGTGTCGTGCGGCAAGTGCGAGTGGTGCCACGCCGGCCAGTACCGCCACTGCGAGAACACCAACTGGCGCACCAACCCGGACGCGATCCGCTACGGCTACACGTCCGATGAGAAGCCGCCGCACCTGTGGGGCGGGTTCGCGCAATACATGTACCTGCCGTGGAACGCGGTGATCCATCATGTGCCGAAGGGCGTCACGCCCGAACTGGCCGGTCTTGTCACGCCGATGGCCAACGGCGTCGAGTGGTCGCTGTTCGACGGCGGCGTCGGCTACAACTCCACGGTGCTGATCCAGGGGCCGGGCCAGCAGGGCCTGTCGCAGACCGTGATCTGCAAGCAGGCCGGCGCGTCGCTCATTATCGTCACCGGCACGTCGAAGGACCGGGCCCGGCTCGAGGTCGCGAAAAAGCTCGGCGCCGATTACGTGATCGACGTCACCAGGGAAGACCCGCTCGCCCGCATCATGGAAATCACCGGCCGCAAGGGCGTCGATGTGGCGCTCGATTGCACCGCCGGCGCGGGGACCATCCCGATCCTGCTCGGCATCGAGGCGCTCAAGCGCAAGGCCGGCATCATTGTGGCGCAGGGCGAGTTACGCGAGTTCCCGAACTTCCCGCTCGAAAAATTCACGGTGAAGTTCATCACCATGAAGAGCGCGCGCGGCCACAGCTACCGGGCGTGCGAACTCGCTCTGGAGCAGATCGCATCGAAGCGGTTTCCGCTCGAACTGATCACCACGCACAAGTTCGGACTGAAGGAGGTCGATCTCGCGATCCGCTCGGTCGGCAACGAGGGCGTGCCGGACGTGATCCACGCCTCGCTGATGCCGTGGATGTGAGATGAGCGGCCGGATCAAGATCGCCATTCCCACCGGCGATCCGGCCGGCATCGGTCCGGAGATCGCGCTGAAGGCCGCGCTCGATCCGGCCGTTCGGGCGGCGTGCGATCCGATCCTGGTGTGCGACGTGGAACTGCTGGCGCGCCATGCCAAGTCCGCCGGGCTTGCGTCGCGGTTGAATGAAATCGAGGTGCTGCCCTGCCCGCAGCCCGACACCGCGTCGCTCGGCTTCGGCGTCGTCAGCCCGATCAGCGGCCGCGCGTCGATCGCGTTCTGCGCCGCCGCCGTCAAGGCCGCGATGGTGAGCGATGTCGATGCGGTGGTGGCGGCGCCGCAGCACGAAACCTCGATCGCCCAGGCCGCAATCCCATTCGACGGCCATCCGTCATTCGTGGCGCGGCAAACCGGCACCGACGAAAGTGGCGTCTACATGATGCTGTGCTTCGGCGACAAGCGGATCGCCCACTGCACGCTGCACCGAAGCGTTCGCGAGGCGCTTGCCCTGATCACGCCCGAAAACGTCGCGCGCACCATTCTCGCCGCCGATACGGCACTCAAGCGGCTCGGTGTGGCACACGCGAGAATCGCGGTGAGCGGGCTCAACCCGCACGCCGGCGAAGGCGGGCTGTTCGGCCGTGAGGAAATCGAGATCATCAAACCGGCGATGGACCGGGTTGTTGCGGAAGGCATCGACGTCGCCGGCCCGTTCGGCGCCGATACGATGTTTCACATGCCCGGGTTCGACGCCTTCATCGTGATGCTGCACGACCAGGGCCACATCGCGACGAAGCTGCTGGCGCAGAACGCGGCGGCCGCTCTCACCATCGGCACGCCGATCCTGTTCGCCTCGGTGGCGCACGGCACCGGCCACGACATCGCCGGCAAGGGCATCGCCGATCCGGCCGCGATGATCGAGGCCGTGAAGATGATGGCGAAGGCGCAGCGGGCGGCCTAGCCGCCGCCGTTCGCTTTCGGATCGTATCCCGCCGCGGCGGCGACCTGGTCGAACCAGTCGAACCCCATCTCCTTGACGATGCGGTTGGACATCACGATCAGCCGGCAATCCTCGTGGTCGCCCGCGACATGCTGATGGTTGGTAAACGGCGGGATATAGATGTAATCGCCGCGCTTCCAGGAATACGCCTTGGGCTCCGGCGCCCATTCCCACTGGAACGCTTCGAGGCAATCCCACTTCAGGTCCCAGTGCAGGTCGTAGCCGGAGCCTTCGACCACGAACAGCAGTTCTTCCCACATATGGCGGTGGACCCCCGACTTCTCGCCGGGCTTGAGGAACTGCATGTAAGCCTCGACGCACATCTCGCGCGTGTTCAGCTTCTCGTGGACGAGATGCTTGATCAGGCCGTCGGCGGAATGCTCCCAGGGCATGTCCTCGGCGAGCACGACGTTGGTGCGGCTCTCGTACTGCTTGCGGAACTCCTGCGACTGCTTGACCTCGTCGGCGCGGAAGGTGGCTGTCTTGTTGCCGGAGAGCGCCGGGCCTTTGTCGGTGAAGATGGTTGCCATGGTGCGCTCCCTCAGATGTCCGCCGGCGGCTTGTAGTTCTCCGCGCCCTTGGGCGGAATCTTCGACGGCCATTCCACGATCTTCTGGAATAGCAGGTGCATGAACAGGAACAGCGGCTTCGCCTTGAACACCAGCAGGATCGCTTCCTCGTCCTTCGAGTCGTTGAAGTGCTGGTGCACGCAGGCGTTCTCCACCAGCATCACGTCGCCCGCCTTCCACGGAATGTGGCGGCCGTCATGCACGTCGTGGCCGTGGCCTTTCAGCACGTAGAACACCGCGCTGTTGAGGTGGCCATGCTTCTGACCCGAAGCCCCCGGCGCATACGCCTCGATGTGCGATTCGATCGATTGGGTGATGTTGACCGACTGGGGCGAGATCACGCTCTTGCCGTAGTGGCCGGGGCCGCCCTTCCAGGGAACGTCCTTCGACGAAAACACCCGCGGCTGGTCGATCAGGTTTTTGTAGAGGTGGCTGTAAGTGCCCTCCAGCGCCCGCACGAAGGTGCGCTTCTTGGCCCAGCGGTCCCAATGCTGGTTTTCCTTCTCCGCCGCTTCGGCATCCGGCTGATTGTGGCCGACACCGGGGTTTTCGAGGATGCCTGTCATGGTCTTCTCCGAGGGCGCGTTGTTGCCGCCTTAGGGCCACCATATCGCGCGTCCTTGTCAAATCAATCCAGCGGCGAGCATATTGGGCGCAAGGGCAAATAACGTTCCGAAGGGAGGAACAGGGTGCTTCGAATATTCAGACGCGCCGCATGCGTCGCGATGATGTTGCTGGCCATGCCGGCCGCCCATGCCCAGAGCGTCGCCGATTTCTACAAGGGCAAAACCGTCGATCTCTACATCGGGTACAGCGTCGGCGGCGCCTACGACCTTTATGCCCGCATGCTGGCGCGGCACATGGGCAAGCACATTCCCGGCAATCCCAACGTGGTGCCAAAGAACATGGAGGGCGCCGGAAGCCTGCGGCTGGCGAACTGGCTCTACAACGTCGCCCCCAAGGAAGGCGCCGCCTTCGGTATCATCGGGCGCGGCACCGGCTTCGACCCGCTGCTCGGCAACAAGGCGGCGCAGTTCGACGCCACCAAGTTCACCTGGATCGGCAGCGCCAACAACGAGGTCAGCGTCTGCGTCGCCTGGAACACCAGCGGCATTACCAAATTCGAGGACATGCTGACCAAGGAGCTGGTGGTCGGCGGCACCAGCACCTCGGCCGATACCGACCAGTTCCCGCGCATCACCAACGGCGTGCTCGGCACCAGGATGAAGATCGTCACTGGTTATCCAGGCGGCAACGAGGTCGGCCTCGCCATGGAGCGTGGCGAGGTGCAGGGCCGCTGTGGCTGGTCGTGGTCGAGCGTGAGGTCGACGCACCAGAAGTGGATCGACGAGAAGAAGTTCAGCATCCTGGTGCAGCTCGCCCTCGACAAGCATGCCGAGCTGCCGAACGTGCCGCTGATCATCGATCTGGCCAAGACCGACGAACAGCGGCAGATCCTGCGGCTGATCTTCGCGAGGCAAGTGATGGGGCGCCCGTTCGTCGCGCCGCCGAACGTTCCGCCCGAACGCGCCGCCGCGCTCCGCGCCGCGTTCATGGCCACAATGCAAGACAAGGACTTCCTTGCCGACACCGAGAAGGCTCAGATGGAGATCACGCCGGTGCCCGGCGACAAGGTCCAGGCCCTGGTGAAAGAGATTTACGCGACGCCACCGGAGATCGCCCAGAAGGCGACCTCCTTTCTGCGATAAAATGGAGCTAGGCATTATCAACTGTCATTCCGGGGCGCGCCGAAAGGCGTGGGCCCGGAATCCAGATGCAATTTCTGAATCGATTGGTGGATTCCGGGTTTGGCGAGACGCGCCGTCCTGGTCCGACCGCGGATAGACCACAGCAACACAGGCGCATCAATGGACGACAAGGTCACGAACTACACCGGCTGGCAGTCCGACGTCATCGTCGATTGCATCAAGCGCTACGGCTTCCCCTACATCACGCTGAATCCCGGCGCGAGCTTCCGCGGCCTGCACGATTCACTGGTCAACTACGGCGAGAACCAGCCGCCGATGATGCTCTGCAACCACGAAGAGATCGCGGTGCAGATCGCCCACGGCTACGCCAAAGCGACCGGCAAGCCGATGACGGTGATCCTGCACAATCTGGTCGGCCTGCTGCACGCCTGCATGGCGATCTACTACGCGTATCTCGACCGCGTGCCGATCTTCATCGTAGGCGCCACCGGACCGATGGACGAGGCCAAGCGCCGGCCGCACATCGATTGGACCCACACCGCGCTGGTACAGGGAAATGCCGTGCGCGACTACGTCAAATGGGACTACCAGCCGACCTCCATCGACGGCGTGCCGGAATCGTTCGCGCGCGCCTATTCGGTGATGATGACCGAGCCGAAAGGCCCGGTGTACATGTGCTACGACGCCGCGCTGCAGGAAGCGCCGAAGACCCACGACGTGCCGCTGCCGCCGGCCAATGCGGTCGTCACGCCCTCGCCGATGGCGCCCGATCCGCGCGCGATCGAGGCGATTGCCGAAAGACTTCTCAAGGCCGATCACCCGATGCTGCTGCCGGAGTACGCCGGACGCCGCGAGGGCGGATTCGAGAGCATCGTCGAGCTGGCCGAACTGACCGGCTCCGCCGTCTGGGACGTCAACAACGCGCTCAACTTCCCGAACAAGCATCCGCTCTGCCTCAGCATGGATAAGCCGTCGCTGAAACAAACCGACCTGATCCTCGGGCTGGATGTAAAGGATTGGG
This sequence comes from Alphaproteobacteria bacterium, assembly GCA_026400395.1. Classification (GTDB taxonomy): domain Bacteria; phylum Pseudomonadota; class Alphaproteobacteria; order Rhizobiales; family Xanthobacteraceae; genus Z2-YC6860. The sequence continues at coordinate 2,243 of JAPLPD010000162.1, read as the reverse complement.
AAAAACAACTCACCGAACTCAACAACGCCAAGCGCATCCGCGAATTTCTGCCGCCGGCGCACTGCGATTTCGTCGAGATCGGTTTCGCCGAGGTCGGCATCAGCAAATGGGCGATGGACTATTGCCGCATGCAGCCGTGTTCGGTGCGGGCGCTCGGCGACACCTCGATCGGGATACCGGAGCTGATTCGCGTCTGCCGCGAACGCCTCAAGTACAACGTCAGCCTGCAGAAAAAGATTGCCGACCGCAAAATCGCGATCGGCAAGCGCCACGATGAGGTCTGGGCCAACTGGCAGGCTGAGTCGCAAAAGGACTGGGACGCCTCGCCGCTCACCTTCTCCCGCCTCGCCATGGAGGTCTGGGACGTCATCAAGGACGAGGATTGGGTGCTGACGGCGAACGATCTCAAACAGCGGGTCCGCAAACTCTGGGACTTCGACAAGCCGTACCGGCATCCGGGCACCGAACTCGGTACCTCGACGCAGATCGGCATTTCGCTCGGGGTTGCGCTCGCGCACCGCGACAAGAAGCGCATCGTGGTAGACATCCAGCCCGACGGCGATCTGATGTTCGATGCCGGCGCGCTGTGGATCGCCGCCAAGTACCAGATCCCGATGCTGATCGTGATGCACAACAACCGCGCCTACTACAACGACTGGGCGCACCAGATCCGCATGGCGAAGCTGCGCGGCACCGACGAGGCCAAGGCGCATATCGGCATGGATCTGTATGGGCCCGAGCCGGATTTCGCCGGCCTCGCGAAGTCCATGGGCTGCTACGGCGAAGGCCCGATCGACAATCCGAAAGACGTGAAGGCGGCGCTGAAACGCGCGCTCGCCGAGGTGAAGAAAGGCCGCTGCGCCCTGGTGGATACGATCACGCAGCATTCGTGATGGAAGCATGTTGCGGCGGCTTGCCGGGGACGCGCACTCACACGCCCGGCGTGAAACCGCGGCATGTCGTGGCCCGCCTCAGGGGTTAAGAATTACACTTACCTGTTCGCCGGTGTTAATGGTGAATTTGGATCGTGCGGAGAGTTAGCCCGGCAAAGGCGCACGCGAAACGCGAGCTGTGTAAAATGGTGCGCTTCCACACCTTTAGCCCGACTCTCGATGTTGAACGACAAATCGATCCGGATATCGCGCAGCAAAGCGCCTGATCGCCGCAGCGTCCTTGCGGCGGCGCTCGGCGTCGCCAGCGCAGCGATCGGACCGTCTCCGCTGCTGGCCCAGGGCCAACGCGCGACTGCCCCGAGTTCCGCGTCACAGTAGCCACCCCAGTTTATTCCACGCGATGCGGCGCGTATCGACCCGGTCCTGTTTTGGAGCGATACGGCCTTGCAACTCGATGCGCTCGACCACAGCGTCGACGCCAAGGATGCGCGTGCGCCTGGTCCTTGCGCCGCATCGCGAGCTCTCGCGCTCGCGCATATTGTCATCGCTGACGCCTGCGCCGCCGCGTATGACTGTGGCTTCGAGAGCTTTTCCCTCCGCGGCGGGCGCGCACCGGCGAATGAGTTTGCCGACGTCTTTGTCGGCGGAGCGGCGGCCCGTATTCTCGGGCACATCTACACGACGCCGGCGCATACGCACCTGATCGGCTTTCAGCGGCAGCACTTCCTCAAGCATTACGACTCCCGTGCGATTGAAGCCTGGAATGCCGGACTTGAATTCAGTCGCAACGAGCGGTTCACGTCGCAATGGCATTGGGACACGATCAAAGCGGCGGCTCTGTCATCGACCAACCGCGGCGTCGCTGTGCGGCGCGGTGAGCACGACGTCGACCCGTTCAACCCCGACCAGAAGTTTTACGGTGTGACATGGAGCAGGATTTCGCCGCTGCTGGCCGGCTTGCCCATTCATTCTTATGGCCCCGGCGATCCACCTCCGGAGCACGACCGCGACTATGCACACGATCTCGAAGAGGTGCGGGAACTCGGTGCATTCCGGCCGGTGGGGCCAACGGCCGACCAGGTCAAGGTCGGCATTTTTTGGGCTTATGACGGCGCACGGCTGCTCGGGACACCGCCGCGGTTTTACAATCAGATCGTCACGCAGATCGCCGAAGCCGACGGCTTCTCGACGCCTGAGCTCGCGCGGTTGCTAGCGCTCTGCAACATCGCCATGGCGGACGCCGGTATCGTCTGCTGGGAGGCAACGTATCGCTATCAGATCTGGCGGCCGGTTCGCGGCATTCCAAATGCGCTATCACGGCCAGATCCCGGTTGGCGTCCATTCGGTGCG
>JAPLPD010000238.1 GCA_026400395.1 Alphaproteobacteria bacterium | reverse complement strand
TTGCGTTATCGTCGCGCCGCGACAATCATCTCCTCGCCGCGACCGCCAAAATGGCCATCCTGATTGTCGCGGAGTTCTCATCCTGATTGTCGCGCTACACAGCACCTGTCGGGCGTGTTCAAACAACAGGTTGTGGTCGACAACAAGCCGGGCGGCGGCACGCTTGTCGGCATGGACGCCGTGCTCAACGCGCCGCACGACGGACACACGCTTTATCTTTCGCCAAGCACCAGCACCTCGATGCACGTGGTGCGCAAGACCATGCCCTACGAGGTCATGCGTGTGTTCACCGGGGTGACACAGCTTGTGATTCTGCCGCAGGTGCTGGTGATCCATCCTGGTGTGCAAGCCCAGACCGTCAGGGACTACATCGCACTGGCAAAGCGCGAGCCGGGCAAGCTCTCTTACGGCTCGGCCGGGCTCGGGACTGCGCCCCATATGGCGATGGAACTGCTCAAGAGCATGGCCGGGATCGACGTGCAGCACATCCCCTATCGCGGCGTATCGCAGTCGGTCACTGACATCCTGGGCGGACGCGTATCCGGCATGATCCTCAACGTCCTGAACTCGAAGCCACTCGTGGAGCAAGGGCAGTTGCGAGCACTCGGGGTCACGGGGCGCACGCGCAGCGAAGCCCTGCCAAACTTGCCAACCATCGCTGAAAGCGCGGTACCGAACTACGAGGCGCTGCAATGGTTCGGCATTCTCGCTCCAGCCGCGACGCCCCCCGACATCGTGGAACTCCTACAGAAGAACATCGCGGAAGGATTCCGCACCCCCGAGATGAAGGCGCGGCTGGCGATCGACGGCGCCGAAGGCGTCGTGAACACGCCCGCCGAGTTCAATGCGCTGATCAAGGCCGAGATCGAGAAATGGACGGCGCTCGGCAAAGCGGCCAACATCCAGCCGGAGGAATAGCCCTTGATGGCTAAACTTCCGGACTAAGCGCCATCCGCTGCTCCCGCCACCCCACCGGAAACCGCCGCAGCAGGTCCTCAAGCTGCAGTTCCGCCGGCTGTCGTCCGTTGAGGATCGCCTCGACAATGTCAGGCGCCAGCAACGTCAGGCGCAGGACGCGACCGACGTAGGTCTCGTTGATCTTCTCGGCGTTGGCGATCTCTCTGATGGTCGTGTACTCACCGCTCTCCAGCATGTCGCGTCACTGGGAGCCGTTTAGTTTTCATCGCTAATCCGCACTCTTGGTATCTCCGGCCACCGAGTGGTGTAACGAGGCGACAACTGATCCTGTCGCATACGCCACTCAGCTTCTTTGACCGAAAGCCCCAATCCAACAGCGCCCCGGCCAAACCGGTCATTAATCCTATCGACAGCCTTCATCAGGCCATCACTGTTAGACACCTGATCTGTGAACAGCGTCGGCTGGATGTCTTCGGCGGACGACAGGTCGAGTAGCAACACGCCAGCCTTTCGCCAGGCGAATCCCTCCCTCCAGATTCGTTCGAATATTCTGATCGCCGCAGCCACGATGGCGCGGCTGTCAGCGGTCGGGGTCATAAATGTTGATGACGCCGAGGCCGAGTGCTGCGGTGCAGATGTGTCAAATTGATCAGTAGAGATAAATACCTGCATGGAACCGCAGGCTTGATCTGAATGTCGAATCTTTTCCGAGGCGCGCTCAGCAAACGACATGATAGCATTTCGTACCTGATCCTTGTCCTTGACGGCATTGCCGAACGTGCGTGAGCAGCATGTCGTCTTCTTC
>JAPLPD010000005.1 GCA_026400395.1 Alphaproteobacteria bacterium | reverse complement strand
GCTCCACGACAATCAAATCACGCGTCACGAAAATATCGCTTGCGTTATCGTCGCGCCGCGACAATCATCTCCTCGCCGCGACCGCCAAAATGGCCATCCTGATTGTCGCGGAGTTCTCATCCAGATTGTCGCGCTACAGTGCAGAGGCTTTTGGATGCTTGCCGCAAGAACATCGACCAATTGACGCCTGCAGGCCTGAACGGCGCGATGGTCGTTCTCAAGGCGCTCGGTCTGGCCGACGATGCCAAGGCTCTGCTCGACGAATTCTTGGCCAAGCGTAAAGAGGAGCGCGTCTTCTTCGACCTGGACGAGCACCTGTTCAACAAAGACCTCGGCGACCCTGATTTGCGCAAAGCGTTCGCGGACCGCCTCAGCGTCCTCGTCCAAAAGCGTGACCCAGCAGAAGTCCTCGTTCGAATCGATGCCGACAGCGCCTGGGGCGTCGACGACATCAAGACGCTGGTTGCGCTCGGGCCCGACGACTTCTACGGCATGTTCAAGAAGCTAAAAGCGATTGACCTGCGGCGAGCGGTGCGCGCCTCCCTGGCACTCGGGCGCAACAGTCCCGCCGACAAGGACTACGCGGCCATTACCGCCAACGCCACCGAAGCGCTGAAGCGCATCGCGGCGGAATCCCCCATGAACAAACTGCGCGTCGGAAAATGGGGCATCCGGATTGATTAACGGCAACCGACATCGCCGTAACGCAGCACTGTGCCGGGCAGCCAAGCGCGTTATTGGGCTCTAGGGGCCTCGATGAAATCTACGCCCTCACCGCAATTGCCCCCTTCAATTCCGATTTGAAAATCTCGTCAAAGCCGTGACTGATTGCGTCCGTAGCTCAACCTCTCGACAATAAATTTCCTTACAAAGATAAGCGATCTCGCTCCGTTCATCAGCTTCATCAACATCAACGTACCAAGCCTTCGGTCTTCCATCGCTGCCGTCGCTCCAACGATAACGGCGCTTCTTTAATTCGTCCTTCAATTCAAACGGCGCGTATTCAGCCCAGATACGAATCGATTTACGGCGAGCTTGATGCAGCAACGCAGCAAGAGCGGGCTTCTGAGTTTTCGGTAGTGGTGCGGCCAAGATCTCCAGCAGAGCGCGACAATCATCGACAGCTCGATGGGCATCGTGAAATATGCCGGTCTTGGCTAACAGATAAGCCAAACGTGATCCTTCAAAACCCTCCTTGCGCCACTCGATCTGATTAGCAGAACAACCCCAAGCCATGTCTTTGAACTGGGGCCAGTAACGTTCTGCGATAGGACGATCAAACGCCGCGTTGTGGGCGATGACAATCTTGGCGTCGGAAATAAAATCGGTGACGGCCTGCGGCTCGATACGATGCCCAGCCACCATCGCATACGTGATGCGGGTTAGCTCTGTGACCTCAGAAGGAATTGGCTTTGTTGGCTCGTTGAATGCGCCAAGCGTATCGACGACATGGGCTACCCGATCATCCGCAAGATAAGCGAATTTGACCAATCCCAATTCGATGACTTCGTCCGAGGTCGTGTCCAAGCCCGTCGTTTCGAGATCGATCAGAACACCAATTCTGAGTTCTTGGTCGGGAGCAACTGCCTCGAACACGTCTCGCGGCTTCAAACGACGAAGAACCCGATAGTCCCCTGACTCCTCAAGGGTTTTGATCATATCATCTGTGTTCATCTGCCCCCCCCTTTTGCTTAATCCACCTACGCACCGCCAACAATCGATTATCAGTTTCTTTGATTTATCAAAACTATTTTGATCACAATTTTTGCTCGTGCTACTTTTTACCAAGAACACGCCGAGCACAATTATTTTTAGATGAATGTTGTTTGCATGATGATTCGTATTCCTGCGGAATGGGAGCCACACGCCTGTTGCTGGATGGCATGGGCTGTGCATCCAGAGTGGGGTGGCCTGATAGACGGTGTAAAGGAACAACTGACCGAAGTGGTGCGCACCGTTTCACAATTCGAACGCGTGCGATTGCTCACAGCCCACAATGAAATCGATGACGCTTACGCCCGATTTGGTGGATGCAATGTTGAAGTCATCGAAGCTCCAGTGGACGATATCTGGATGCGAGATATCGCACCGACATTTGCGCTGCGCGGCCAACAGGTCGTAGCAATCGACTGGAATTTCAACGGCTGGGGCTCAACCAAAACGAGGCCCAGTCGCCGTGGCGATCAGCTCGCTAAAATTGCTGAGGATGTTTTCGGTGCACCTCGTATTTCTATACCATTCGTCGCCGAAGGCGGGGCACTTATTGCCGATGGCGAGGGAACTATCATTACGACGCGCTGACCAGCGGCCACGTGGATGGGTACGTACTATTCAATGCGCCAGGTGCGCTCTTGGTGCAGATATTCGACGATGAGCAGGTCGAGCCACCTGGGTGGCGGTCACAAGACATTGCCGTGCTTGAAAAGACTGCGGATGCCACTGGGCGAACGCTTAACGTTGGACGAGTTCGGGCGCCCCGCAGGCGTTACTGGCGCTTTCAAGATGAGATGTTCGCGCCCTGCTATCTCAATGCTTACGTCGCGAATGGTGCGGTAATCACTGCGCGCTACGGAGACATCGAAAGAGACGAAGCTGCGAAAAATACCCTCGAACAACGTTTTCCAGGACGGGCAGTTGTAATGTTGGCGATTGACCACATCGCAGGTGGCGGCGGTGGAATTCATTGCCTAACGCAATCGATGCCATTTTTTAACGGAAGGAATGGGACATGAGCAAGCCACATAAGTGCGACGACATTTTAATACGCCACAGATTTCTCAATCGAAAAATCGATCCGCAAACACAGACCCTCATTGTTGGAACATCCAACCCAGCAGCAGATAAGAATCCCGCAACCTTCTTCTATAGCAGAGGCAAAAACTATCTCTGGAGATTGCTGCCATCTGCTTTTGCAAATACGGCAGACATGAAGTCAGCGTCACCCGAAGAGAAAATGCAATTTATCAAGCGACACAACATCGATTTCATAGATCTCATTTCAGAAGTCCACGTTGAGATAGGGAAGGAGGCAAGTTACGCCGACGATTACATAGACGATAAAGTGACGCAGTGGCGAGATGTGATTCAGGAAATCGACCATCTTAAATACCTAAAACGTGTTTGCGTTACCCGGAAGACGTTTTCTGGAATTCGCCAAATGAAAGAAAGAATTCGACTGATTCAGGAGCATTGTGAGAAGAGGGAAATCACATTCAAGTGCCTTAGCACTCCTGCACGATTCTGGAGCTAATCAAAACAAGCAGAGTGGAATGCATTCTTCAGTGCGTAACCGGCTCGGCTCAGGTGGGAGTTAATTGTCAATGACACAACATAGTCAAAAAGACCCCGGCGCGTATTCCGATCATTTCTTGCTGGACAAGCCTGGGTCACCAGAGGCAGTGCAGCGCGGGTGTACATGCCCGGTGGCGGAGAACAATTTTGGCCGAGGGCGCTCGAAGAACGGTGTAGTTGAGTCTAGTTTTGCAACTGACCCAGAGTGCCCGATTCATGGGATGGAAGTTCTACTCAACATGCTTGAGGAAAAAGACCGACAACACTGAATGGTTTCGGAACAGAGGCAGTTCAGAAGCTGCTGTTGTTCAAAGGTGCCGCTTATTAAAGACTGACTGGCAAGTTTGATGACTGCTCCGATCACCGCCGCCATGCTCTACGATCTGGTCCAATGCCCGCACCGGGTCGCAATGGACTTGTTCGCCGATCAGGCGCTCCAGGACAAGGTCAGTCCGTTCGTCCAGTTACTTTGGGAACGCGGCTCGCTGTACGAAAAGGAGGTCATCAAGGGTCTCTCGCTGCCCTTTACGGATCTCTCTCGTTATGCCGGAGAGGAAAAAGAACAGCAAACTCTGGCGGCGATGAACCGCAAGGATCCCCAGATCTACAGCGCACGTATTAGCGCCGGTGATCTTCTTGGTGACCCCGACCTGCTTCGGCTCGAAACTGGCGGATATGTTGCTGGGGACATCAAGTCTGGCGCTGGAGAAGAAGGCGGATCGGACGACGAGGACGGCAAGCCGAAAGTCCACTACGCCGTTCAGCTCGGCCTTTATACGGACATTCTGCAGAAGCTCGAGCAGTCCGCCGGACCACGCGCCTTCGTCTGGGACGTTCACGGCGAAGAGGTGCCTTACAAATTTGACGTGCCATATGGGGTGCGCAACCCGCACACCCTTTGGCAGGACTATCAAGAAGCACTCGCTGAGGCCCGAAGGATCGTAAGTAGGGCGCAGGTCGTTATCGATGGCGATCGCCTTCGACTGCAGCAGCTTACGATGGGTGAGCAACATCCGCAGTTTCTGGCTGCGTAACGTCTTCACATGCACCGGGCGGTAAAGCCCAACCCGCATCATCTGTGCCATGCCCCGCGCATCGTTGCGGTCGGTCTTGTTGATCTGCGCCTTCAGCACCGCCCGCATGTGCCGCGTCTCGACACAGATCACTGGCAAGCCTGCTTCGGCAAGCGCGTTGAACAGCCATTGCGACAGCGGCCCGGCTTCCAACCCAATTCGCTTGAAGTGATAGGCGGGGTTCTTCAGCACCGCCAGCAACGCTTCAGGCTCGCTCGCCACCTTAACTTCCCGAACGATCTTGCCCGTGTCATCCACAATGCAGACGCTCGTGTCCTTGACCGAAACGTCCAATCCCGCAAAATGGTCCATGCTGCGCTTCTCCTTCTGATGCTTGAGGCCGCGAATACGGACCTCGTTTCACCATCGGCCTGAAGCGCAGCACCCAAAATTGTTCAGCTATCAACAAGCCGCAGGCCGATTACCCCATCTATTCAATCCATCGCGACCGAACAGCGGACGTCGCTGGAGGTCCGAAACGTGCCAAGCTGCCACAAGCGTACCGCAGCAATCTTGATGGTTTTGAGAGGCAAATCTGCGGTGCATTGCCGCCAAATTTAAGCGCAGGTGCTCAATCGCAGGCAACGCCCCCGCGTAGCCCGTAAGTCCCACCCGTAGCCTTGCAGTTGGACTTGACCTCCTGGCAGCCTGTCTTAGAGCAGACAATCTGCGTACCCCCGCCGCTCTTAGGCTCGGCTGGCTTCGCTTCCGGTGTAGGCTTGCGCGGCTCTGGCCGCGAGTGCACCCACTGTGGTAGCGACCACAATGACTGCAACCTTGTGAGATGCCATCTCAGTTACAAAGGCCGGTAGGCGTTCGAATTGGCCCTCCGCCCAGCGTACATCGAACGCCACGTTGCGGCCTTCGACATAGCCGAAGTCTCTAAGCCCGGCCTTGAATGCTTCAAACCGGTACGCAAACGTCGCTGACGAAGTCGGATGGATGAACCCAACCACCGGCATCGCTTGCTGCCCCCGCGCCACCACCGGCCACACCGCTGCCGTGCCGCCGAGAAGCGTAATGAACTCCCGCCTTCTCACTCGATCACCTCGTCGGCACGGCCGAACAACATACGCGGCACGGCAAGACCAAGCGCCTTGGCAGTAGTTATATTGATGACGAGATCGAATTTGACTTGAATGGCGATGCCAAAATGGCCAAGACGAAGCAGAACAGCCCGAACATGGTCCGCAAACGTTAGGTGATTCCTAAGGCTAATCAATGCGGATAAGGTTTTCGGTACACACAGCAACCCGTCGGTCAGTCTAACGTAATTCCGGATTCCTTTATGACACCGGACCATCGGTCGGCTTCCTGCCGAATGAAGGCGTTAAACTCGGCCGGCGAAGCGCTCGTTGCGAGGAAGAGGCCGGTGGCATCAGCTCGCGCTTTCGTCTCTGGATCGTTCAGCGCCGCGTTGATGCGCTGATGCAGCTTTTCGATGATCGCCTGCGGCGTGCCCTTTGGAGCGACCAGACCGAGCCAAATGCCGACCTCACCATATTGAGGCAACTCGGAGGAAATGGCCGGCACGTTCGGTAGCCGGGCCAGCGGCCGGTTGTCCAACTTGACGAGCGCACGGAAATTGCCAGCCTCGACAAGCGGAATGCCGGACGAACTGGTGTAGATAAAATCTACCGTCCGCGTGAGCAGCGCCTGCTCCATCGGGGCTGTCCCGTTGAATGGCACCATAACGGTGTCCACCCCGCCGAGCTTGTTGAACAGGAACGCCTGCAGTCGATTGGTGATCGTACCGATGCCGTAGTTCAGCTTGCCAGGATTTGCCTTTGCGTACGCCAACAGATCCTTCATGCTGTGATAATTGCTGGCGGAGTGGACCATGATGAAAACCATGGACTTCGCAGCGAGTGTGATCGGCACGAAATCGTTAAGCGGGTCGTACGGCAGGTTTCGGTACAGGAACTGGTTCATCGACAACGTCGAGTCGATTGCCAGCAGCAGCGTATATCCATCGGCCGGAGCCTTCGCGGCCGCCTGCGCACCAACCACCGTGTTGCCACCAACGCGGTTCTCGATCAGCACAGGTTGCTTGAAATCTTCGCTGAGTTTGTTCGCGATTAGACGAGCGAGGACGTCGGAAGGTCCGCCAGCCGGGAACGGAACGATGATCTTGATGGCGCGTTCCGGATATTGGGCCGATTGATCCTGTGCCGTCGCTAACGCAACGCCGGCCACATGGGCCAACAAAAGCCCGAGGCCGAAAAGCCAACGACGCATTGATAGCCCCTCCCTGCTTCTGACACCACGAATTTAACCACTGCAAGCATGCAGTGCCGCAATTGAAATAGTAGGTAACGATCGTGCGCCAAGTATAGCGGTTAAGCTAGGCCGGCTTTACAATTTGGTCGAGGTAGGCGTCGACGATTTCACTTCCGGTTGCAAACCATGCGTCTTGGTGGTTCGCGATGAAGTCTAGCGCAGCACCAAGAATTCGAATGCGATGCGGTACACCGATGATCCAAGGGTGCAGCGCGATCGCCATGACCTTGGCGCTGCGTCCGCCTTCCTCGTATAGAACCTCGAATTGGCGGCGAATGATCTGCTGCGGATTCCTGCGCAAGCCGGACACGATTCCTGTGATCTCGGACAGCCGGTGATAACGGGCTGAGGCGCGCTCCCGTCGACATTCGAATCAGCTGATTGGGCCTCCTGTCAACAACAGGGGGCGACCGATGCCGGCGG
>JAPLPD010000032.1 GCA_026400395.1 Alphaproteobacteria bacterium | reverse complement strand
GCTGACGGAAGGCGATGACAGTGGTATCTCTCGACATGGCGTATCGCTCCTTTCGGGGAGGTTCTGGCAGGCTTCGACACCCGCCTCGATACGCCGCCTTCAATCAAACGTCGTCACCCAGATTCCGGCTTAGCTCGCCGCTCCCGGTCATCACCTTCAAGAATGCGTCGGACCAATCGGGACATTTCTCAAAATACCGAGGGGCTAGACAAAGTGCAATTTTTTATTCTCTTGCAATGGGTTGAATAATCGCGATGGGTTGAATAATCGCCGCTTGCAAAACCAACCACTGCGATCACTTATCGCGTGAGTCTTTCAAAGGATCGTAAGAAGTGTCAGAGAGCAACACCGTTCGACCCAACAACCATCCGATCGTGCAATCAGGCCGGATCGGCGTACTCTTGGTCAACCTCGGCACGCCCGACGCCACTGACTATTGGTCGATTAGACGCTATCTCAAGCAGTTCTTATCAGACCCACGCGTAATCGAGGTAAACCGCGTTGTGTGGTGGCTAATTCTCAATCTCATTATTCTATCTGTTCGACCGCGTCGCAAAGGTCGCGACTACGATAAAATCTGGAATCGCGAGCGCAACGAATCTCCACTCAAAACGATCACCCGCTCACAGGCAGACAAACTTGCAACAACACTAGCCGCAGTCGATCCCCGGATTATTGTTAACTGGGCGATGCGCTACGGCAATCCTGCGATTGAGCCGGGTCTCAAAGCAATGTCCGAACAGGGTTGCGATCGTATTCTTTTGGTCCCGCTTTATCCACAATACGCAGCTGCAACATCGGCGACCGTTTATGATGAGGTGTCCCGCGTACTTGCGAAAATGCGCTGGCAGCCGAGCTTGCGGGTTGCGCCGCCCTATTACGACAAGCCGACCTACATCAATGCCCTTACAAAATCATTGCAGTCTGAGATTGCGAAGCTGCCATTCACTCCGCAGGTCATTCTTGCTTCGTTTCATGGCATGCCGCAGGAGTATCTGGAGAAGGGCGACCCATACTATTGCCAGTGCGCAAAAACGGCGCGGTTGTTGTGCGAATCTCTCAAGCTAAACAACGATCGCTTCTTGATGACGTTCCAATCGCGCTTTGGCTCCGCTGAATGGCTGAAGCCCTACACAGACTCTACAGTCACGGATTTGGCTCAGCGCGGTGTGAAAAGCATCGCAGTAATTTCGCCAGGTTTCTCCGCCGACTGCCTAGAAACGTTAGAAGAGATTGCGATGGAAAATTCTACGATCTTCAAAGAATCAGGAGGCGAGAATTTCGCCGCTATTCCGTGCCTCAACGACAGCGAAGAAGGCATGCAAGTTATCCGCGATGTCGCGCTGAACGAACTAAAGGGCTGGATCTAAATATTACCGGGCGCACGCTCACCTTCACCATGGAATGGTTTCGCCATGTTGATCGAAAAATCCTCCCGAGTGGCTGGCGCCCAAACCAGCGATGACAGCCAGAAGACGACTTGCCGCCAGGCCCGGGGTTTGCACATCGAGATCAGCCTTGCTGAAGAACGACGAAAGAAGCGTGTCCACAGTGCCTGGATGAAGAGCCACACAGATCGCTTCGGGCTGGCGTCGCCTGAGCTCGATTGAGGCGGTACGCACCAACTGGTTGAGCGCAGCCTTTGAGGCCCGGTAGCTGTACCAGCCGCCCAACCGGTTATCGCCGATACTGCCTACCCGAGCCGACAAGGTCGCGAAAACTGCCTTTCCCTTACGCGGTAACAAGGGCAGCACGTGCTTCATGATCAGGGCGGGCCCGATGGCGTTCAACGCGAAGGAACGGGCCATTTTTGCAGGGTCGAGCTCGCGCAAGTTCTTTTCCGGTCGCTGAGCTTTGTCATGGAGAAAGCCGGTCGCGTCCACGACGAGGCGTATATCTCCTTCCGCCCCTGCAAAGGCCGCGGCCTGTTTCAAACTCTCCTCCGTCAAGAGGTCGATAGCTGGCTCGCTAGTCCGGCTGAAACCAACCACGTGCTTAAAAAGATGATCTGTGCTCAGTCGATTCACCAAGGCGTTGCCGATGCCGCCGCCGGCACCGAACACGACGGCAATCCCTCCGACTGGAAAAGAGGTCCAAGCATCGTTGCCCATTTCAGCGGATGCCGTTAACAAGGGGCCATGCCTCCATCAGGTCCGGGCGGCTAATTTACCAGCCATCAAGCCTTGTCCGCCTCATGGGCTTCCAGGAACCACAGCGCCTTGTCGAGCGAACGCGAAACCGCCGTGAAGATATCAGCTGTGTCGGCATCGCCAGCTTCATCAGACGTGCCGATCGCCGCGCTGGTGGAATTGGCGAGATCGCCATAACGTTCTCCCAGCGCAGCGATATGGTCTTCCACGCTGACGAGATTGGTCGGATAGGTCTTCAGTTTGGAACCTTGCACCACGGCCTGAGTCGTACCAAACGCAATTCCACCAAGCTGCGCCACGCGCTCCGCAATGGTGTCTACATGCCCATCAATCTCGGTGCGGAAGCCATCGAGCATTTCATGCACGGCGATGAATTGGCGGCCCCTCAAATTCCAATGTGCCTGCTTCGTCATCAAGGCGAGATCAATCGCATCAACCAAGCGCGCGTTCAGAAGCGCAGCCATGGTGGTCTTGGTGTTGGACTTCAGATCGTTACGAGTCTTGTGCATCTGCATTGGTCAGCTCTTTCTAAGTTGGCATTGCTGAGTGATGAACGTGGCACCGATGGTTACGCCACGTCGCGGTTATCGACAGGGTCGTGTTTTTGCTTTGACGCCTGAATCTTCCTAAAGGCCCAGGCCAATGTCGGCCGCGCCGGCAGGAATAACCGATAACCGCCTTCAAGAAGCGCCATAGCGCCCAGAAGTTCAGCGATACGAGCTGCCCATCGCCAGCGCAGCAATTGGCTCCAGATGCTTACGAACGCGGCGGCACCGGAAACAAGCTGCCCATCGCTACGCCGAACGTGAAAGCATGACATCTGCGGCGCGACAATCAAGGTGAGAATCCCGCGACAATCAGGATGAGAATGCGCCGCTGCTGGGGTGACGAAGGGAGGGCGGAGCCCGACCGGAGGCGCCCCAGCAGCGGCGGCGTGC
>JAPLPD010000108.1 GCA_026400395.1 Alphaproteobacteria bacterium | reverse complement strand
GGCTGACGGAAGGCGATGACAGTGGTATCTCTCGACATGGCGTATCGCTCCTTTCGGGGAGGTTCTGGCAGGCTTCGACACCCGCCTCGATACGCCGCCTTCAATCAAACGTCGTCACCCAGATTCCGGCTTAGCTCCCACGCACGCGACCCAAACGCCCCACGCCTCTACCGCCGCCCCTTGCGCAGGCGGAACCTGACCCGCCCGCGAGCCGCTGCAAAAGGCCGCCGCCGGAACCCAGCCAGATCGAAATACCGGATCCGGGGCTCAGGCTCGGCTGCGACGCATGCGGTCTTTGCTGTATCCTCCGCCGCGGGGCACAGGCGAACGAGGAGCACCACATGCTCAGGGCGGACCAGAACACCACCGCGACGCAGACCGGCGCAGGCACGCCGATGGGCGACATGTTTCGCCGCTACTGGATTCCGGCGCTGCATGCCGACGAGCTTCCGGAGAACGAATGTCCGCCGGTGCGGATCAAGCTCTTGTCGGAACGGCTGCTGGCCTGGCGCGACACGCAAGGCCGCTATGCGCTGACCGATGAGTTCTGCGCACACCGCGGGGTGTCGCTGTGGTTCGGACGCAACGAGCACAACGGCCTGCGCTGTCCGTACCATGGCTGGAAGTACGACCACACCGGCCAGTGCACCGAAGTCCCCTCGGAGCCGTCCGAAAGCGGGTTCTGCGGCAAGATCAAGTTGAAGTCGTATCCGTTGATCGAGCGCGGCGGAATTCTGTGGGCCTATATGGGACCGCCGGAATTGCAGCCGGCGTTCCCGGAGTTCGAGTGGGCGATGCTGCCGGCGGCGCATTGCTACAACACCAAGCGACTGCAGGAGTGCAACTACCTCCAGGCGATGGAGGGCGGCATCGACTCCAGCCACGTCTCGTTCCTGCACTCCGGCGACATGCATCGCGATCCGCTGCATCGCAACACCAAGGGGGCGCATTACCAGTCGGACCGGAACCCGAAGTTCGAGGTGGTGGAATCGTCGGGCGGGCTGTTCATCGCGGCGCGGCGCAACGCCGAGGAGGGGCACTACTACTGGCGCATCACCCAGTGGATCATGCCCTGGTACACGATGGTGCCGCCGTACGGCCATAACGCGCTGAACGCACACGCCTGGGTGCCGATCGACGACGAGAACTGTTTCACATGGACCTTCACCTATCACCCGACCCGGCCGCTCTCCGACATGGAACTCGATGTGATGCGGAAGGGCGGTGGCATCCACGTCATCACCGAGCCGGGCACGTACCGGCCGGTCATCAACAAGGACAATGATTACCTGATGGATCGCGCGGCGCAGAAGCGCGGCGAGACCTACTGCGGCGTCAAAGGCATCGCCATGCAGGACGCCGCCGTGCAGGAGAGCATGGGGCCGATCCAGGACCGCTCCAAGGAAAACCTCGTTTCGACCGACAACGCCATCATCATGGCTCGGCACCGGTTGTTGAAGGCGGCGCGCGAACTGCAGAAGGGCAGCGAGCCGCCGGGCGTCGATCCCCAGGGCCAGCGGGTGCGGTCGGCGACGTTCGTGCTGCCGGTCGATGTGCCGTTCGCCGAGGCCAAGCGCGACGACCTGTCCGTGCGCGAGGGCGTGCCGCACACTTCGATCTGACCAGGCCGTCCCCCGAGACGCAAAGAATTGCGTGGATAGAACGGCGAAGTCCCGCCGCCGGCATTGCCGTGGCGATAGGCTTCTCTGCATGGCTGGGCAGTTGGACGCGCGTGTCGCTGGGGCGAAGCGGCTGAAGGACAAGGTCTGCGTCGTCACCGGGGCGGGGCAGGGCATTGGCCGCTCCACGGCGAAGCGGCTCGGCGCCGAAGGCGGCATCATCGTTGTCGCCGATCGCGTCGAGGCGGGCGCGGCGCAAACCACCGCCGAACTTCGCAAGGCCGGTGTCGAGGCGACCATGGTGCTGGTCGATCTCGGTACGCTGACCGGCGCCAAGGAGTTGATGAGCAAGACCATGGCGGCCTATGGCCGCATCGACGTGCTGGTCAACAATGTCGGCGGCACGATCTGGATCAAGCCGTTCCATCTCTACACCGAAGAAGAAACCACGATGGAGTTGCAGCGCTCGCTCTATCCGACGCTGTGGTGCTGTCTCGCCGCGCTGCCTATCATGATGAAGCAGCAATCCGGATCGATCGTGAACCTCGGATCGCAATCGACCCGGGGCCTCTACCGGCTGCCCTATGCCACCAGCAAGGGCGGCATTCTGGCGCTCACCAAAGTGATGGCGATGGAATACGGCCGCTACGGCATCCGCATCAACGTCATGGCGCCCGGCGGCACCGAGATTTCCGACCGCGTCGTGTCGCGGCAGTTCATCAAGCCGGGCACCACCGTCGATGAGCCGGCGGCGGAGGCCGAGTATCGCCGCGAGATGGCCGAGGATATCCGCAGCCAGCAGGCGCTGCGCCGGCGCGGGCTCCCCGAGGAGCAGGCGGCGGCCATTGCATTCCTCGCCTCCGACGATTCGAGCTTCATCACCGGCCAGGTGATCAACTGCAGCGGCGGGCAGTCGTAGGGGTGCTTTTCCCTTCTGCCTCTCTCCTTAAATCCTTCAAACCTATCGTTCGTCATTGCCGGACTTGATCCGGCGTGTGGCGATCCTCACCCATCCAGCCTCGCGAACCGCAACCGCAGCGCGTTGGCGATCACGCTCACCGACGACAGCGACATGGCGAGCGCGCCGAGCATCGGCGAAAGTAGCAATCCGAACAGTGGATAGAGCGCGCCCGCGGCGACTGGCACGCCGCCCGCGTTGTAGATGAACGCGAAGAACAAATTCTGCCGGATATTGCGCATCGTCGCGTGCGACAGCCGCCGCGCCTTGGCGATGCCGCGCAGATCGCCGCTCAACAGCGTGATGCCGGCGCTCTCCATCGCGACGTCCGCGCCGGTGCCCATGGCGATGCCGACGTCGGCTGAGGCCAGCGCCGGCGCGTCGTTGACGCCGTCGCCTGCCATTGCCACCACGCGGCCCTCGCGTTTGAGCCGTTCGATCACCGCGGTCTTTTGCTCCGGTAAAACCTCGGCCTCGACCTCGTCGATGCCTAGCTTTTTGGCGACCGCCAGCGCGGTGGTTCGGTTGTCGCCGGTCAGCATGACGATCCGGATGCCATCGGCCTTCAGCGCGTCGAGCGCGTGGGTGGCGCTCTCCTTCACCGGATCGGCGATGGCGATCATGCCGGCGGTCTTGCCGTCGATGGCAACGAAGATCGCCGTTGCGCCGTCGGTGCGATAAGCTTCGGCGTCGGCCTGCAGCGCTGCGGTGCCGATGCCGAGTTCGTCCAGGAACCGCGCGTTGCCCAGCGCGACGCGGCGGCGCTCGACCATGCCGATCGCGCCCTTGCCGCTCGGCGAGTCGAATCCGCGCACAATCCCAAGCGCGATGCCGCGCTCTGTAGCCGCCTCGACGATGGCTTTGCCGAGCGGATGCTCGCTGCCGCGCTCGACGCTGGCGGCAAACCGCAGCATCTCGTTTTCATCGGCGCCGGCGGCGGTCTTGACCGCGACCACCTTCGGCCGGCCCTCGGTCAGCGTGCCGGTCTTGTCGACCACCAGCGTGTCGACCGCCTCGATGCGCTCCAACGCCTCGGCGTTGCGGATCAGCACGCCCTCGCGTGCGCCGCGGCCGATGCCGACCATGATCGACATCGGCGTGGCGAGGCCCAGCGCGCAGGGGCACGCGATGATCAGCACGGTCACCGCGGCGACCAGCCCGTAGGCGTAACGCGGCTCCGGCCCGAACGTCGCCCAGGCCGAGAACGCGAGCGCTGCCACCAGCATCACTGCCGGGACGAACCACCCGGCCACCTTGTCGGCGAGCCGCTGCACCGGTGCGCGCGAGCGCTGCGCCGATGCGACCATCTGCACGATCCGCGACAGCACCGTGTCGCGGCCGACCTTCTCGGCGCGCATGACGAAGCCGCCGCTGCGGTTGATGGTGCCGCCGATCACCTTCGAGCCCACGTCCTTGCTCACCGGCATCGACTCGCCGGTCACCATCGACTCGTCGAGCGTGGAATGGCCTTCGATCAGTTCGCCGTCGACCGGCACCTTCTCGCCGGGGCGCACGCGGAGATGATCGCCGGCCACGACCGCGTCGAGTGAGACGACCGCGTCGCCGTGCTCGGTGACGCTGATGGCGGTCTTCGGCGCGAGATCGAGCAGCGCGCGGATCGCGCCCGAGGTCTGCTCGCGAGCACGCAGCTCCATCATCTGGCCGAGCAAAACAAGGATGGTGATGACGGCTGATACCTCGAAATAGACCGCGACCGCGCCGCCGTGACCGCGAAACGCCGGCGGAAACAACCCCGGCGCCAATGTGCCGACCATGCTGGCGATCCAGGCGACGCCGGTGCCGAGTGCGATCAAGGTGAACATGTTGAGGTTGCGGCTGACGATCGATTGCGCGCCGCGCACGAAGAACGGCCATCCCGCCCACAACACCACCGGCGTGGCGAATATCATCTGCACGATGTTCGAGAGCGGCGGCGACAATGGATGCCAGCCGAATAGATGTCCGCCCATCTCCAGTGTCACCACTGGCAGTGTCAGCAGCGCGCCGATCCAGAGTCGCCGCGACATATCGGCCAGCTCGGCGTTGGGCCCGTCGTTCGCGCTGGGCATCTCGGCTTCGAGCGCCATGCCGCAGATCGGGCAGGAGCCCGGACCCTCCTGGCGCACCTCGGGGTGCATCGGGCAGGTGAACATCGTTCCCGCTGGCATCGGAGCCGACGCCGGGGCGGCGGCTGGGTCGAGATAGGACTCGGGGTTCGCGGCGAATTTCGCGCGGCAGCCGCCCGAACAGAAAAAGTAGGTTTCGCCGCGATGGACGTGGCGGTGCGGCGCGGTGGCCGGGTTGACGGTCATGCCGCAGACCGGGTCGCGAGCCACGTCGTTCGATTGCGGGGCGTCATGTCCTGCGCCCGCCGGATGGGCATACGCGGAATCTGTGTTGGCTTGATTTGGCATGACTTGGCGATCCCGGCTTGAACCCTATACCCTGGGGGGGTATATAAAGGTCATGCAGCCGAATGCCAAGACTTCGATCCTCAGGCGCCTGCAGCGTATCGAAGGCCAGGTGCGCGGTCTCGCGCGCATGGTCGAGGAGGATCGCTATTGTATCGATGTGGTGACGCAGCTTTCCGCGGTGCGGGCGGCGCTTCGGAGCGTCGAAGATGAAGTCCTGCACGACCACGCGGGGCATTGCATCGAGCACGCCATCGCGAGCGGCAATAAGACCGATCAGCGGCGCAAGGTCGCTGAGTTGATGGATGTGCTGAAGCGGTCGGCGCGGTAAACCGTATCGCCGCTCAGGCCGAGCGTCGCTGCATTCTGAGCAGAAGAACCGCGGAGACCGCCAGTCCGACCACCAAGCCGTTGGAGAAGTCCGGCAGCGCCCGGATTTCCTTCTCCAGCACCGACGAGGTCGAGATCAGCGCCGGAACGCCGCCCTGCATGTAGAGCAGCACCACTCCGCCGGCCGCGAGGGCGAGCGCGATGTTGCGAAACATCGACGACGCGCACAGTGCGCACACCATGATGGCTGCGACGGCGATGCCGACGATGAATTCCTGGCTTTGGAACGCAGTCAGATTGAGATTCAACATGTCCACCTCCACGACGTTCGTCGCGCTTCAGCTTCGAGGTGGCCTCCCCGTCGGCGGTTAATGTGCATATACTTTTGCGAGCGCGCAACCGGCGTTTGCCCATAGTTAGGGGCATCACCGCTATTCCACACCAGGAATGGTGTTTGCGCCGAAGCGGGCTCCCTTAACTTTTGATTATGGTTAAGGCTGCGGGCGCCGAAATCCATATCCGATATGGCATTTCGCGCCGGATCGCACGATCCGCACTGCTTTTGCGCGCATCTGCCAGACGCGCCGGTTCGTGGACACCCGCGACGGCATCTGGCAAATCCTGAAACGAAGCTGCACCACGGCACCAGCGACCGGCGGCAAGGTAGGATCGAGCAATGTCCGAGACCAAAATCACGTTCCAGTCGGGTTCGTTCAAGTTGGCCGGCACCGTTCGCGTGCCCGATGGCGTCAAGCCCGGCGAGCGGCGGGCCGCCTTCATCGTGATGCACGGCTTCGGCAGCAACTCCAGTTCGAGTAACGTGATCGAGCCTTGCGCGATGTTCGAGAAGCTTGGCTACGTCACGCTCCGCTTCGACATGCCGGGCTGCGGCGACAGCGAAGGCCCGCGCGGCAATCTGATTTGCCTCGAACAGGTCCAGGCCGCGAGCGACGGTCTGACCTTCCTGGCGAAACACCCGAACGTCGAAGGCGACCGCATCGGCATGATCGGCTCGAGCTTTGGCGCGGCGATTGCTGTCTATGTTATCGGCGTCGACAAGCGCGTGGCTGCTTCGATCTCGTCGGGCGGCTGGGGCGACGGCGAACGCAAGTTCCGCGGTCAGCATCCGGGCGCGGACGCCTGGAAGAAATTCACCAACATGCTGGCGGAGGGCAAGCGCCACCGCGAGAAGACCGGCAAGTCGCTGATGGTGCCGCGCTACGATATCGTGCCGATCCCGCCGCATCTGCGCGGCCATCTGGCCAGCAACTCGATCCAGGACTTCACCGCCGAGACCGCCCAGAGCATGTACGATTTCCGCGCCGATGATGTGATCGGCAACGCCAGCGGCCGCCCGATCCTGCTGCTGCACTCCTCGGTCGATTCGGTCACGCCGACCGAGCAGTCGATCGAGATGTTCAAGCGCGCCAGCCAGCCGTGCGATCTGCACCTGTTCGCCGAGACTGATCACTTCATGTTCTCGGAGAGCAACACCCGCGTCCGCACCGTGATCTACGACTGGCTGGAGAAGTATTTCCCGGTCCAGGCCCGCGCCGTGGCGGCGTAGTCCGGATGGCCGAGTTCCGACGGTTTCCGATCGCGGCGATGGTTGCGTTCACCCGCGATGCTTTGCTGGCGTGCGGCGTGCCCGCCGCCGACGCGGAGTTGGCCGCCAAGCAGATGATCGAGGCCGATCTCACCGGCTTCGACGCGCATGGCATCGTGCGGCTCGGCAACTACTGCAACTGGATCAAGTCGGGCCGGGTCAACGCCAAGGCCAAGATCAAGGTGCTGCAGCGCTCGCCGGCGACCGCCCTGGTCGATGGCGACGATGGCATCGGCCATCTGGTGATGACCTATGCGATGAACCTCGCCATCGAAATGGCGCGTGAATCGGGCGTCGGCTGGGTCGGCACCCGCAATTCCAACCACGCCGGCGCCGCCGGCATTTATCCGGCGATGGCCGTCGAGCAGGGCATGGTCGGCATCTATGCCGCGGTTTCGACCCTAAACCACATGGCCCCGTGGGGCGGCGCCGAAGCGCTGATGGGCACCAACCCGATCGCCATCGCGATCCCGGCCGGCAAGGACGCGCCGGTGGTGCTCGACATCGCCACCTCGGTGTCGTCGTTCGGCAACATCCGCCAGCATCTCGCCCGCAATGAGCCGTTGCAGGAGGGCTGGGTCGTGCACAGCAAGACCGGCCAGCCGATCACCGATCCGAAGAAGGTCGACGAAGGCGTGCTGCTGCCGATCGGCGGCCACAAGGGCAGCGGGCTCGCGCTGATGATCGGATTGCTCGCCGGCGTGCTGAATGGCGCGGCGTTCGGACGCGACGTTGTCGATCCGTCGTCGCCCGGCAGCGCTCCGACCAACACCGGCCAGTTCGTCGTCGCGGTGGATGTGTCGCGCTTCATGGCGCCGGATGTTTTCGCCGCCGAGATGGATCGTCATCTCGGCGAGTTGCGTTCGTCGCCGACCCTGCCCGGTTTCGACAAAGTCCGCATACCCGGCGAGGACCGCCGCAACCGTATCGCCGATCGCAGCGCCGACGGCGTGCAACTGCCGCAGAACCTGGTGAAGCAGCTCGACGAGTTCGCCGCAAAAATGAGTATCCAGACCCTCGGGGCGCGCTGAAATCTACTTCGCGTCGTGGAAGATCACGCCGAGCGTGTGGCGATGGCCGTCGTGGATGCGGCTCACGCCATGGCGCATATTGACGCGGTAGATGCCGCGCGTGCCCTGCACCGGCCGGTGATGCACCGGAAAGATGACCGCTTCGCCTTGGCGCAGCGGCACCACCTCGGCGCGCGACTGCATGCGCGGGCGCTGCTCGGTCAGAACGAATTCGCCGCCGGAAAAATCGGCGTCGGGGTCCGACAGCAGCACGGTGGCCTGCAGCGGAAACACATGCTCGCCGTAGAGATCCTGGTGCAAGCAGTTGTAGTCGCCGGCGCCGTATTGCAGCAGCAGCGGCGTCGGGCGCGGCTGGCCGGCTTGGTGGCAGCGGTCGAGGAAATCGGCATGCGCGGGCGGGAAGCGGATATCGATGCCCATCGCCGCGTTCCAGAGGTTGGCGATCTCGGCCAGATGCGGATAGAGCGCGGTGCGCAGCCCGGCGATCAGGTCTGGCAGCGGATAGGCGAAGTACTTGTACTCGCCGCGGCCAAAGCCGTGCCGCGCCATGACCACACGGCTGCGGAACGGCTGGTCTTCGCCATAGCGCTCGGCGAGGGCGGTGCATTCGTCCGCCGTCAGCAACGATCCGGTGACGGCGCATCCCTGCGCATTGAGGCCCGACGCCATGCCGGCCCAATCGAGCGCGGACACGCGCGCCTCGATGGAGGACGCAGCCTTGCCCGCACGGGTTTCCCGGACCACGGTTGTTTGTTTCCCGCTCATCGGCGCTGCTCCTGTTGGGGCCTTGGTCGCAAATCCGCGACAGGCCAGCCACCCGAAATCCGCTAACCCGCAAAGGCTCGACCGGCCACGCGCCGTCCGCTAGAAAATGACGCCTGATCAAGGGCCGGGGCAATCATGAAAACAACAGTGCGTGGCGTTCGCAGCGTCGATATCGAAATGAGCCAGCCGGAGCGCGCGGCGGAGTTCTACGGCAAGACCTGGAATCTCACGGAGGTCGGGCGCGGCAACGGCTCGATCTGGTTTCGCGGCACCGGCGCCTACCATCACATCCTCGCCATCCATCAGGCGAAGGGGTCCGCGGCGATCCGGCGGTTGACCTACGACGCCGCCAGCCGGGACATCGTCAACGCGCTGCATGCGAAGGTTGCCGCGAGCGGCTGCGCCACGGAAGCGCCGCACGCGATTGACGCGCCGGGCGGCGGCTACGGATTCGGCTTCGCTGATGGCGAGGGCCGCAATCTCGCGGTGGTGTGCGACGTGAACGATCACAAGGACATCGCCGATATTGCGGACCGGCCGCGCAAGATCGCTCATGTGAACCTCAACGCGGCGCAACTCGAGCAGAGCAACGCGTTCCTCAGTGACGTGCTCGGCATGCGCAAGGTCGATCACAGCGGGCCGCTGCACTTCTTCCATTGCGACAACACCGACCATTCGTCGATGGTCATGGGTGCCGCCAAGACGCCCACGCTCAACCACGTTTCGTTCGAGATGCCGGACCTAGAATCCTGCATGCGCGGGGGCGGGCGGATGCGCGACGCAGGCTATCCGATCGAATGGGGGCCGGGCCGGCATGGCTCGGGTAACAACGTGTTCTGCTACTTCGCCGGGCCCGAGGAGTTTCCGATCGAATACACCGGCGAGGTGCTGCAGATCGACGACACTTACCAATTCCACGGCCCCGAATATTGGAAATGGCCGCCGGGCCGTCTCGATCAATGGGGCATCACGCCGCCGCACACCGCGCGCTGGAAGCGCATCCAGGACATGGTGCTGTTCACCCCCGGGATGCACCGGCTGTGAAGGCGATTCAGATCAGCCGCACCGGCGGCCCCGACGTTCTCGAACTGGTGGATTTGCCGACGCCGTCGCCCGGGCCGGGCGAGGTGCTGGTCAAGGCCGACGCCATCGGCGTCAACTACTTCGATACGATGATCCGCACCGGCCGCTACCGCTGGATGCCGAAATTGCCGTTCGTTCTCGGCAACGAGATGAGCGGCCATGTCGCGGCGCTGGGCGCTGGCGTGACGTCGCGGACGGTCGGTGAGAAGGTGTTCATCGCGGGATACGAGATCGGAAACCGTGGCGGGCTCTATGCCGAATACGCCGCTGTGCCCGAGCAGGCGGCGTTGCCGCTGCCGGACAGCGTCGGCGCCGACGAGGCGACAGCGCTGACCAACTATCAACTCGCGTGGATTCTTCTGCATCACGCCGCGCGCGGGGTGATGCCGAAGACCGTGGTGGTCTATGGCGCAACCGGCGGCGTCGGCACGGCGCTGATCGACGTGGCGCGGCTGGCGGGCGCGAGCGTTATTGGAACGGCGGGTGGCGCGGATAAATGCGCGTTCGTCCGCTCGCGCGGCGCGGCCCATGCCATCGACTATTCCGAGGAAAACGTGGTCGAGCGGGTCAACGCGCTGACCGACGGACACGGCGCCGATATCGTGTTCGACCACGTCGCTGGGAAGGCATTCGCCGATGGCCTCAAGATGGTGGCGCCGCTCGGCATGATCGTGTCCTACGCGGTGCTGGGCGGCATGCCGGAGACTGACCTGTTCAAGGAGATGCGCGGTAACATCGAGCGCAGCCCGGCGGTGCGCTGCTTCACCATGCACACCTACGATCACATGGAAGAACCGCGCCGCGAGGCGATGGCGCGCGCGGTGGAACTGATCGGCAGCGGCAAAGTACGGCCGGCGATCGCCGCGCGGCTGCCGTTCGCTGACGCGCGCCGGGCGCATGAATTGATCGAGCAGCGCGGCGCGATGGGAAAGATCGTATTGAAGCCGTAACGGCTGCTCCAACCTCTCCGCGTCATTCCGGGCTCGCGCCTTTCGGCGCGCCCCGGAATGACGAAGTTCAGCGGCCGGTGGCCCCAGCGACGCGGGGCATGGCGCTGAACTTGAGGATGTTGCTTTCGGGCGTGGCCTCGGCGGCGAGGTAGCCCGGCTGGCAATAGACGCCACGCTTGTCTGGCATGGGCCGGAAACGGTCGGTCAGCCCCACCACCGTCTCGGCGCCGCCGAGCACGAGAAATCCGTCGCGCTCGGTGACGCCGGCGATGCGCTCCAGCACGCCGATCTTGGTGGTCTGGTCGAAATAGATCAGCACGTTCCGGCACAGCACCACATCGAATCGGCCGAGCGAGGCGAAGTCGTTGAGCAGGTTGAACGGCATGAACTTCACCATCGCGCAAAACTCCGGCGCGATCTGCCAGATCTCGCCGATCTGCGCGAAATACTTGATCAACATCAGCGCTGGCAGGCCGCGTTGCACCTCGAACTGGCTGTAGATGCCGCTTCGGGCCTTCTCCAGCACGCCGGTGGAGAGATCGGTGGCGACGATCTCGATCCGCCAGCCGCGCAGATCTTTGCTCATCTCGCGGAGCGTCATGGCGAGCGAATACGGCTCCTGGCCGGTTGCGGCGGCGGCGCACCAGATACGGACGCGGCGGGTCGCCGAGCGCGCCGAAAGCAGCGCCGGCATGATGGCGTCGCGGAAATGCTCGAACGGCAGCTTGTCGCGGAAGAAGAACGATTCGTTCGTGGTCATTGCTTCGACCACTTCGACGATCAGTGGCTCGGCGTCGGGCGCGCGCAGGCGGGCGACGAGGCCGGCGAGGTTTTGCAGCCGTTCCCTGCGCGCCAACGGCAGCCGGCGGCTCTCGGCGAGGTAATGCTTTTCAGCCGACAGCACGAGGCCGGAACGGGTCTTCAAAAGCTTGCACAGATAATCGTAGTCGGCGCCGTTCATGATCGTGCCCCGAGGAACAGCCGCGACACCTTCGGTGCTATCTGCTCGAGCGGCAGCACCGCCGAACACAGACCGGCCGCCGCCGCCGCCCCCGGCATGCCCCAGATCACGCTGGTGGCTTCGTCCTGGGCGATCACGCTGCCGCCCGCTTTGACGATTTCGGCGGCGCCGCCGGCGCCGTCGCAGCCCATGCCGGTCAGGATCAGCGCCAGATTCCACGAGCCCCAGACCTCGGCGGCGGAGACAAACAGCGGATCGACAGCGGGCTTGCAAAAATGAATCGCCGGGCCGTCATCGAGCTCGATCACGGCGGTGCCGTTGCGCCGCGCGACCTTCAGGTGGCGGCCGCCCGGAGCGAGATAGATGTGGCCGGGGAGCACCGGTTCGCCATCGACCGCCTCATGCACGGGCTTGCCGCCGGCGCGGGCCAGATGCTCGGCGAGGATCGTCGTGAAGGTCGCCGGCATATGCTGGGTGATCAGGATCGGCGCGGTTTCGGTCACGGCGTCGAGGCGGGACACGAGACGGGTCAGTGCTTGCGGGCCGCCGGTCGAAGCGCCGATCAGCAGGATGCGCGGCGGCATTGGCTGGAACGGGCGCAGCTTGAATTGACCGGGAGCGGCCTCCGGCGCGGCGGTGCGCCATTTGAGCGTGCACTGCGCCGCGCCGCCGAGCCGCCGCAACGCAGGATTGACGGTGCTTCGCGCGTGGAGCGGCAGCGGGCGCTTCTTGCGGCGCAGGCCGAGCGCGAGGATTTTGTCGATCAGCTCGCGCTGAAACGCAATCGAAGTCATCACGCCGCCATCGGCCAAAGGCTTTGCGACGTAGTCGGCGGCGCCGAGCGCCAGCGCCTTGATCGTAACCTCGGCATGATCGCGGGTCAGCGCCGAAGCCATGATCACGGTAAGGTCACGGCGGCGCTCTAGCAGCCTCGGCAGGGTCGAAATGCCGTCAAGCTCGGGCATCTCGACATCAAGCACGACCACATCGGGGCGGGCGTGGTCGAGACGCTCGATCGCCTCGCGGCCGTTGCGCAGCGCGGCCACGAGCTTGAGTCCCGGCGTCTCGTCGATCCAGCGCGACAGCAGACTCCGCACCACGGCCGCATCGTCGACGATCATTACGCGCACTTCGTCCGGCGCCGATACGATCGGAATACTGTGCAGGCTAGGAACGGTGACACTCATCGCACGCTTCACTCTCGCCAGACGCAACGCAACTCAAACGCCCGAACGGGCTGTTGGATCGGCCTGGTTGGCCGATCCAAGTGATTGGTGGGCTACATCAGCCCGACTTCCTCGAATTTCGCGGCGACGATCTCGCGGTCGAACGGCTTCATGATATATTCGTTGGCGCCGGCGTGGAGCGCGCGCGCGATATGAGCGACGTCGTTCTCGGTGGTGCAGGACACCACTATGGGCCGGTCGCCGCCGGGCAACCGGCGCAGCGCCTTCAGGAACTCATAGCCGTCCATCTTCGGCATGTTCCAGTCGAGCAATATCGCGTCGGGGAGCTGACGCTGGCAGGCGCCGAGCGCCTGTTCGCCGTCCTCGGCCTCGGTGATCTCGAACTGCATGCCCTCCAGAATGCGGCGGGCTACTTTCCGGATGACGCTCGAATCGTCCACCACCAAACAGCTTCTCATGACAGTTTCCCTCTCCCAAACCTTGCCCAATCCAAATTCAAGTCGAACCGACGCCTTACTCGGCGACGGCAACATTTCTGAGATCCAGAACGCGATCGACGTCCAGCACGACCATGAGCTGCCCCTCGAGCCGGTAAATCCCCGCGGCGACCCGCGACAGGCGCGGGTCGAGATTGGCGGGCTTCGCCTCGCACTCGCTGTCGGGCAGCGCGATCACTTCGCCGACCGCATCGACCAGAAGGCCGTAGGATTCGCCCTTGAGTTCGATGCCGATCGCCATGACCGGCGCGCCGGCGGCGCGGGCTCCGAGATCGAGCCGCATGCGCATGTCGATCGCCGTAACGATCCGGCCGCGCAGACTGAGGATGCCGGCCACCTCGGGCGGCGCCAGCGGTACGCGGGTCAGACGCTCCGGCACGAACACGTCCTGCACGCGAAAGATCGGCAGACCGAACATGTGATCGCCGATCGTCACCGTGACATATTCGGTGATGGCTTCGGCGGCTGATTGGTTTGCAATGGCCATGCTGTGCCCTAAGCCGCCTGGATGACGTCGGCGGTCTGCTCCTTGAGCGCCGCGATGAGGCTTTGCCGATCGAACTTGGCGACGTAATCGTGGAGGCCAACCTGGCGGCCGCGCTCGATCGATTCCGGGGTGCTCGACGACGACAACCCGATGATCGGGATTTCCGCGAACCGCTGCTCGCTACGCACCGCTTCTGCGAGCGCGAAGCCGTCCATGTCGGGCATCTCGATGTCGGTGACCAGCGCATCGAACCGGCGGCCCTTTTGCAGGATCGCCAGCGCCTCGCGTCCGCTCGACACCGCCGTCACGCCGTAGCCCGCGGCCTTGAGGACCGGCGAGAGCATGTTGCGGAAGAACGCGGAGTCGTCGACCAGCAGCAGCGTGCGCTCCTGATGGGTGGCGCGCACGTCACGGCCGCGGAACCAGTCGGCATAAGCGAGCGGCAAGAAGTGGCCGACGTCGATGATCTCGGTTGCCTGGCCGCGCACAACGGCGGAGCCGAGCACGCCGGCGTGATGGCTGCCGATCTCGATGTCGAGTTTGTCCTCGACGATGTCGACGATCTCATCGACCACGAGGCCCATGGAGCGGCTGCCATCGGAGAACACCAGCAGCGGCTGGGCACCCTCGCGCTTGATCTTGACGGCGTCGTTGACGCAGACCAGCGGCATCAGTCCGCCGCGGTACTGCATCATGTGGCTGCCGTTGGAGAACTCGATCGTCGCGCAGTCGATTTCCTCGAGCCGCGTCACCAGCGACAGCGGCACCGCCTTCGGCTGCGGCGATCCGGCGCGGAAAATCAACAGGGAGACGTCACCTTCGACCGCCGTGTCGTCCCCGGACCTGGTGTCGGATTGAGCCGCCGCCACGGCGCCGGCGACCGAGCCGCCGATGGCCTGCGATACCCCGTTGGGGTCGAGGATCATGATGACCGAGCCGTCGCCGAGGATGGTGTTGCCGGAAAACATGGCGATGCCGCGCAGCTTGCTCGCCATCGGCTTGACCACGATTTCCTCGGTGTGGAACACGCTGTCGACCACGACTCCGAAGGTTTGCGCGCCGGCATGGGTGACAACGATGAATCCTCGGTCCGGAATCGTTTGATCGCCGTCCAGCTTGAGCAGGCTCGACAGCTGCACCAGCGGCAGCAGCTTGTCGCGCAGCCGGAGCACGGCGGCATCCTTGATGCGCTCGATCCGATGCGCGGACTTGCCGTGCACCCGCACCAGTTCGACCACGGAAAGCTGCGGAATCGCTAAGCGCTCGCCGCCCGCTTCCACGATCAGCGCGGCGATGATGGCGAGAGTGAGCGGAATCTTGATGGTGAAGCTCAGACCCTTGCCCTGGACCGAGTGCACGTCGATGTTGCCGCCGATTTGGTCGATGTTGTTGCGCACCACGTCCAAGCCGACGCCGCGGCCGGATACGCTGGTAACGGACTGCGCGGTGGTGAATCCGGGCGCAAAGATGAACTTCTGCACCTGCGCGTCGGACATCTTCTCGAGTTCGGCCTCGGTGGCGAGACCGTTGGCCAGCGCCGTGGCCTTGATGCGCTTGATGTCGAGGCCGCGGCCGTCGTCGGCCATGCCGATCACGATTTGACCGCCCTCGTGATAGGCGGAGAGGCGGATGATGCCCTTCTCCGGCTTGCCGGCGGCGATCCGCTCGGCCCGCGACTCCAGCCCGTGGTCGGCGGAGTTCCGCACCATGTGGGCGAGCGGATCCTTGATGCGCTCCAGCACCTGGCGGTCGAGTTCGGAGTCGGCGCCGTGCAGTTCCAGCTCGATGTCCTTGCCGAGCTCGGCGGAGAGATCGCGGACGATGCGCGGCAGCTTCTGCCAGGCGCTGCCGATCGGTTGCATGCGCGTGCGCATGACGCCGTCCTGCAATTCGGCGGTGACGTTTGAGAGCCGCTGCAGCGGCACTTTGAATTCGGAGTCGTCGTGGCGGCGCACGATGTCGAGCAACTGGTTGCGGGTCAGCACCAGCTCGGAAACCATGGTCATCAACATCTCGAGCGTATCGACGCTGACGCGGATCGATTGGCCGGCGACTTTGGCTTCGTCGTCCTGGACGGCGGCGGGCGCTTCGAGCTTTTCGACTTTCACGGAGGGAGCGACAGGCGAGGGGGCTGGCGTCTCGCGGAAGATGCGTTCCAACTCGTCGAGCGAGACTTCGACTGGGCGCAGCAACCTTTCCAACGCGGCGGCTGGGGGCACGTTCGTTTTCGCACCGGCCTGCTGCGCCATCCGCTCCAGCGGTTTGATGAGATCGGTGTCGGCGCCCTCGGGCTCGCGCTGAAGGGTCTCAAGCTCGCCGAGAATTTCCTTAATCCGGTCGATGGTGGACAGCACCAGGGTAACGGCCTCGCCGGCCACCGGCGTGCCGTCGCGGAACCGGCTCATCAGGGTTTCGGCGGCGTGCGCCAGCTTCTCGAGGCGCGGCAGGCCGAGGAAACCGCAGGTGCCCTTGATGGTGTGGACGAGGCGGAAGACGTTGCGCAGAATTTCGGCGTTGTTGGGATCCTGCTCAAAACGCACCAGCTCGACGTCGACCACGTCGAGACTTTCGTTGGTCTCGATCAGAAATTCCTTGAGGAGGTCGTCCATCGCCAGCAGCCTTCGCCCGGGAGCGCTGGTCGCATGACCAGTTCAGCCCGAGCAGGCCGGCAGTGTGGCTTTGAGGCGTTTAATTTCTGTTGCGGAGCGCAACGGTTGTGCGTGCCGTTAACGGTTCGCTAACGGGCCGCGTTAGGATTCCGTTAAGCTCGCGCGCACGACGACGGCATCGCCTTCGATCGCCATGGCTGCTGTGAGGCCGCAATGCTTGGCGAGCAGTCCCGTATAATATGGCTGGATCGCGTGGGCATCGACCGGATGGTCGGCCGAGCCGCCCGCCAGCAGAGGCGGGATCGACTGCGGCACCTTGGCGTTGGTGCCCGCCGCCGTCACCTTGAAGCCAACCGTGTCGCCTTCGCCGATCGGATCGACGGTGAGTTGGCCGCCGCGCGGGATCGCCTGGGCGGCGAGCAGCATCATGTTGAGGAGGAGCTTGACCCGGTTCTTGGCCAGCAGCACGCGCGGTAGATTCCACGCAACCTTGGTCTTTTCGTCCTCCATCAGGCCGCGGGTCACCTTTTCTGCGTCGCCGGTGTCGATCTGGGCCCCGGCGGAGCCGGCCGCTCCGAAGGCGATCCGGCAGAACTGCAGCTTGGCCGACGCGGTCCGGGCGCTCTTCTTGATCAACTCCATGGCGAACTTGTTGGTCTCTTCGTCCTTGCCCTCCTCCATGACTTCGAGACCGTTGGCGATCGCGCCGACCGGGCTGATAAGGTCGTG
Source organism: Alphaproteobacteria bacterium (assembly GCA_026400395.1). Lineage (GTDB taxonomy): Bacteria > Pseudomonadota > Alphaproteobacteria > Rhizobiales > Xanthobacteraceae > Z2-YC6860. The sequence goes on along the minus strand of JAPLPD010000108.1, from coordinate 3,855 downwards.
ACAGACCCGCGAACACAGCAGGGCCGCGAGATCGAGGCCTTCGAGCACGATAGCGCCGGACATGCGTCCTCCGAATGATAGAGACGACCTGAACCAAAGAGACGATCTGGGGACGTTTAGGCGATTCGGGCGGCGAGCGTGAGCGGCGATGTGATAAATCGCGGCGGGAGGCATCCGTGACCCACTCCGCGATTGATTCGCTGCTCGATGGCCTGACACTGATCGCCTCCCGCGCGGCCGCGGCGATCGTGGCGGTGCCGCGCCCGGCCCTGAACATGCGCGACAAGGCGGATATGTCGCCGGTCACCGCCGCCGACGAGGCGTCGGAGGCGCTGATCCGAAGCGAACTGGCGAGCCTGATGCCCGGCGTGCCGATCGTGTCGGAAGAGACCACCGGCAACCGGACGGTCGAAGGGCTGGGAGATCGGTTTCTGATCGTCGATCCGCTGGACGGCACTCGCGAGTTTCTGGCGGGGCTCGGCGAGTTCAGCGTCAACATCGCGCTGATCGAAAACGCCACTCCGGTCATCGGCGTGGTCGCGGCTCCGGCCCACGGCATGATCTGGCGCGGCCGTGTCGGCCATGGCGCCGAGCGGCTGACGCTGCCGCCGGGACAGTCGCCCAGCCGAGCCAGTGAACGTATCGCGATCCACCCGCGCCCTTGCCCCGCGGGCGGTGCGCGCGTCCTGGTCAGCCGCTCGTATCCGGACCCTGCGACGACGGCCTATGTCGACCGGTTGCCGCAGGCCGAGAAGGTCGTCTACGGCTTGTCGCTGAAGTTCTGCCTGCTGGCCGAAGGGATCGCCGACCTCTATCCGCGCCTTGGGCCGATCTCGGAATTGGATATTGCGGCGGGGCACGCCGTGCTGGTCGCGGCCGGCGGCGAGATGACCCGGCCGGACGGCAGCGCGCTACGCTATGGCCAGCACGAGTTTCGCGTCCATGGCTTCATCGCACGCGGCGGACGAACCGCAGGCTAGGGCATTCCGGTCTGGGTTGTCGCAGCAAACGGGAATGCGTTAGTTGCGCACGAGGCCGCGTTGGACGCTCGGCCAGTTGCGCTCGGCGGCTTCGATGGCGCTGTCGGGATCGCGGGAAAACGCCGCACGCGCTTCCTCGCTGTAGAACAGAAAGAGCCGCTGCTCGGCAATCAGCCAGAGCGCCGGATGGCCGGGGGTCGCAGCGCCCCGCGCCACCGCCATCGGATCGTGTCCGCCGAAGCGTGGCGCATAGACACCGGGATCTGCCGCAAAGGCCGAGCGGTTGCCAGGGTTGCGAAACCGCCAGACCGCACCGGCGGCGTTCAGCTCCAGTTCGGCGCGGCCTTGTTTCGGTGCGCCATCGATGAAATAGGCGACCGGATCGAAGCCATCGATGGCGAGGCCGGTGGTGCGGTTGACCACCACCCATTCGGTGGTGGCGCCGGCGGCCGCGATACCGGTCAAGCCGGCCAACAGGCCAGCCGACAGGGCGGCCGCTGTTGAAATGACCGCCAGGACGGCCCGGAAACGATGCGGCTTCCGTTCCTGCCGCGCTGCCGTCATATTCGCCGCCTGTGGTGCTTTGATTCGAGTTCCCGCTGCCGCCGGACGCTAAGGCAGTGGCATGAGCAACGAGTTAAGCGGGGGCCGTCGCCCCATCTGATGGAGCACCTGATGCGCGCGAATCGCCTGAGCGCAACAATCCGGATCGCTGCCACGGCGCTGATTATCGGCCTTCTGGCCGCCGCTTCGGCACAGGCCCAAGGCGCTCCGCCGCCCGGGCCGCCTCCGGCCCAGTCGCAGGAAAGCCGGTTCAGCGCCACTGAAGTGGTCAACGCCGGACACAATTTCTTTGGCACAGTGTCGCGCGGGCTGGCGCAAGTCGTCGAAAAGGCCGTCAGCACATGGGGCCAGCCGAACGGCTACATCCTTGGCGAGGAAGCCGCCGGTGCGTTCGTCGCCGGGCTGCGCTACGGCGAGGGCGTGCTCTACACCAAGAATGCCGGCGATCTGAAGGTGTACTGGCAGGGGCCGTCGATCGGCTGGGACTTGGGCGGCGAGGGCGCGCGCACCATGATGCTCATCTACAACCTGCCGAACACCGAGGCGATCTATGAACGGTTCGGAGGCGTCGATGGCTCCGCCTACTTCATCGGCGGCTTCGGCATGACGGCGCTGACCGCCAGCGGCATCGTGCTGGTTCCGATCCGGTCGGGTGTCGGACTTCGGCTCGGCGCCAACGTCGGCTATCTGAAGTTCACGCCGAAGGCGACCTGGAATCCGCTCTAGGCCCGGAAGGTTCGGGCTGTCAGGCGCGCTCGCCGCAATCCTTTCCGCGCATTTACGCTAAATGCCGGTAAATCTGGCAGCCGTCACACAGCCGTGGCAGGGTTGCTTTTCGGCGTCATTCCGGGTCGGAGGCCCCCGTCCATGATCGAGCCGATCATGTTCTTTGCTATTGGCTTTTTGGTCGCGAGCCTGTTTGGCCTCGTGCTGATTCCGCTCGTCCACAATCGTGCGGTGCGGCTGACCATGCGCCGGCTTGAAGCGGCGACGCCGCTGTCGATGGCCGAGATCCAGGCCGACAAGGATCAGCTTCGCGCGGAATTCGCCATGTCGACGCGCCGTCTGGAGCTTTCGGTCGAGCAGATGAAGTCGCGCACCACCAGCCAGCTCGCCGAGCTCGGCAAGAAATCCGATGTCATCAACCGCCTCAAGGTCGATCTGGGCGAGAAGACCGCCGCGATCTTTTCGCTCGAAGCGCGGGAGAAGTCGCTCAAGGACCAGCTGCAGGCCACCGAGTCCGAGCACTCCGTGAAGATCGGCGCGTTGCGCGAAGCCGAGCGCATGCTGGCCGACAGGCAGGCCGAACTGGCCAAGGTCTCGGCCGATCTCGGTGAGCGATCCGCCACCGCCGACAGCCAGCGCGTCGAAAGCACCGCGCCGCGGGTTCAGGTCGACGCGCTGAAGGAGCGCGTCTCCATTCACGAGCGCGAGGCGCATGAGATCGGCGACCGCCTGACCAAGGAACGCCAGGCGGCCACGGCCGCCACTGCCGACCTCAATGAGGCCCGCAGCAAGGTCGAAAAGCTGAGCGACCGGGTGATGGAGCTTGAGCGCGCGCTGATGGCGCAAACCACCGAGGCCGAGGTTCTCGGTCGGCGCGTGGTGGAGTTGGAAACGCGCATGGCCGAGCAGGGCAAGACCCTGTCCGACCGCGAACTGGAGGTTGCGCGGCTCACCGAAACGCTGAACGCCAGCCGCAAGGCGGAGGTCGATCTGCGCACGGAACTATCCGGTGCCGCCAACCGTAGCCGTGCCGCCTCCGAAGGGCTGGAAAAAGAAAAGCTGCTGATCGAGGATCAACTCCCCCAATCCAAGGCAGAGCGCGCCAAGCTGCATCAGGAAATTGGCGGCATGAAGCGCGACGCCGAACAGACCTGGGCGGCCGAGCGGGTGGAGAACGCGTTGCTGCGCGAGCGCATCAATGACATCGCCGCCGAAATCGCGCGGCTCACCGCCGCGCTCGATGGCGCCGATTCGCCAATCGAGGCGATGCTGGCGAGCGAAGCCGAAGCCGCCAACGGGCACCCGTCCGTTCATGGCGAGCGCAAGTCCGCGCCGGCCGGCGGCAAGGGCAACCTCGCCGATCGCATTCGCGCGCTGCAATTGAAATCGTCGCGGCTTCCGGCCACGAACTGATCTCGGAACGTTTCGGTTTTTGAAGTGGGGGTGTCAACGCACAATGAGAATGTCCCCTCGTTCCTCACAATGAGAATGTCCCCTTTTGGATGGGGCTGAGCGTTTGTGGGTAACGAGGGGGGTCGCGCGCCTTCACAGCGGTAGCGTCGCCCCTCGTTATCCACATCCGCGT
>JAPLPD010000065.1 GCA_026400395.1 Alphaproteobacteria bacterium | reverse complement strand
GATGACGTAGACGAAGCTGACACCGAAATAGGAGAAGCCGCGCACAACCTTCGATTTCGGCACGGTCAGCATGGCGCTAGCCAGCGGATATGTGACCTGATCCTCGACGACCTGCGGGGCCTGTCCCGGGTATTCGGTGTAGACGATTACCTGTGTGTCGGAGAGGTCGGGAATCGCGTCGAGCGGCAGATGGAAGATCGAATACAGACCAGCGGCAACTGCGAATGCGGTTGCGATCAACACCAGCACGATGTTCCGGGCAGAGGCGGCGATGATGCGTCCAATCATTGCGGGGCGCTCGCGTCGCTCAATCCTTTTAGAGCTGACTTTAGATTGCTTTCGGCATCGATCAGGAAGTTGGCGGAAGTGACTACGACCTCGCCATCGGCAAGGCCGTCGCGGATCTCCACGTAGCCGGTGCCACGCCGACCGAGTTTGACTGAGCGCGGCTCGAATCGTCCGTCGCCTTTATCCACCAGCACAATCTGGCGGCTACCACTGTCGATAACGGCGCTGTCCGGCACGGCCAGCACGGGTTCGTCGGAGCCGGTGTTTATCTCGGCTTCCGCGTACATATCCGGCCGAAGCAGCAAATCGGTATTCGGTAGTTCAATCCGGACGCGAACAGTGCGGGTGGCCGGGTTGAGATGCGGATAGACCAGGGCGATTTTTCCGGCGAACGTGCGGTCCGGATAGCTCCTCACCCGCACCGTTGCCGACTGGTTTTCGGATACGGCCGCAAGGTCCCGCTCGGCAACGTCGACCAGGACCCAAACCGTACTGTGGTCTGCAATACGGAACAGGACGTCGCCGGGGTTGGCGCGCATTCCGTCGCTCACGTTGCGTTCGAGGACGATGCCGTCCCGCGGCGCTTCCCACGTGAAATTTACCGGCACCTGTCGTGCCTTTTGGATCCGGGCGAAGAGACTGTCGGGGGCGCCATAGTTCACTAGCCGCTGACGCGAGCCGGATTGGGCAAATGTGTTGGCAGGCATTGTCAGCGAGGCGAGATAATCCGCAGCCGCCGTAGCGATCAACGGGCTGTAGAGGCTCAGCAGCGGTTGCCCTTTGCGGACTTCGGTGCCGGTCGTGACATCCTCCACAGTGTCGACGAAGGATTCCGTTCGTACAGAGATCACGGAAATCTTGCGTTCATCGAGCTGAATTGTCCCGGGGGCACGGACCGGCGTAGCGATGATCTGAAGCATGGCGGGCTCGGTCGCCACTCCGGCGCGCTGGAGTTTGCCCGGACTCAGCTTTACGGAAGACGGATCGTCATCTTCACCGTCATAGACGGCGATGTAATCCATACCCATAGAATCTTTTTTCGGCGTCGGCGATACGTCCGGAAGTCCCATCGGGTTGCGGTAGTAAAGAATGCGTTTGGACTCCTGACCTGATGGGTTCGCAGACTTGGCCGCCGAATCAAAGTTGACGTCTTCACCCGCGCGAACCGCGCGATAGGGCCGACCATCCGTCGTCTGGGCCGGCTGCGGGCTGTACTGAGGCTTACCGTCGGGGTCCTGGTAATAGACAACATCGCCAGAGGGCGTGTTCGCGCCAACGGCGGCCGGCGTGCCGCCGTTGGTCCGTCCGAAAAAAAATCCTCCCGTCCCCGCCGCCAGTATGGCGGCGAGGATCAGAAGCGGTCGTAAAGGGCTCATGGCAGCGCCTTGACGATCAGCTTTCCTTGGACTGACCCGGTTTCGCCCTGCACTTTCGCGCCAAGCGAGAGTTGCCACCGCCCTTGCATTGAAAGGTTCGTCGTAAACCGGTACTCGCCCGGCACTGTCGACGGAAGCTCTTCGACTTTCTCCGCCATGGTGGCCATGCCATCTGGCGCCATGTCGATGCGCTTGGCAAAGATCACGGCGTTTGGAACGGGCGCCTTGGTGCGCTTATCGACGAGGCGAACAACGACGACTGCGTCGCCTTTCTTTAGTTCGTTCTGGATGAGTTGAAATTCAAAGTCTTTGACATCGGCCTTCGCCGAAACGAGCACGCCGGTTGTCATCAACCCGGCAAGCAGCGCCAAGCCGACGCAATTGTTGAATCGAGTCATGGGAGTCTCCAAGTTTCTCTCAAATCTGCGCGATGAACGAATGCGTGCGTCGGCGCGAGCGCGACACAGCACAACGATCGGCACCACGGGGTGCCGCTTGCGTCAGGTCTTGGGAGGTCTTGGAGGTGGAGTTGGAGAGAGACCGCTGAGCGCGGCTTCGCTATCGACGATCAGTTCCGCAGCAGCCGCTATCGGTACTGGAAGCCAGGCTGGCCCTGGCAAAGTTGGAGACAGGCTCTCCGCGCACATCATCATCGTGCAGTGCTTGCCGCAATCGGGCATCGGTGATTGGTCGGGGCAGCACGGCATACCTTCAGGCATCGTCATTTCGTGATCCGCCATACCGGCCATCATTGCGTGATGGTCAAGCACGGCGGATTGCTCTGCAGGCATAGCCGTCGCTGGACGGGCCATCGGGGTCAGAACGAGGCCCAGAATGGCTAAGGCCGTCAGGAGGCGGCGGATGGTGGCGATCAATGGCACGGGCCCAGTCTAGCACGGCGGCTAGCAGTCAAAACATCGTTTTCACCCGTCACCATTAACTTTGGCACACAACGCTGTGAACCATTAGGGGCCTGATCGCTCGTCGCCGACCTCTTCTATTGTGATAGGCCGTAGGGCTTGATATTGCTATGACATGTCAGTCGCTTCGCATGTAATAATGTCACATGGGCGGCGCATCCAAATTGCGCTCTTTGCTAATCTCCGACGTGTTGTGGCGGTGATTTGCGCGGTGGCATTTTTGACCGTCGGAATGGCCCATGCGTGGACTGACTGCGACGCGCCCGGGGCGGGCTCTCAAACGGTTCTTTCAAGCGTGCCGGCCGATCAGCCGGTCGGCCATGCGGCTCCTTGCGATCACTGCTACGGGTGCACCGGAGCGGTGGCGCCGCTTGCCTGCACGACCGCTGCCGTCGAAAACGTCGAAACAACCTTTTTCATCCGGCCAATTGCCTCACTGCGTTCCCATACGCCGGGATTTCATACGCCGCCTCCGAAACCTCTGACCTGAAGAGTTTCGCGGTTCGTCCGGACGTCTTGAGTCCGGTTGCCACGGTTATCAGGTCCAATCCATGCGTTTTCATCGCGTTCTCGCGCACTCGTCGTGCGTTGTTCTTGCCGTATTCTGGTTCACACCTTCCGGTGCCGAACCCACGCGTTCTCTGACGCTCTCGCAGGCTTCGTAGCGTCAACGGTGGCGACAGCGGGCCACGCCGTCAGCCCGTCTTGTCAAAGCGCGGGGAAAACACAAAAATTCAACGTGGTTCGGAGTTCATCCGGAGAATCCCTGATCAAAGCATTATCAGGCGTCGGGAGGGAGACGACAATGGCCAGGGTGGTTGCGCTCGCAATGCTTGCATCGGCGGTCCTGATCGCGCCGGCCGCGGGGCAGTCGACCTATCCAAACAAGACGATACGCATTGTGGTGCCGGCGACGCCCGGCGGCGGCAGCGACATCTTTGCGCGGCTGGTCGCCCAGCACTGCGGCGCGACAATCAAGGTGAGAATCCCGCGACAATCAGGATGAGAATGCGCCGCTGCT
>JAPLPD010000314.1 GCA_026400395.1 Alphaproteobacteria bacterium | reverse complement strand
TCATCAAGGCCAACAACATCAAGGGCGAATGACGAAATCAAAAGGGGATTTGCGATGAGACCATTGCTTTCGGCATTCGCGGCAACGCTCATCTTGAGCTCAGGCGCGCAGGCGCAGTCGGACTATCCCAACAAGCCCGTAAAGATCATCGTTGATTCCGCGCCGGGAAGCGCAACCGACACCGCCTCGCGGCTGATGGCGGAGCGGCTCGGGGTGGTGTGGGGACAGCAGCCGGTGGTCGACAACCGGCCCGGCGCCGGCGGTTCGCTCGCGGTGCGCGCCGCCATGCAGGCTCCGCCCGACGGCTACACTCTCTATGTCGGGGCCGCATCGACATTCACCGCCCTGAAAGGCGCGCCCGGCGTCGCGCCCAACCTGCCGATCGAATTGCCGCGCGACTTCGCGCCGATCGGCTTCATCACCCAGCAGCCGATGTTCATCGCGGTCTCGCCGAAGATCGGCGTGAAGTCGCTGCAGGACTTAATCGCGATGGCGAAGCAGAAGCCCGGAGATTTGTCCTACGCCACCACCGGACGGGGCCGCATCACGCACCTGACCATGGAGCTGTTGCAGGAGCGCGCCGGCATCAAGCTACAGATGATCCCATACTCCGGCGGGCCGACCGCGGCGATGGCCGACGTCGGAACCGGCCGGGTTGCAATCGTTATCGAGGGCTACGCGGGGCTCGCCGGAGGGCTCAACAGCAAGCTGATCGACGGCGTTGCAGTCGCGTCGGTTTCGCGGCTCGACGATTTCAAGGATCTTCCGACGGTCGCGGAAACAATTCCGGGCTTTATCGCCGGCGGCTGGAACGTCCTGCTCGCCCCGGTGGGGACGCCCGATGCCATCATCCAGAAAGCCAGCGCCGATCTGCGGAAGGCGATGGACGACGCCGAGCTGAAAACCAAGCTCGCGTCGCTTGGAGCCTACGTCCTGTCGATGACGCCGGCGGAGGTCACGGCATTCGCCCAAGATCAGCAACGGACATGGCGCCCGATCGCCGAAAAGGTGGCTCGCGAAGCGACCGATCCGAAGTGAGCGAAACAATGAACCGGCGCGGCGTGTTGCGGCTCCTGCCGGGCGCGCTGGCCGGCGCCGCCGGGCTGACAGCGCCAGCCGCGGCACAAGGCTTTCCCGACCGGCCGATCAAGATCATCGCCCCGTTCACGCCCGGCTCACCGAACGACGTGGTGGCGCGCCTGATCGCCACGCCGATGGCCGCGCAACTTGGCCAGCCGGTGGTCGTCGACAATCGGCCCAGTGGCGGCACCGCGATCGGCGTCAAGGCAACGATGGCCGCGGAGCCGGACGGCACCACGCTGATGGTGTCCAACAGCCCGACGCATTTCATCGCGCCGTTGGTCAACAAGACCTTCACGTACGATGCGCTGAAGGACTTCGTCACGATCGCGGCGGTGGCAAGCGGCGGCCTGATGATGGTGATCGCTCCGGAGGTTCCGGCGCTCACGGTCGCCGAGTTCATAGCCTATGCCAAAGCCAATCCCGGCAAGCTCAACTTCGGCTTCGGCCAGGGCACGCTGCCGCAACTGGTCGGCGAGATGTTCAAGCTCGCCAGCGGCACCGACATCGCCAACATCCCCTACAAGGGCGGCGCCCAGGCGATCCCGGATATGCTGGGCGGCCGGGTGCAGATGAACATCGGCACCATCTCGACGCTGGCGCCGCTGGTTCGTGAAGGCAGGCTCCGCGCGCTCGCGGTCACCAGCGCGACGCGAAACAGCGAGTTGCCGGACGTCCCCACCATGGCGGAAAGTGGATTGCCCGACGTTGCCTCGGTGACCACCTACGGCCTGTTCGGCCCGGCCGGCATCCCGGCCGGCGTGATCGCACGGCTCAACGCCGCCGTGAACGAAAGCCTGAAATCCGAAGAGCTGCGCGCGGCGATCCGGCGCATCGGCTTTGAGCCGCAGCCCGGCTCACCGGAGGATTTCACAAAGGTGATGGCGAGCGAAATGAAGGTCTGGATACCGATCGTGCGGAAGACCGGTTTCCAGATGAACTAGCGATCATTCCAGCGGCTTGATGTTCGCCGCCTTGATCACGTCTGCCCATTTGGCGCGCTGATCGCGAATGGCCTTGGTCATCTCGTCGGCGCCGCCGTCCATCGTGGTCAGCGCCGAGTCCCGATACCACTTGCGTATCTCCGGGTCGGCGAGGCTTTCGGTGATCGCGCCGCGCAGTCGTTCGACATAGGCATCGGGCACGCCAGCCGGCGCCCAAACGCCCCAGATGTTGTTGGCGGCGAAATCGGGTGTGCCGGATTCGGCAATCGTGGCAACCTGGGGAAGCCGCTCCAGCCGTTTGAGCGTGCCAACGCCAAGCGCCTTGATCTGGCCGCCCTCGACGCCGGAAATCGCCTGCGCCGAGCCAAAGAACATCAGATCGACCTGACCGCTGATAATATCCGGGGCCGCCTGCCCCGTACCCTTGTACGGCACATGTAGTGATGTCGATGCCGTTCCTGATCTTGAACAACTCCATGTAAAGCTGGTGGGAACTGCCGATGCCAGTCGACGCATATGTGAACTTGCCGGGCTCGGCCCGCGCCAGCGTCACCAACTCCTGGATCGTGCTGGCTTTGAAATTCCTGTTCGACACCATGACCAGGTCGATCCGCGCCAGCGGGCCGACCGGCTTGAAATCCCGTTCGGCGTCGAACGGCAGCTTCGAATACAGCACCGGAGAGATCGAGAATTGGATGTCGCTGCCGAGCAGAACCGTGTAGCCGTCCGGCGCGGCGTTCTTCACCACCTCGACTGCGAGATGGCCGTTCGCGCCGGGCCGGTTATCCACAAACACGGTGCCGCCGAGCTTCCCGGCGATCAGCGGGGCGAGCCGTCGCACGATGGTGTCGCCGCTGCTGCCCGGCGGATATGGCACGATCACGCGGATCGAGCTCGTGGGCCAGGACGCAGGTTGAGAGGCCGGCTGCGCCATCATAGTCGCCGGCAACAGCGCCATCAACAAACCTATCCACACCTGCTGCTTCACGAACGTCCTCCCCCGAAATCGGCGGCGCGTTGGGCGCCTTTATGCAGATCGTCCGCGATCCACTTGAATTGTATAGCATTGAACTGTTCATTGCTCCGGACGATCACGCACAAAAACGGATGACCACTATGCCTGAAGCTTCGATCGCCTCCGCCGGCCCTGTCGATCCCGCACTGATCGAGGACCTTGTCGCCGCCAGCCGCATCCTCGCCCAGCACGGCGTGCTGGACGCCTGGGGTCATGTATCGATGCGGCACCCGAACAATCCCGAGCGCTATCTTCTGTCGTGTGCCCGCGCGGCGGGGCTGGTGACAGCCGACGACATCATGGAGTTCGACATCGACTCCAATCCGGTCGATCAGCGCGGCCGCCGAATGTTCCTCGAGCGCTATATCCACGGCGAGGCTTTCCGCGCGCGGCCGGACGTCAACGCCGTGGTGCACAGCCATTCGCCGACGGTGATCCCGTTCACGGTGACGGACGAGCCGCTCCGCGCGGTTTCGCACATCGCTTCATTTCTGGCGAACGGCTGCCCATGCTTCGAAATCCGCGACGTCGGACTGACGCAGGGCCTGCTGGTGACCACCAAGGAACAGGGCGCGGCGCTCGCCAAGGTGCTGGGCAACAACCCGGTGGCGCTGTTGCGCGGACACGGCAATCTCGTGGTGGCGGGCGACATTCCGCGCGCGGTGCATCGCGCGCTTTACACGGAAATGAACGCGCAGCAGCTTGCCACCGCGCTGAGTTTCCGTAAGCCGATCAAATACGTCCAGCCAGACGAGATGCAGGACCCCAAGCGCTTGATCGACGCCTGGGAGATCTGGAAGCACGAAGCGATGAAGGACATGAAGTAGCGCGCGGGACGCACGGCCTACACGATCGCGAACGCCTCGATCTCGACCAAAAACTCCGGCCGCGAGAGCCGGCTGACCTGCACGGTCGTGCTGGTCGGCAGCGCCTGCGCGAAGAAGCGCATGCGCACGTCCGAGTGCTTGAAGTACTCGTCCATGTCGGTGACGTAGGTCGTGGTTTTGACGACATCCGCGAGCGTGGCGCCGGCGGCCTCCAGCGCATCCTTGATGTTCTCGCCGACCTGAGCGATCTGCGCCCGCATGTCGCCGGGGCCTACGCAGTTGCCCTCGCGGTCACGCGGCGTCTGGCCGGCGATATAGATCTGCCGGGTGCCGCCCACTTCGACCACCATGACCTGCGAATACAGGACCTTGTCGCCGGCCTTACGGACGTGGAGCTTGTCGGGCTGAATGCGTTCGCGTTTGGCGCTCATGCTTCACATCCGTTCGACCGAGGGCATCACCTCGGCGGTGAACAGCTTGAGCGAGCGCATGGCAGTGTCCGCGGTCATGTCGCCGAGGAAGAGATAGGTCAGAAGATAGTTGAAGCCGATCTCCTTGTGCTGCTTCTCGATCTCCGCCAGCACCGTCTTCGGCGAACCGGCGATCACCGTGCCCTCCGCGATGCATTCCTCGAAATTGCGGCCACGCACGTTCTTCATGCGCTCGGCGGTCATGGTGACGCCGTGACGATCCCTGATCCAGTTGATGTTGCCGAGATGGTTCTCCATCGCGGGCTTCGCCCAGGCGCGCGCCTTCTCGTCGGTCTCATCCACGAAGATGTGGCGTTGCACGCCGAGCACCACCCCGCCGGAGAACTCCGGCTTCGGCTGCGCCGCCTTGCCGCCGCGCTTGGCGAGCGCCGCCTTGAAGGTGTCGATGTTGGTCTTGGCGAACTGATTGGCGCCGAGTGTGACGAAGTGCAGCCCCTCCTCACCGGCCCAGGTCGAACCCTCGGCGCCGGACGAGCCGTACCAGAACGCCGGATATGGCTGCTGCAGCGGGCGCAGCGCGATCGGAACGTTGTCGTACTCGTAGTGTGGCCCCTTGTAGGTGAGTTGGTCGGTGGTCAGGCCCTTGGCGATGCACCGGTAGGCGTCGATGAAAATCTCGCGCGACTTCTCCGGATCGACCTTGTTGTAGCGCAGCTCGAACGGTGACACGCCGCGGCCGACGCCGATCTCGGCCCGGCCGTGGCTCAGATGATCGAGCATGCAGATTTCGTCGATCATGCGGAGCGGCGAATAGAGCGGCAGCAGATAGACCAGCGGGCCGATCTTGATCTGCTTGGTCAGGCGCGCGACCGCGCCCATGAACAGGCCGGGCACCGGCACCATGTTGAGCGGCGTCTGGTGATGCTCCGCGAGATGCAGGCAGTAGAAGCCCGCCGCGTCGGCGGCCTGGATAAAGGCCAGCCGCTCGTCGAACAACTGCGCGGTCGGGCGTCCACCGTTCTCAATGTGGTCGAAAAGTCCAACTTTCATTTCTCTTTCTCTTCCGATCTACCGATTTTCTTGACCACCGGAATGAGCCGGGTGGCGTCGGTTTCAACGAACTTGGCGAACTCCGGCTGGTCCAAATAGGCGGCGGGGCTTCCCGCCTTCTCGAAGATGCCGACCACCTGCGGGTCCGCCATGATCTGACGCATGGCCTCGCGCAGCCGGGTGATGACCGGAGCCGGCGTGCCCTTGGGGGCGAACAGGCCAGCCCAGATGTAGTACTCGACGTCCTTGTAGCCGAGCTCGATCATGGTCGGAATACCCTCGAGCTCCTTGGTACGTTGGGCGCCCCAATGGGCAAGAAGTCGCGCTTTGCCGTCGCGGGCCTGTGGATTGATGATGCCGGGAGCCTGGGCGGTCAGGTCGACCTGCTTGCCGACGAAGGCAATCAGCGCCGGGCCGCCGCCGCGATACGGCACATGCAGCATCTTGATGCCGGCCGCCTGGCTCAGCATCTCGAACGGCACATGGGAGGCGCCGTAGTTGCCCGACGAGCTGTAGGTGATCTGCGAGGGCCGCTTTTTCGCATCCGCGACGAGATCGGCAACGGACTTGTAGGGCGAATCGGCGTGCACGGCGAGCACACCGGGATCGGCCAGGACGCGGGCGATCGGGATGAATTGATCCCATTCGTAGGACGGCTTGCGGTCGAACAGCCGCTCCGCCTCCGGCAGG
>JAPLPD010000348.1:543-9703 GCA_026400395.1 Alphaproteobacteria bacterium | reverse complement strand
GCCAACGGCCAGGCGCTGCCAAGGCTCATAGCGGTGGGTAGGCCCCGTCCGACCGCAATAGCGGGAGGGGTCCTGAAAACTCAGCCCACCGGGGGTCGTGCGGAGCAAACCTCAAACACCGCGCGCGGGACGCTGGAGAGATGCGGACTTGCGGTTTCGACAAAACCAGAACGGTGGCCTCGGCCGAGATCGCCGTTCCGCTCAAGTCCCGCGAGGGGCTTGAGCCCGTGGGTCCGCAAGATCCCCGGCGTCCCGCGCGCCCTCGGACTGTTTCCGAATGCGCTTCGGCCGAAATGACCCGGGCGCCAGCGTGCTGCGGGAACGATGGAGGTTGACTTGAAAGGAGGCCGACCCATGCCGCCGAAAACAAAATCCCGGCCGATTGGGCCGGGCTCTGCTTATTCAAACCAACGCAACGCTCAAGGCCAACCTTACTTGGCGGGCGCAACCTTCACGGCGAGGGCTTCGAACGGCTTGTAGGTCTCCTTGGCGAGATCGGTATAGAGTTCGCCGATCTTGGTCGCCTGGGCGACGAAGCCTTCGTACGCGGTCTTGGCGTAGTCGGTCTGGATCTCAATCGCCTTGTCGATCGACTTCGCACCGAGCAGTTTCTCCATGACCTTGGAGCTGTCCTCGAACGACTTCTTCGAATAATCGACCACTTCGGCGGCGATCGCCTGGGTCGCCTTCGACAGCATGCCGAACGACTTCATCGTTGCGTCCATGTTGTCTTTGCTCATCTTCTGCACGTCTTCCATGTTCTTCATCATAGCCGTTTCTCTCCGTCCCGCGGATCGGGTGGGGACACTGGGGTTTTACCTGCCTGGACCTTGCGCGCTTTAACGCCCGCATGAAAGGCAATATAGTGCAGTGCACAAATAATGCAAGTGTTATTTTGCGTTGCACTCAACCTACCCGTCGCCTGCGCCGACTCGGGCTTTCAACCTTGATTTACTTAACTTTTTGGCAACCCCGCCGACGTATTTTTGGCTGCTGTGCCGTCTCGATCACGCTCCGCCCTAGAAATGGGCGGATGTTCAAGCTGGTGCACGCGATACCCAGGGTCTGTGGCCCAGCTTTTTGGCGCGAGAACGGGCGAAAACGGGGATAACAGTATGGTGTGCGTACCGTTCGGAGCCTCCCGCAGCCTCCGGCTGGGTTGTTTGGGCCTCGCCGCTGTCGTTGGCTTCCTTGCCGTCGCAACTGATCCTGCCGACGCACGCCGCCGTCACAAGCGCTCCCACGGCAAGTCTGTTTCATCAAGCTACAATCCGCCCTACGCGGCGATCGTGGTCGATGCCAAGAATGGCTCGGTGCTGCACTCCGCCAACCCGGACGCGCCGCGGCACCCCGCCTCGCTCACCAAGATCATGACGCTCTACCTGCTGTTCGAGCGCCTGGAGTCCGGCAAGATCACCCTCGACACCCAAATGCCGGTGTCGGAAGAGGCGTCCAGCCAGGCCCCGACCAAGCTTGGACTGCGGCCGAGCGACACGCTGAAGGTCGAAGACGCGATCAAGGCGCTGGTCACCGAATCCGCCAACGACGCCTCGGTGGTGCTTGCAGAGGCCATGGCCGGCGGCGACGCTGACGAATTCGCCCGCATGATGACGCGCAAGGCGCGCGCGCTCGGCATGCGCAACACCACATACCGCAATCCCAACGGCCTGCCGAACGACGAGCAGATCACCACCGCGCGCGACCAGGCATTGCTCGGCATCGCCATCCAGGAACGTTTCCCGAAATACTACCGGTATTTCTCGACGCCGAGTTTTACCTATCGCGGCAGCGCCATGCGCAACCACAACCGGCTGCTCGGCCAGGTCGAAGGCGTCGATGGCATCAAGACCGGTTTCACACGGGATTCCGGCTTCAACCTCGTGACCTCGGTCCGCCGCGGACCGCGCCAGATCGTCGCCGTGGTGCTCGGCGGCCGCTCCGCCGTCAGCCGCGATACGCGCATGCGCGGGCTGATCGAAGAGACCATCGCGCAGGCTTCGACCAAGCAGACGGCGCCCGCCATGGTGGCGGAAGCGCCGAAACCGGAGTTTGCCCCGGCCGGCCGATCGACGCTTGCATCGATCGATACGTCGCCGATCCCGCCGCGCGCCAACGAGACCACCGCGGCGATTATGCCCGGTTCAAGCGCGCCGCTGACGCCGGTCAAGGTCAAGACCGTCAGCGTCAAGGTCGTTTCGTCCAAGGCCGCCTCGGCCAACGCCGTGGCCGCGGTCCCCGCCGCCAAACCCGAACCGATCCGCACGGCATCCGCCATGCCGCAGACCCAGGACGAGGCGCTCGCTGAAACGCTGGCCGCCGCCGCGCCTATCGAGGCCGCGCCGCCTCC
Source organism: Alphaproteobacteria bacterium (assembly GCA_026400395.1). Taxonomy (GTDB): domain Bacteria; phylum Pseudomonadota; class Alphaproteobacteria; order Rhizobiales; family Xanthobacteraceae; genus Z2-YC6860. Next base: position 7,356 of record JAPLPD010000348.1, on the reverse strand, counting down.
CCCGCCCGGCGTGTTCGCCAAGCCGCCCGCGGCGGTCACCAAACCGCCGGCGGCTATCGCCACCATCAATCAGGCCGCGCTGCCACCCGCGAAGGCCGAGCCCGCGCCGTCTGCCAAAACTTCGACCAAAGCTTCGGACCATTTCGCTTCGGTCCCCCGCCATACCGTCCGCACCGGCTGGGCGGTCCAGGTGGGCGCCTACGAAGACGAGGACGAAGCCAAGCAGAAGCTTACCGCCGCCAAGAGCAAGGCTGCGACCGCGCTCAAAAAAGGCGAGGCATACATCGAACGCACGGTGAAGGGCGCCAAGACGTATTACCGCGCTCGGTTCGCCGGTTTCGATCGAGACGAGGCCGAGGCCGTCTGCAAGAAGCTCAAGCGCGAAGACGTTGCCTGCATGGCGCTGAAGATCTGATCGGATGGACATGCGCCCCGCCAAGGCTGGAAATCAGAACCGGCGCAAACGAGGCAAGCGGCTCCCGCCGGCGCTGGTGCCGGCGCTGCTGCCGGGTGTCCTACCGCTGCCGCCGCAGCAGAACCTCTTTGGCCTCGTTGATCTGAGCGGCGAGATACGTCGATCCCCCCACCGCCAGGATGCCGCCGGCCGGCCGCATCACCTTGGCCAGATATTTCGGATCGGCCTTCGCGTAGCCGTTGAGTGCCCACAGCACCAGCACCAGAACGAGGACGCCGAAAACCAGTGTCGGCATGGCTATCTCAACTGCGCCAGAAGTTTAATCGCGCCAGCATTGTGGCGTGCTTTCAGATCGGCAAGCGCCTTCTTACCGCCCGCGGCATAGGCCGCGACCGCGCGCAGCAGTTCAGCAAGCTCGTGGGCCGCGCTGATGTCGAAACGGCAATAGGCGCCACGCGACAGCCGCGCAATCTCGCGGAATGCCCGCTCCGCTACGGCGTCGCCGCCCTCCTGAAACATAAAGGCCGGTACGCCCAGCAGGCCAAGCTGGCCAGCCGCCGCACAAAGATCGTCGATCGGCTCTTCCATGGCGTCCCCAACAAAAACCAGCGCCTGGACCTTATTCTTTTCGTGCTCGCGGCGCGCGTGCGCCAGAACTTTACCGATCTGACTGTGCCCGCCGCGTACGTCGATCTTCTCCATCAAGCCGCCCAAGCGGCGCGCGTCGGACACCCACTGCGAGGCGCGGCATTCCGCAAGACCCCGGTAGTAGACCAGTTGAACGTCGAGGCCGCCGATCGCCGCCGTCTCGTTGAACATGTCGCCCTGCAGGCGGCAGGCGGTGTCCCACATCGGCTGGCGGCTCATGGTGGCATCCAGCGCGAAGATCAACCGTCCGCGCTGGCCCGATTGCGTGGCCGGACCGAGTGAACGGACCGTATTGAGAAAAGCGTCAATTTCCGCTCGCGGCGAAGCGGCGGCCGGCTGTTTGCGGCTTTCGGTTTCGGCGGGAGTACGGTCTTTCGCCATCGGGTCCAGGAACGGTTCGAATCCGCCCTAAAGATGCGCCTTCGCGCGCCCGGCGCAATGGCCCCAAAGCGCTTCAAAAAGAAGCGTTAGCCGGCCACCAATTCAGCTTCGATGAGATCGGGCAGTTCCAGCGGCTGGGCCTGGGCCGCGAACCACTCCTGCCGAGCCGCCACCCGCCGGATGCCGCGTTCGTCGATCGGCAACCGAAGCGACTTAAGCAGCGTTTCGACCTCCTGGCGCGCGGTCACATGCGACATGCTCGGGCGAGTGCCCAGCGTGCTCTCGTCGAGCGTATCGAGGGCAGTCAAACCGCGCGGATAGAGTTCACGGAAGATCACGCGTTCGGCAAACCCATCCACCGCGCGGAAGCCGAGCCGCAGCGAAAGCTCCTGAAGGCCCTCGCCCACCAAGCGCTTGTTGCGCGAGCCGAGCATCGACAGACGGTTTCGCACCACGATCCAATCGATAGTCGCCTGATCCACCACACGGCGTTGTCGGCGTGCCTCGCGGACCATGTCGGCGAAATGGCTGGTGCCGGTTACGGCGAAGGTCACCGGATCGACGGTGCCGAGCACGTCGAAGTCGACGAAGCTGTCGTTCAAGGGCGTAATCAACGTGTCCGCCATCGAATGCGCGAGCCGCATCAGGTAGCTGTCGTGGCCCGGCGTGTCGATGACGATGAAATCGTGAGTCTGCTCGACGGCGTCGATCGCGGCAGCGAAATCATTGAACTCGCCGGCTTCGTTTTCCGAGACCAGCGCGCCATCCTTGCGCGCGACGCAGAAATGCGTTGGCAGTTCGAGAGAGAGTCCGGCGTGCTTTGCCCTGGCGCGGCGGTTCTCGATATAATGGGTGAAACTTTTCTGGCGAGAGTCGAGGTCAATCGTGGCGACGCGCTGGCCGGCCTTCAACAACGCGACCGCGATATGCATCGCGACCGTCGATTTTCCCGACCCACCCTTTTCGTTGCCAAGCACAACGCAAAAGGCTGAGCGTGGCCGCACGCTACCTTCAACCGACATGGCACTCCTCACAGAGGCGATACATCGGCCTGCCCCCGCTTGCGGTCAAGATTAACACGTGTTTTCGATAGGTTAAGGATTAACTTGAACCATGACGCCAAAATCAAAATCCGCGGCGCAACAACGCCCGCAACCGCAGGTCATCCGTGCGGTTGGCCCGCTGCGCGCGTGGGTTTCGCGGGTGCGCGACAAAGGTGAAACGGTGGCGCTGGTCCCGACCATGGGCGCGCTGCACGCGGGACATCTTGCGCTGGTCCGCCTGGCCCGACGGCGCGCCGACCGTGTCATCGTCTCGATCTTCGTCAATCCAGCCCAGTTCGGCCCGAACGAAGACTTCGGCAGCTACCCGCGAACCTGGGACGCCGATGTATTGGCTCTGTCGCAATTGAAGGTCGATGCGATATGGGCGCCGGGAGTCGCCACGATGTATCCCGACGGCTTCGCCACCAGGATCGCGCCAGGCGGTCCCGCGCTGGCCCGCCTCGAAGACCGGTTCCGCCCGCACTTCTTCGGCGGCGTCTGCACGGTGGTGGCAAAGCTGCTGCTGCAGGTTGCACCGGACTACGCCACGTTTGGCGAGAAGGACTATCAGCAACTCAAGGTCGTGACGGCGATGGCACGCGACCTCGACATTCCAACCAAGATCGTCGGCCTGCCGACCATCCGCGAGAAGGACGGCCTCGCGATGTCGTCGCGCAACGCCTATCTGTCCACCGGCGAACGTGCGGCCGCCCCTGCGCTCTATCGTGCGCTAACGGACTGCGCGAAGCACCTCAAAGCCGGATCGCCGCTCGCTGCCACGCTCGGCGAAGCCGAAGCGCAGATCGAGAACGCGGGCTACGCGGTGGACTATTTCGAAGCGCGCCATGCGGAAACGCTGGCGCCGATACAATCGGTGAAGGACGGGCCGGTTCGGCTGCTGGTGGCGGCGAAACTCGGCCGAACGCGCCTGATCGACAACCTGCAAGTCTGAGCACTCAAGTCTAGAGCAGTCCCAGTTCACGGAGTTCGCGGCGCAGCGGCTCAGGCATGTTGGACGTGCCCCGCGCGACGCGATCGAGGTCGGGCGGCGCATCCTTTTCGGCAAGATACCGCCAGCCCTGAAAGGCGCGAAAAGGCCGCGGCCGCACCGCTACGCATTTCGGATCGAGCACCAGCTTGCAGCGGCCGACACCTTCCTTGTCAACGAACGGGCGGATGTCGAGGATACGCTCGCGGCACAAAATCTCGCCGCGGATCACCCAATAGATCGAGCCGCCGCCAAGAATTTCATCGGCCCGCTTGGGCACCATCCGGGTGGTGTGGACGCGCTCGGGCTTCTTCACTCCGCGCTTCTTCTGTTCGGCCGCCTTGAGCTTGATCCAATCTTCGAGATCTTCGATGGAGTCGGTGCCGACACTGAGCTTGAGCAGATGAAGTGGCATGTCCTCAGTCCACGGTCTCAATGGTCATCAGCTTGGCGCCCTCGGCAACTTGGTTTCCGGCCGCCACCGCAATGTTCGCGACACGTCCAGGGCTCGGCGCGGTCAAAACATGTTCCATCTTCATCGCTTCGATGATGGCCAGACGTTGCCCCTTGTCCACATGCTCTCCGTCGGTCACCAGCAGCGCCAGCACCTTGCCGTGCATCGGTGCCTTGATCTGACCGCTGCCAGCACCGGGATGGAGATCGCCAGCACCCAGATCGGCGCGGCTCACCACCGTCTGCCGACCCCGCCGCAAAACGTACACAGCATCTGCTGCCTCGATTGCGGTTGCATCAAGGGCGGCCTCCACGCCATCCACAGCAACCGTCGGCCCCTCCAAGGTCGCCGCAGAGCCGTAGGTTATCCGCGCTTCCAACGCCTCCCCATCGACCAGGATCGAAAGGGCAACAGTGCGCGCACTGGAGAACTGAAAACCATCGGTGGCATCCCAGGGCGAAGCCGGCATCTCGGCGGCGCGGTCCATGCTTCGTTTGATCCGCGCGCTATCGCGCGCCAGTAATTCGGCAACCCCGAACGCCGCCGCCGCGCGATCGCCACCGCTGACATCAAGAATCGCCATGTTGCGCTCTATAAATCCGGTATCGAACGTTCCGGCTCGGAACTCGCTGGCGCGGCAGAGCGCCGAAAGCAGCGCGAGATTTGTGCGTGGGCCAGCAGCGACAGTGTGTTCGAGCGCGTCCGCAAGCTTGTCGAGAGCCGCGTCGCGGGTCGGGGCGTGCGCGATCATCTTGGCGATCATCGGATCGTAGTACTGCGTGATCGCGCTGCCCTGCTCCACCCCGGTATCGACCCGCACGCCATCCGGGAATTGCAGCGCCAGCAGCGTCCCAGTCGATGGCAGAAACCCGCGCGCCGGATCCTCGGCGTAGATGCGCGCCTCGACCGCGTGTCCCCGCAGCAAGACTTGATCCTGGGACAGCGGCAGCCTCTCGCCCGCCGCGATCCGGAATTGCCATTCGACCAGATCGAGCCCGGTGATCGCCTCGGTGACCGGATGCTCGACCTGAAGCCGCGTGTTCATTTCCATGAACCAGTAGCCGCCGGGGCGAAGCCCGTTTGAGCCATCGGCGATGAATTCCACGGTTCCCGCGCCGACATAGCCCACCGCCTGCGCGGCTCTCACTGCGGCCTCGCCCATCGCGGCGCGCAACCCGGCGCTCATGCCAGGCGCTGGCGCTTCTTCGATCACCTTCTGATGGCGGCGCTGCAACGAACAGTCGCGCTCGTTGAGATGGACGGCGTTGCCATGCCCGTCAGCGAAAACCTGCAGCTCGATATGGCGGGGCGCCGCGATGTATTTCTCGATCAGCACACGCGCATCACCGAACGAACTCCGCGCCTCACGTTGCGCGGACTCCAGCGCCGCTTCGAACTCGGCGTGCTTATCGACGCGCCGCATGCCCTTGCCGCCACCGCCGGCGATGGCCTTGATCAGCACCGGGTAACCGGTCTCGTAGGCTTTCTCCTTCAGAAACGCCGGCTCCTGGCGCTCGCCGTGATAGCCGGGCACCACTGGCACGCCCGCCTGCTCCATCAACGCCTTGGCGCTACCCTTCAATCCCATGGTCCGGATCGCCGCCGGCGGCGGACCGACGAAGGCGATGCCCGCTTCGGCGCAGGCTTCGGCGAACTCGGCATTCTCGGAGAGGAAGCCATAGCCGGGATGAATGCACTCAGCGCCCGACTGGCGAGCAGCCTCGATCAGCCGATCGATAACAAGGTAGCTTTCGCCGGCCGGCGCCGAACCGATCGGATACGCCTCGTCGCATTGCCGCACATGGAGCGCGCCGGCGTCCGCCGTCGAGTAGATGGCAATGGTGCGCAAACCGAGCCGCGCAGCGGTGCGCGCGATCCGGCAGGCGATCTCGCCGCGGTTGGCAATGAGGACCGACCCGAACATGGATTACGGATTAGCACCGCCGGGGTGCGTTGTCCTTCCGCGCGCTCGCGCTATCAGCGGCGCGCATGCGGATCGGGCACGTCAGCTACTGCGTCCTCCGGGGCGGCCTGCGCAGGTGGCGCGGCCAGTTGCGAGGGTGGTGGACCGGGACTCTGAGGCGAGTTGGCAGGCGCTGCGGCCTGCCGGGCCCCCTGAGGACGCGCGGCGGGTGCGGCGGCGGCCGGCCTCTCCGGACGTTTGGGCGGCAGCACGGCTGCGCGCGGCTCCGCAGGGGCGTGCGGCGCGGCAGGCTCAGCACTCATGATGCTGACCGGCGGGATCGAACTGGCCGAGGGAAAGTCGAACCGCGAGCCGCCGGCGGCAGGCGCCGCCCCAGGCGCGACGGGCGCTCCAGGCCCCGTACCGGCCCCCGCAAACGGCACCGACGAAGCTGAAGCCAGGCTCGCCACGCCGCCCGCGCCCGGCACCCAGGACAACGCATGCACACCGAGTGCCGCTTCAAAGGTACGGGCCTTCATGTTGGCCACGACGCGCGACGGATCGCGCAGCAGCTTCAGTTCGGCGCAGTCGGCTCCACTGCATCCACGCGTTGCAAGCACGTGGGCAACCAGGCCATACCGATCGGCTTCAAGCCCCTGCCGCAGACGTTCGAACGCGGGCCGGTAGCCTTTGTCCTGTTCGGCGAGCGAGGCGCTGACGGCGAACAGCGAGAAGCGCGCATCCACATAAGCCACCGCCGCCGCAATCGCCTCCGGACTCGAAAACAGCGGCTTCTCACAACTGTTTTCCACCAGGGCATTGGCAACCGCATCCAGACAGCCAAGCGCAGAGCCCGGCGCAAGCGAGCGCGCCGTCAGTTCCGCCGCCCGCGACTCAATGGCGCGGCGTTCCGCGACCAAGTCGCGCGCCGCCAAACGATCGAACAGCACGTAACTGACCGCCGTGCCGACGAACGCCAGC
>JAPLPD010000348.1:0-484 GCA_026400395.1 Alphaproteobacteria bacterium | reverse complement strand
GCCAAAACCGAAAGAAATCCGGCGGTGCCCGCCACACCGGCGCGCCGCAACGCGATCCGCACCAGGATTGCCACGACGATCGCCGCCGCGCCCGCGCTGAACACCATCAGCGCGAACGTGCCGGTGGCCACGTCGAGGCCCGAGATGAGATGTCCAGAACCCAACATCCTCGCTTCACGCAACAACCGCGCGTGCCCTTTCGGCCATCAGTATGCCGCAGGCTCCGGAGCGAGGCCACCCCGGAAAAATACCGCCAGTTTGACGATGGCGGCATACGCATTCTTAGACACGGAGAAGCCGCAATTGGGAACCGCGTTAACCAATGTGGCGCGGAACTCAGGCGCCGCCCGGCCCGCGGTACGATGGCGCCAGATCGCTCGCAGCGGCAAACGCGCCCTTGGCTTCGATGGAGGTCATCGCCAGCGTGGTGTGGAGACCCGTAACCCCGCCGGAGGCCGCGGCAGCAAGCAGCACCGCTGCCATC
>JAPLPD010000105.1 GCA_026400395.1 Alphaproteobacteria bacterium | reverse complement strand
CATCTCGGGTTTTAAGCAGCCGTCAGACGACGAACGCGGCGCGCACGCCATCGACCACATACTGCACGGCGAGCGCCGCCAGGATCACGCCGAGCAGCCGCGACAGCACCACATTGCCGGTGACGCCAAGCAGCTTGCCGATCCGCTCGGCGGCAAAGAATGACATGAGACAGGCCGCCATCACCACGGCGACTACCGCCAGAAGCACCGCCAGCCATTGCGGGCGGTACGCCGCCTGACCGGCCAGCAGTATGGCTGCGGTGATGGCGCCCGGGCCTGCCATCATCGGGATCGCCAGCGGAAACGCTGCGATGTCGTGGGCGTCCTCCTCGATGGCGTGCTCGGCGTCCTTGGTGGCGCGCGCAAGCCGCAGCCCCAGCACCATCTCGAAGGCGACGGCGAACAGCAGGAGCCCGCCGGCGATCCGGAACGCGGGCAGGGTGATGCCGAGCTGCCGCAGCAGCCAGTCGCCAATCAACGCCGCGCCGATCAGGATCGCGCCCGCGATGAGGCAGGCGCGTATCGCGGTCTTTCGGCGCTGGCTTTCCGAGAAGCCGTTGGTGACCGCGAGGAACGCCGGCACGAGGCCGACCGGATCGACCACCACCAGCAGCGTGACCAGCGCGGCGATCAGGAATTCAAACGGCATGCAGCGGCCTGGCGCCCGGGTGTGAACGGTTTAACTCGCGAACGTTTGGCGCGGTTCAACATAGCACCCCGGCGTTGCCCCAACGCTGTCGCTTGGCCGATTCGGGTGGCGTCGGCGGCGCCATTCCCGCGGCAACGGCGCAGCCCGCCGGACCCGCGCTAACTTGCTGATTTATAGCGTAAATTGAGGCCGGTTCCGATCTCGTCCAGGGGTGGTGTCGGCGGGATGAATCAGTTAAGCCAGCGGCACTGGATTGGCGACACAGAACCGACCAACTAACCAACAAGAATCCCGCAGGATTTAGCGCTCAGGAATTTCCCTTTGGCCGATACTGAAAACCCCACCGGGGGGCTTCCCTCGGACGTGCGTCCCGTCTCCATCACGGACGAGATGAAGCGCAGCTATCTCGATTACGCGATGAGCGTGATCGTGTCGCGCGCACTGCCCGACGTGCGCGACGGCTTGAAGCCGGTGCATCGCCGCATCCTCTATTCGATGCACGAGCAGGGCCACACGCCCGACAAGAAATACGTGAAATCGGCCCGCGTGGTCGGCGATGTGATGGGCAAATACCATCCGCACGGCGATAGCGCGATTTATGACGCATTGGTCCGAATGGCGCAGGACTTCTCCATGCGTCTGATGCTGATCGACGGGCAGGGCAACTTCGGCTCGGTCGACGGCGATGCCGCCGCGGCGATGCGCTACACCGAATGCCGGTTGGCGAAGCCCGCGATGTCGCTGCTCACCGATATCGACGAGGACACCGTCGATTTCCAGCCGAACTACGACGGCAACGAACACGAGCCGGCGGTTCTGCCGGCGCGCTTCCCCAACCTGCTGGTCAACGGCGCCGGCGGCATCGCTGTCGGCATGGCGACCAACATCCCGCCGCACAATCTCGGCGAGGTGATCGACGCCTGCATGGCGCTGATCGACAATCCGGCGCTCAGCATCGACGAACTGATCAAGATTGTGCCGGGACCGGACTTCCCGACCGGCGGTATCATTCTCGGCCGCACTGGCATTCACAGCGCCTACCACACCGGCCGCGGCTCGGTCGTGATGCGCGGCAAGGTCGAGATGGAGACCGTTCGCAAGGAGCGCGAAGCGATCGTCATTTCGGAAATCCCGTACCAGGTAAACAAGGCAACGATGATCGAGCGCATGGCCGAACTGGTGCGCGAGAAGAAGATCGAAGGCATCGCCGAACTGCGCGACGAGTCCGATCGCGACGGCTACCGCGTTGTGATCGAGCTCAAGCGCGAGGCCATGCCGGACGTGGTGCTCAACCAGCTCTACCGCTTCACGCCGCTGCAGACCTCGTTCGGCTGCAACATGGTGGCGCTCGACGGCGGCCGACCGCTGGTGATGAACATCAAGGACATGCTGACGGCGTTCATCGCCTTCCGCGAGGTGGTGGTGTCGCGGCGGACCAAGTTCCGGCTCGGCAAGGCGCGCGACCGCGCCCACATCTTGGTCGGCCTCGCCATCGCGGTAGCCAACATCGACGAGGTGATCAAGCTGATCCGCGGGTCGAAGGACGCCGCCGAGGCGCGCGACAAGTTGATGGAGCGCGAGTGGCCGGCCAACACCGCGGCCGAGCTGATCGCGCTGATCGACGACCCGCGCCACCGGATGTCGTCGGACGGCACCGCGAGGCTCACTGCCGAGCAGACCAAGGCGATCCTCGATCTGCGCCTGCAGCGGCTGACCGCACTCGGCCGCGACGAGATCAAGGACGAGCTTGACAAGCTCGCCAAGGAAATTTCCGACTACCTCGACATCCTGCGCTCTCGCGCGCGGATCCAGGCGATCGTCAAGGAAGAACTGGTGGCGGTGAAGGATGAGTTCGCCACGCCGCGCCGCACCGTGATCGCCGAGGCCGAGGGCGAGGTCGAGGACGAAGACCTGATCCAGCGCGAGGACATGGTGGTGACGGTGTCCCACCTGGGCTACGTCAAGCGCGTGCCGCTCGCGACCTACCGGATGCAACGCCGCGGCGGCAAGGGCCGCTCCGGCATGCAGACCCGTGACGAGGATTTCGTGTCCCGGCTGTTTGTCGCCTCGACGCATACGCCGGTGCTGTTCTTCTCCTCGCTCGGCCGCGTCTACAAGGAAAAGGTCTGGCGGCTGCCGATCGCGGCGCCGCAGGCGCGCGGCAAGCCGCTGATCAACATCCTGCCGATCGAGCAGGGCGAACTGATGACCTCGATCCTGCCGCTGCCCGAGGACGAGACGACCTGGGGCAATCTTGACGTGGTGTTCGCCACCACCAAGGGCACCATCCGGCGCAACAAGCTGTCGGACTTCGTCGACGTGCGCCGCTCGGGCATCATCGCCATGAAGCTCGCCGAAGGCGAGGGCATCGTCGATGTACAGGTCTGCTCCGAAAATGACGACGTGCTGCTGACCACCGCGCAGGGCCAGTGCATCCGCTTCGCGGTCACCGACGTGCGCGTGTTCCAGGGCCGCACCTCGATGGGCGTTCGCGGCATCAGTCTTGCCGAGGGCGATCGGGTGATCTCGCAGTCGATCCTGCGCCACCTCGACGTCAGCGCCGAGGAGCGGATGGCCTATCTCAAGCGGGCCAATGCGGTGCGCCGCAGCCAGAACGGCGACGAGCTGGAAGAGGCTGCGGCCGACGCCGACGAAGCCCAGGAGACGGCGGCGAGCACGATCGAGCTTGGTGAGCAGCGCTATGTCGAGTTGTCGGCCGCCGAGCAGTTCATCCTGACGGTGTCGGAGCGCGGCCACGGCAAGCGGTCATCGTCCTACGAGTACCGGATCACCAACCGCGGCGGCAAAGGTCTGGTCGCGATGGCGATCTGGGAAGGCAAGAAGGGCGCCGAGACGATCAAGGAAAAGATCGGGCCGCTGGTCGCTTCCTTCCCGGTCGAGGAGTCCGATCAGCTCATGCTGGTCACCGACGGCGGCCAGTTGATCCGCTGCCCGGTGAACGGCATCCGCATCGCCGGACGCTCGACGCAGGGCGTGATCGTGTTCAACACCGCCGACGACGAGAAGGTGGTGTCGGTCGAGCGCATCGGCGAAGAGGGCGACGACGCCAACGGCGGCTAGGGGCAGTTATAAGTTTGCTTGCAGCACCCTCTCCACGTCATGCCCGGCCTTTTGCCGGGCATCCACGTCTTTCTTTTGCGCGAAGTAAGACGTGGATGGCCGCGACATAGGCGAGCGAAGCGACGCCGTCCTTCAGACGGCTACGCCCGGCCATGACGAACACTGATTTTGGACGGGAATAACGCTCTCACTCCGGCTTGATGTTGGCCGCCTTGACGACCGCGACCCACTGAGCGGACTCGTTGGCCAGCATTTTCCCGAATGCCGCCGGCGTATCGATCCGGATATCGGCGCCCAGGGTGGCGAGCCGCGCCCGGGTTTCCGGCGGCGCCATGCTTTCACGGAACGCGGCGTTGAGCTTATCGACGATGGCCGGCGGGGTCCCGGCTGGCGCGACGACGCCGAGCCAGAACGGCGAGTTCAGTTTCGGAAAACCGGCCTCCTTGGTGGTCGGTACGTCGGGCAGCTTCGGGCTGCGGGTGTCGCCGGCGACCGCCAGCGCACGCAGCTTGCCGGACTGGATGTGCGGCAGGCTTGTCGTCATCGGGTCGGCGATCATCTGGATTTCGCCGGCAACGATGGCCGCGAGCATCGGCGCCGTGCCGCGATAGGGCACATGCACGATGTTGATGCCGTTATCGACCTTGAACATCTCCAGCAGCAGATGCGGGGCGACGCCGAAGCCCTGCGAACCCCAGTTGATCTTGCCGGGATTGGCCTTGGCGTAGGCCACGACATCGGCGAGCGTTTTCACCGGCAGGCTCTCGTGGGCGGAAATGATCTGCGGCGTGTCGATGAGCTGGGCGACCGGCGTGAACACTTTGAAAGGGTCGTAGCCGATGTTCGGATGCACCGCGGGGCCGGTGGTCAATGAACCGCCGGGGGTGAGCAGGATGGTGTAGCCGTCGGGATCGGCCGCGGCGACGACCTTGGCGCCGTTGCTGCCGCCCGCGCCGCCGCCGCGGTTTTCGATCACGATGCTCTGGCCGAGCACCTGGCCGAGCCGGTCCGCGATGATGCGGGCCATGCCGTCGGTCGGTCCGCCGGCCGGAAACGGCACGACGATCTTGATCGGGCGGTTGGGGTAGTCCTGCGCGGGGGCGGGGTCCGTGCCCAGCATCCATCCGAGGCAGATCGACACTGCAAGCAGAATCCTGATCATCGCGGCCTCCCGTTTATTCAGTGTTGCCGCATCCTAACAGAATCAAAAATGCGGCGTCTTGCCCTATTGGCATTTTGCAGTGCCGAGCGAGATCGCCTTAGCCGAAGCCTAGCGCTGCGCGTCGAGGTGCCGGCGCACGGCTGCGAACACCGCGCGAAACATCTTCGGCGTCAGCACGCCGGTGTTAGTGTTGTAGCGCGAGCAGTGATAGCTGCTGAACAGCGCGAGCGCGCCGATGTCGGCCCGGCCTCCGTGACTGAACGGCGCCGCCGCGCGTTTGGCGCCGAGCGCCTTCACCGTCGTCTCATGGGCGACGCGGCCGAGCACGACGATGGTGCTGAGCTTTGGCATTTCCGCGATGGTTGGATTGAGGAACTCGCGGCAGGTGTTGATCTCGGCCGGGGTCGGTTTGTTTTCCGGCGGCACGCAGCGCACACCGTTGGTGACGCGGGCATCGACCAGCTCCAGGGTGTCGTCGATGCGGGCTTCGAAGGTGCCGCGGGCGAAGCCGTATTCCTTCAAGGTGGCGTAGAGCAGATCGCCCGCGAAATCGCCGGTGAACGGCCGCCCGGTGCGGTTGGCGCCGCGTACGCCGGGGGCCAGGCCGACGATCAGCAACCGCGCATCAAGCGAGCCGAAGGAGGGGACCGGCGCGTTGAACCACGACGGCTCGCGCTCCCGCCATGCCTGACGGAAAGCCACGAGCCTCGGACAGAGCGGACAATTGCGGCCGGGTTTGGCCGGCGGAGCAGCCATGCGCTGCGATAATGCTGCGGGTGAACCGCCTGATCAATCCTCGAATTCGTCGTCCGCGCCGGCCGGCGCGCGGGCCGGGGCCGGTCCGCGCTGCAGGAATTGCGGGGTGTGCTGGCGTGGTTCGCGGGGTTCGCGCGATGGATCGCGTGGCGCCCGCTCGGATGGATCGCGGCCGATCTTGGACTGCAACTCGACGATGTCGGTGAAAACGTCGGCCTGCCGGCGCAATTCGTCGGCGACCATCGGCGGCTGCGACGAAATGGTCGAAACGACGGTGACGCGCACGCCGCGGCGTTGCACCGACTCAACAAGCGAGCGGAAGTCGCCGTCGCCCGAAAACAGGACCATGTGATCGATGTGCGGCGCGAGTTCCATGGCATCGACCGCGAGTTCGATGTCCATATTGCCCTTGACCTTGCGGCGGCCGGTCTGATCAACGAATTCCTTGGTCGCCTTGGTGACGACCGAATAGCCGTTGTAGTCGAGCCAGTCGATCAGCGGGCGAATCGAGGAATACTCCTGATCCTCTATCACCGCAGTGTAATAGAACGCGCGAAGCAGGTTGCCGCGCGACTGGAACTCGCGCAAAAGTCGTTTGTAGTCGATATCGAAGCCCAATGTTTTGGCGGTGGCGTAGAGATTGGCACCGTCGATGAATAGCGCGATTTTTTCGACTTGGGCGGACATGGTTCCTCGCTCGCAAATGGGCTTCGCCGCTGGATAGGCGGTGCCCGGCTCAAAAGCCGGCAGGGTTGGTCTTTAACCGTCGTTGTCAGGACCCGATCAGCAAGATGTCGCGTAAAATATGGCCGCGTGCATCCCAACCTTCAAATCTGCCCGCAAAAAATAACAATTCCGGCATACGTTCGTTCCTGCGTTGCCTAACAAAGCTCGTTGTAGAGGGCAAGCCGAGCCTGCGGACTGAGCCTGCGGACTGAGCCTGCGGACTTGCGCTTTTGGTCGCAGGAGGCTACCTAAACGCAACCATTTCAGGACAACGCCACGTTGTAGGAGCACCCGAGCCCATGGCCCGTGTCACCGTCGAAGACTGCATCGATAAGGTTGAGAACCGTTTCGATCTCGTGCTGCTCGCAAGCCATCGCGCGCGGATGATCTCGTCGGGGTCCCAGATCACGCTCGATCGCGATAACGACAAGAACCCGGTCGTGTCGCTGCGCGAGATCGCCGAAAAGACCGTTTCGCCGGAGGATCTGAAGGAAGACCTGATCCATTCGCTGCAAAAATATGTCGAGGTCGATGAGCCCGAGTCCGACGATATGCCGCTGATCGCCGGCGGTGGTGGATCGGTCGATTCCGACGACACCCAGGTGACCGCCGAGCACATGAGTGAAGAAGAGTTGCTCAAGGGCCTGGAAGGTCTGGCTCCTCCCGAGGAACAGCCGGAACCCGACGACGTGGAATAAGCGCCACTTATTGATTTCCAACGGCCCGCCCCAAAAGGCGGGCCGTTCGCATTTCATGAACTGCATTAAGGCTGCGGCCTTGCGAAGCCGTCGAATCCTCGTGATATCTTCAGGGTGGGAAGGCCGCCGGGGCACGTCCCAGCACGAAAGTTCCAGCTGCCGGCGGCCGCGGTCGCGCCATGGTCCGTACGAAGACCGATCTGCCGCGGATGCAGAACCCGGCCAGAGCCCGGGAAACGGTCGAACTCGGCTTGAAGGTTGCCGCGCAAGCCGCTGCCAGGACTGAAAAAACCCAAAAGCCCGCCGCGATGATGCGGCAATACGATCTGATCGAGCGGGTCCGCCACTATAACCCCGACACCGACGAAGCGCTGCTCAACCGTGCCTACGTTTATGCCATGAAGGCGCATGGTGAGCAGAAGCGCGCCTCGGGCGACCCCTACTTCTCCCACCCGCTCGAGGTCGCAGCGATCCTGACCGACCTCAAGCTCGACGACGCCACCATCGCGGCGGCGCTGCTGCACGACACCATCGAGGACACCCCGACCACCCGCGCTGAGATCGACCAGATTTTCGGTCCGGACATCGGCCATCTGGTCGAGGGCCTGACCAAGCTGAAACGGCTGGATCTGGTCTCCCGCGAGGCCAAGCAGGCTGAGAACCTGCGCAAGCTCCTGCTGGCGATCGCCGACGACGTGCGCGTGCTGCTGGTCAAGCTCGCCGACCGGCTGCACAACATGCGCACGCTGCAGCACATGCCGGAGGAGGGGCGAAAGCGCATCTCCCAGGAGACGCTCGACATCTACGCGCCTCTGGCCGGGCGCATGGGCATGCACAGCCTGCGTGAGGAACTGGAGGACCTGGCATTCCGTCAGCTCTATCCCGAGCCCAACAAGCTCGTCAGCGAGCGCCTCAATGAGCTGGCCGACCGGCACAGCCATTTGATCACCACCATCGAGCAGCAACTCACGCGCAAGCTCGCCGAATCCGGCACCACCGCGATCGTGACCGGCCGGCGCAAGCGCGCCTATTCGATCTGGCGCAAGATGGAGCGCAAGTCCGTCGGCTTCGAGCAATTGTCCGACATTTTCGGCTTCCGCGTCGTCGTCAAGACCATCCGCGAGGTCTATCGCGCGCTCGGCATCGTGCACACCACCTGGCCGATGGTCCCGGGCCGCTTCAAGGACTACGTCTCGACCCCGAAGCAGAATGACTACCGTTCTCTGCACACCACCGTGATCGGCCCCGGCAACCAGCGCGTCGAGCTGCAGATCCGTACCGAGGACATGCACGAGATCGCCGAATACGGCATTGCCGCGCACGCGCTCTACAAGGACACGGTGACCTCGCCGACCGAATTGCTGTCGCGGGAGTCCAATGCCTACGCCTGGCTCCGCCGCACCATCGAGCTGCTGGCGGAAGGGTCGAACCCGGAAGAGTTCCTTGAGCACACCAAGCTCGAACTGTTCCACGATCAGGTTTTCTGCTTCACCCCGAAGGGCAAGCTGATTGCTCTTCCGCGCGCGGCCACGCCGATCGATTTCGCCTATGCGGTCCACACCGACGTCGGCAATCACGCGGTCGGCTGCAAGATCAACGGCCAGATTTCGCCGCTGGTGTCCGAACTCAGAAACGGCGACGAGGTTGTGATCATCACCTCCAAGGCGCAGGCCGCGCCGCCTTCGGCGTGGGAGGGCATCGTGGTTACAGGCAAGGCGCGGCTGGCGATCCGCCGCGCCACGCGCAACGCCGTTCGCACGCAGTACGCAGCGCTGGGCCGGCGCATCGTCGAGCGTCTGTGCCAGCGCGCCAAGCGCGAATATTCCGACGAGAAACTGATCGGTGCACTGCCACGGGTTGCGCGGGCCTCGATTGACGACGTGTTCTCCGCAGTCGGCCGCGGCGAGATGCGCCCCTCGGACGTGGCGCGCGCCATGTACCCCGACTACAAGGAGGAACGCATCGCGTCGGTGCCGCCGCCGAAGTCGGAGAGCGGCTGGTTCGGTCTGAAGAAGGGCAAGGCGGTGATATTCAAGGTGCCGGAGGCCGAGCAGTCGACGTCGATCCCGATCCGCGGCATCAATTCCGACCTGCCGGTGCGCTTTGCGCCGAACGGCGGCGCGGTGCCGGGCGACCGTATCGTCGGCATTCTCGCGCCGGGCGAGGGCATCACGATCTACCCGATTCAATCGCCGACCCTGAAGGATTTCGAGGAGACTCCGGAGCGATGGCTCGACGTGCGCTGGGACATGGACGAGCGGACGCCGGAGCGTTTTCCGGCGCGGATCGCGGTCCAGTCGGTCAACGAGCCGGGCACGCTGGCGCAGATCGCGCAGGTGATCGCGGAGAACGATGGCAACATCGACAACATCAGCATGAAGCGGCGCTCGCCGGACTTCACCGACTGCACGATCGATCTTGAGGTCTATGACCTCAAGCATCTCAACGCCATCATCGCGCAGCTCCGCGCCAAGAAGGTGGTGTCGGCGGCGGACCGTGTGACGGGATAGAACGGTGGCATCGCATCTGCGCCTCGGCGTCAACATCGATCACGTCGCGACCATCCGCAACGCGCGCGGCGGGCGGCATCCCGATCCAGTGCGCGCGGCGATGCTCGCGATCGAGGCCGGCGCCGACGGCATTACCGCGCATCTGCGCGAAGACCGCCGCCACATCAGCGACGATGACATCGCGCGGCTGAAATCGGGCATCGCCAAGCCTCTCAATCTGGAGATGGCCGCCACTGCGGAGATGGTCGAAATCGCGGTGCGGACCAGGCCGCACGCCGCGTGCCTTGTGCCCGAGCGGCGCGCCGAGCGTACCACCGAGGGGGGCCTCGACGCCGCCGGTCAGCGCAACGAATTGGGTCCGCGGATCGCGGCGCTGCGCGCGGCCAACATCCGCGTCTCGCTGTTTATCGCCGCCGATCCAAAGCAGATCGAGACCGCCGCGGCGCTCGGCAGCCCGGTGATCGAGATTCACACCGGCGCGTGGTGCCACGCGCTGTTCGATGGCGACAAGACGGCGGCCGAAAGCGAATGGCGGCGCATCTGCGACGGCGTGACGTTCGCGCGAAGTCTTGGCCTTGAGGTGCACGCCGGCCACGGCCTCGATTTCGCCAGCGCCGAGATCATCGCGGCGTTGCCCGAGATCGCCGAACTCAACATCGGGCATTTCCTGGTCGGCGAGGCGGTGTTCACCGGTTTCGCCGCGTCGATCAAAATGATGCGCGCGGCGATGGATCGGGGCCGCGCCAAGGCGGCCGGGTCCGCATGATCCTGGGCCTGGGCTCCGACATCACCGACGCCCGTCGTATCGCCAAGGTGATCGAGCGGCACGGCGAGCGCTTTCTCGCGCGCATCTTCACCGACACCGAGCGCGCCAAGGCGGATCGCCGCAAGAACCGTGCCGAGACCTACGCAAAGCGCTTCGCCGCGAAGGAGGCGTGCTCCAAGGCGCTCGGCACCGGCATCCGCCACGGCGTGTGGTGGCGCGACATGGGCGTGGTCAACATGCCCTCGGGACGGCCTACCATGGCGCTGACCGGCGGGGCGCGGAAGCGGCTGGATGCGATGACGCCGAAGGGCCATCAAGCGCAGATCGACCTCACCATTACTGACGAAGGGCCGATGGCGGTGGCATTCGTCGTCATCTCGGCGGTGCCGGCGCCAAAGCCGGCAAAACGCGCCGCCGTTAAGGGCAAAGCGAAATCGCCCAAGCGTCCGGGTCGCCGCCGCGTCTGAGTGGTTGCAAACCCGCTGGCGAGGCCGGAAATCGTCCCTAGATATGCCCGGCAACCACGCTGGCCGGTCCTTTTTCGAGGACTTTGCCGGCTTCCCTCGGATCGAATAACGTACTGATATGATGGACGAAAATTAATGCTGCCGCGGCCGAGGCGTCGCCGGGGCGCTTGATTGCGCGTGGCCGTCCCAGCCGCTATAAGGCTTTCGGGGCTGCCAGGGACGAGAGGCCTATGAGCGTGACGAGCGGTGCAAAGGGCAAAGAGGGCGGCGTCGGCGAATTCATTCGGCTGCTGGTCCACGCGGGCATCATCGCGCTGGTGATCCGCACCTTCCTGTTCCAGCCGTTCAACATCCCGTCCGGCTCGATGAAGGCGACGCTGCTTGTCGGCGATTATCTGTTCGTGTCGAAGTACTCCTACGGCTACAGCCATTTCTCGCTGCCGTTGTCGCCGAACCTGTTCTCCGGGCGGATCGGCGATTTCGCCAAGCCCGATCGCGGCGATATCGTCGTGTTCCGCCTGCCGAAGGAAGACTCGACCGACTACATCAAGCGCGTCATCGGGCTGCCCGGCGACTCGATCCAGATGATCGAAGGCATCCTCAACATCAACGGCAAGCCGGTGCCGCGCGAGCGCATCGAGGATTTCATCGACGAGGAGGAGGGCGGCCGTTCGACCAAGGTGCGGCGCTGGAAAGAGACGCTGCCGAACGGCGTGAGCTACACCACGCTCGATCTGCCGTGGAATCTGCAGGCCGACAACACCGAAGTCTATAAAGTTCCGGCCGACAACTACTTCATGATGGGCGACAACCGCCACAACTCGACGGACAGCCGTTTCCCGCAAGTCGGCTTCGTGCCGTTTGAAAACATCGTCGGCCGCGCGCAACTGATCTTCTTCTCGGTTCACGAGGGCGAGCGTGCGTGGGAGATCTGGCGCTGGCCGTTCTCGGTTCGTTGGAGCCGGCTGTTAACGATCGTGCGATGAGGCGCGGGACCAAACCCGACACCATCAAGTCAGACGCTCCGAAGGCGGCGCAACCGGACGGCGAACGCGCCGCCGCGAGCCCGGCCACAGCCCGGAGGCCGCCGGCCAAACGGGCGGCACGGAAGCGCGCCGCCGCCGCCAGCGCCCTGGAAAAAACTATCGGCTACCGGTTTAAGGACGGCGAACTGCTGGAGCGGTCGCTGACCCACATCTCGGCGGTGGCCGGCGGCAGCCGCACCAACAGCTATCAGCGGCTGGAGTTTCTCGGCGATCACGTTCTCGGCCTGGTCATCTCCGACATGCTGTTTCGCGCCTTCCCGAAGGCGGACGAGGGCGAGTTGTCGCGCCGTCTCGCCGATCTCGTTCGGCGCGAGGCATGCGCCGACGTGGCGCGCGCGATCGAGCTTGGCGCGGCGCTTCGTCTCGGCGCCTCCGAGGTCAACGCCGGCGGACGTCTTCGCACGGCGATCCTCGCCGATGTCTGCGAGGCGCTGGTCGGAGCGGTTTATGTCGACGGCGGCTATGACGCGTCGGCCAAGCTGGTCGAGCGCCTATGGGGCGAGCGCATGCGCGCGCCGGTGCGGCCGTTGCGCGATTCAAAGACCATCCTGCAGGAATGGGCCCAGGCTCGAGGGCTTCCGACGCCGACCTATCGCGAGGTGGAACGAACCGGGCCGCATCACGATCCGGAGTTTCGCGTTGAGGTCGGGCTGCCCAACAAGCAGCCGGCCCAGGGAATAGGACGCTCCAAACGCACCGCCGAGCAGGCCGCCGCTGCCGCGATGCTCAATCGCGAGGGCGTACGGACGGATCACATCGATGGCTGACACGACGCCACAGGCCCCCACGCGCTGCGGTTTCATCGCGCTGATCGGCGCGCCCAACGCCGGCAAATCGACGCTCATCAACGCGCTGGTCGGCAGCAAAGTCGCGATCGTCACGCCCAAGGTGCAGACCACCCGCACGCTGCTGCGCGGCATTGCGATGGAGGGAAACTCCCAACTCGTGTTCCTCGACACGCCCGGCATTTTTGCGCCACGGCGGCGGCTCGACCGCGCCATGGTGACGACAGCATGGACCGGCGCGCACGACGCCGACATCGTCGCGGTCCTGATCGACGCCAAGTCAGGGCTTGATGACGACGCCGAGGCTTTGCTTAAAAAGCTCGAGGAGGTGTGCCAGCCGAAGGTGCTGATCCTCAACAAGGTCGACATCGTCGAGAAGTCGAAGCTGCTGGCTTTGGCGCAGTCGGCCAATGACAAAGCCAAGTTCGACGCGACCTTCATGATTTCCGCCACCAAGGGCGATGGCGTGAAGGACGTCAGCCAGTGGCTGGCGGGCCGGGTGCCCGCCGGTCCTTGGCACTATCCGGAAGACGAGGTGTCGGACGCGCCGGTGCGCCAGCTTGCCTCCGAGATCACGCGCGAGAAGCTGTATCTCAAGCTGCACCAGGAGCTGCCGTATCAGTCCACGGTGGAGACCGAGAGCTGGACTGAGCGCAAGGATGGCTCGGTTCGCATCGAGCAGACGATCTACGTCGAGCGCGACAGCCAGAAAAAGATAGTGCTCGGCAAGGGCGGCCAATCGATCAAGGCGATCGGCGAGGCGGCGCGCCGGGAGCTCGCCGACATCCTCGAGAAGAGGGTGCACCTGTTCCTGTTCGTGAAGGTGCGCGAGGGCTGGGGCGACGATCCGGAGCGTTACCGGCAGATGGGCCTCGAATTCCCCAAGGAGTGACATGATCGGGCGGGTTGGCTTGATCGCACTGACGCTGGTGTTGGCCGTAGTCTCGGCGCGCGCGCAGGAGCGTATCCATCTGCACGCCAACGCGACCGAGATCGGCGAGGCGCGGCGCGACGGAGGTGTCACGCTCGGCGATCCGCTATCGGTGTTCGCGTCCGTGCTGAAAAATCTGGCCGAGCGCGTCGATGTCTATCCGACCGAGAACTACTTCTATTTACGGTTCACGCAGAATGGCGTGGTCTATGTCGGCAACATCCGGCTCGCCGCCTCCGACCGTGACAAGGGCAAGGTGAATTTCGCCTACAGCGAGCAGCCGACCGATTGGAACGCCGATCCGAAGATATCCAATGTCGTGCTGGGAGCGGAGCAGGGCGTCACCGTGGAGAAGGCGGGAGCGCTCACCTATCGGGTTGCGCACGCCGGCAAGACCGTCACCTTCGCGCTCAACGACCTGTCCAGCGTGAAGCCGCCGGCCGATCTGTTGCGCGCGGACGAGAAGTTCCTTGGAACGGTTTTCGACGAATCCGCGATCCGCTTCTTTCTGGTGTTCAACGCGCGGCTGAAGCTGTTTCATTTCCTGCTCGACGAGACGGTCCCCGCGGCCGATCGGTTCGCTGCACTCAAGGGAGTGCCCGCCATCGAAATCGGCAAGCGAACCGGCTTTGCGTTCTATTCGTACGACGGCCGAAAAACCCTGATCGGTGTTGAGGAGCGGCAATCGCGGTTGAACACGTTTCTCGACGGGCCGTTCGACCAGTTGCCGGAGAATTTCATTGAAGGCGAAGCGTTGCGCGAGGCGATCCTGGCCGCCGCTCCTGGCGTCAAAGGCCGGATCGACCGGCTCGGCAATTTCGACGACGGGTCGGGCCGCTTTCTGATCCACCCCTACATGCTCTACCGGCAGCCCGGCGATCTGGCTCTGTTTGCTCGCTGCGCCACGTCCAAGGCGGTGCCGGTCAAGGATCGCGCCGCCTGTTTCGTCATCGATGACGACGAGGCGCAGCGGAAAAGTCCCAGGCCCCTTGCGCTCAAGAGGCGTTGAGGACTCAAGGCGCGAGGACTAAGACTCGACACATGGAATGGACCGATGACGGCATCGTGCTCGGCACGCGGCGGCACGGCGAAAGCAGCGCCATCGTCGAGGTGATGACTCGCGCCCACGGCCGGCATCTGGGTCTTGTCCGGGGCGGCAGCGGTTCGCGGCTACGCCCGATGCTGCAGCCGGGCAACACGGTGCGGGTGGTATGGCGTGCACGCCTCGATGAGCACCTGGGGAACTACGCGGTCGAGCCGCTTCGTCTGCACGGCGCGTCGCAGCTAGCCGCTTCGCATGTTGTCTACGGCGTTACCCATCTGGCGGCGCTGTGCCGGCTGCTGCCGGAACGCGATCCGCATCCGGAGGTTCACGATCATCTCACCAGCATTCTCGATCAACTGGATGAACCGCGGATCGCAGCGGTGGAGATGGTGCGCTTCGAACTGCAGATGCTGGCGGAGCTTGGATTCGGCCTCGACCTCGGAAGCTGCGCGGCGACCGGCTCCGAAGACGATCTGGGCTACGTGTCGCCAAAGTCCGGCCGGGCGGTGTCGCGGGTGGCCGCAGCGCCCTGGCAGGACCGGCTGTTCCGACTGCCGGCGTTTTTGTCCGCTGCGGTTGCGCCGTCATCCGAGGATATCGCCGACGGTTTTGCGCTGACCGGATATTTTCTGGCGCGCCATGTCCTGGAGCCGCGCGGGATTGCCTTCGCCGACGCCCGCGAGGGATTCGTCGCCGCGATCCTGGGGCGGCGGTCGGTTGCGCGCTCGGCGCAGTAAGCCGTCGCCCCGGTAGCCGGGGCGGTCAATCGCAAGTTCTCAGCAACGATCAAGCTCTGAGCAATGACTCAGCGCTTGCCGCCGCCCATCTGCCAACACCACAGCTTGCCGCATTCCTGACGGATGCAGTTCGCCGGGACGGGCTGCTCAGCCGCGCGCGACATCTGCGAGCTGCTGGAAGACCCAGACGCATAGGACGACGAATACGAGACGTTGGTCCGTTGACCGGACGACGCCGCATTCGCATTGCTGGACATAGAGAAGAAGGCAGCCAGGCAAGCCGCCACAATCAGACTACGTACGTTACGCACTCCCAGCCTTGGGGGCCTCACCCAAGACGCACTCGAAGAGCCGCATTATCCATAATGTGCCCCATCCGGGGGGCGGTCCGCAAGCGAAAACGGCGGGTTTCGCCGAGGCAAAACCCGCCGTTTTTCAGTAATTTAGCCGAGGGCTACCAGCGGCGGCGGTAGGGGCCACGGCGGTATCCGTATCCGGGGGTCCACCAGCAGACGCGGCGGCTGCTGTAGTAGCGGTGGCGGCAAACGTAGGCGACGTCCTCGACAGCGGACGTGCCGTCGATGGCGGCCTGGATGCCCGAGGCCGTGCCGACCGTCATGGCGCCCGCGGGAGCCACCGGGGCGGCGGCCACGAGAGCAGTCGCAGCGGTCAGAGAGAGAAGGACTTTGCGCATTGAAGACCCTCCTAGGGTTGAGGTGACAGGTTTCTTATTTCGTACAGGCCATTCAACATGAACGTGGGGCTGTAGTTCCACCTATAAGACTGTACGGCACCTGAACTCGTAGTGGGCGCGGTGTTCATCTGACGTTCATGGCCGGGGGCCTGCCGACTGAGTCGCTTGGGACAAGGCGCCGCCACAATTGGACGCGTGGCTTGTTCGCGTTCGCCGGCCACTGTACCGATCCGGAATGGGAAAACGGCTGATTCCACCTGAGCCTTCCGACGTGCAGGCCGTCGCTCTGCGCGAAGCGCTGGAAGAGCGCTATCTTGCCTACGCGCTGTCCACCATCATGCACCGGGCCTTGCCCGACGCGCGCGACGGGCTGAAGCCCGTGCACCGGCGGTTGCTCTACGCGATGCGGCAGTTGCGACTTGATCCGGGCCAGGCGTTCAAGAAGTCGGCGCGCGTGGTCGGTGACGTCATCGGCAAATACCATCCGCACGGCGACCAATCGGTTTACGACGCATTGGTGCGGCTCGCGCAGGATTTTGCGCAACGCTATCCGCTGGTCGATGGGCAGGGCAACTTCGGCAACATCGACGGCGATAACCCCGCCGCGATGCGTTACACCGAATCCCGGATGACCGAGGTGGCACGTTTGCTGCTCGACGGCATCGATGAGGACGCGGTCGATTTCCGGCTCACCTATGACGGCAGCGAATCCGAACCGATCGTTCTGCCCGGAGCGTTCCCCAACCTGTTGGCCAACGGGTCGCTGGGCATCGCCGTCGGCATGGCGACCTCGATCCCGCCGCACAACGCGCACGAGCTTTGCGATGCGGCGCTGTTCCTGATCGACAATCCGAACGCGCGCCCGAAGACGCTGCTGAAATACATCCAGGGGCCCGATTTCCCGACCGGCGGAATCATCGTCAACACCCAGGCCGAGATCGCCGAAGCCTATGCCACCGGCCGCGGCTCGTTCCGCGTTCGCGCGCGCTGGAGCGTGGAAGACACCGGCCGCGGCACCTATCAGATCGTCATCACGCAGATCCCGTGGATCGTGCAGAAGACGCGCCTGATCGAGCGCATGGCCGAACTGTTCAACGACAAGAAGCTGCCGCTGGTCGCCGAATTCCGCGACGAGTCGACCGAGGACGTGCGCGTCGTCATCGAACCGAAGTCGCGCACGGTCGATGCAGGCTTGCTGATGGAATCACTGTTCAAGCTGACCGAGCTGGAGAGCCGCATCCCGCTCAACATGAACGTGCTGTCCAAGGGCAAGGTGCCCAAGGTGATGGACCTGGCCGAGGTCCTCAAGGAGTGGCTTGATCACCGCCGCGAGGTGCTGATCCGGCGCTCCAAGCACCGGCTCGCGGAAATCGAGCATCGGCTCGATGTTCTGGGCGGGCTTCTGATCGCCTATCTCAACCTCGACAAGGTGATCAAGATCATCCGCACTGAGGATGAGCCCAAGCCCGTCCTGATCAAGACGTTCAAGCTCACCGACGTACAGGCCGACGCCATCCTCAACATGCGCCTGCGCAATTTGCGCAAGCTTGAGGAAATGGAAATCAAGACCGAGAACAAGCAACTGGCCGATGAGAAGGCCGCGGTCGAGAAGTTGCTCCGTTCCGAGAGCGAGCAGTGGAAGACGGTTGCTGATCAGGTCAGGAAGGTGCGCGAAACCTTCAGCAAGAAAACCAAGGTCGGCGAGCGCCGGACCACGTTTGCTGAAGCGCCGGTGCACGACGAAGCGGCGATCGAAGAGGCCATGGTGGTGCGCGAGCCGATCACCGTCGTGGTTTCCGAGAAGGGCTGGATCCGCGCGCTGCGCGGTCATCAGCCCGATATTTCCACGATCACGTTCAAGACCGACGACGGGCCGAAGTTCGCGTTTCCGGCGGAAACCACGTCGAAGATCGTCGTGTTCGCCAGCAACGGACGCTTCTATACCATCGACGCGTCCAAGCTGCCGGGCGGACGCGGCCATGGCGAGCCAGTGCGGCTCTACGCTGACATGGAGCAGGACGCGGAGCTGATTTCCGCATTCCGCTATCAGGGCGGGCGCAAGTTCCTTGTGGCGAGCAAGACCGGGCGCGGGTTTGTCGTCGCCGAGGACGAATGCCTCGCCAACACCCGCAAGGGCAAGCAGGTGCTGAACGTCAAGGCGCCGGATGCCGCGTGCGCGGTGGCGCCGGTCGATGGCGAGATGGCGGCGGCGGTCGGCGAGAACCGCAAGATGGTTATCTTCCCGCTCGAACAGGTGCCACAGATGGCGCGCGGCAGCGGCGTCCGGTTGCAGCGCTACAAGGATGGATCGTTGTCGGACGTAACGACCTTCAAGGGCAGCGATGGCCTGAACTGGGTCGGCGACGGCGGCCGGGTTTCCAACTTGTCGCTGAAGGAGCTCGCGGCCTGGCGTGGCAATCGCGGAGACGCCGGGCGTGTGCGGCCCGACCGTTTCCTGGCCAACCTGAAATTCGGCCGTTTGCCGGAGAACGGCAAGAACGGCGGCGAGGGGAAGTAGCTCAGGTCACCACGAACCCGATCGAGCGTTCCGACTTTCCGAGAATAGCCGTCGCCGTTTCGCCGAAGAATAGCTTCTCGCCGGGCCGGCGCTCGACGCCCATGACGATCAGGTTGTGCTTGCGCTTCGCCATCTCTTTCAAAATGGCTTCGTCGGCAAGCTTTTCGGCTCGCACCGCCGTCTTGGCGTCGACGTCGTAGCTCTCGCCCAGCGCGACGATATCCTTGAGCATGGCGTCCGCCATCCGGGATCGGCGTTTCCCGTCGGTGGCGGATGGCGCCACATAGAGCACGGTTACCGGCGCGCGGGTGGCGCGCGCCATGGCGAATGCGACCTCCGCTGCGCGGCGTGACGGCTCCGTGCCGTTCACTGGCACCAGGATGCTCAGCTTGGCATCGGTCGGATTGTTGAGCAGCCCGTCGCGCGCGTCGGCAATGACCAGCGGCCCGTCGAAGCCCGATGCCAGTTGGGTGATGTTGGCGTGGAAGCCGGAGTTGTCGCGAACGGTGGTCTTGTCCAGTCCCACCACAAGGAGGTCGTAGCCCTTCTCGGCCTCTTCGGCGACGACCGTTGTTTCCGCCGTCGTGTTGGCGATGACGGTCACGTCGAACGTCCGGTCGAGCTGATGTTTCTTCGGCTTTCGCCGGTTCATCTGCTCGGCAGCGTCCTTCAACAATTGTGCCGCCGCATCGGCGCGCGCATTGGCGTCGTCCTGCTGCGCCTTGTCCGGTTTCTCGCCGCCGGCTTCTTTTTGGCCGCCGTGACGTGCATCACCGTCGTTGGCATCGCGCGTGTCCCGGCGATCAGGCCGGCCACGCGGGAGCCGAACTGGCCGTTGCCGCTGTCGTCGACGGCGACCAGCAGGCGCTCCAGCCGCGACACGAATCCTTTGGCTTCCATCTCCTCGCGGTCGAGACGTTCCTTTTCGTCCTTGCGCATCGGCAGCCGCGCCAGCGCCCAGCGCAAGCTCGGCGGCATCGCCAGGGTGGTGACGATCGCCATCGTCACGATCATGGTGAAAAGGTTCTGGGTCAGCGCGCCCATCGACAGACCGACGGTCGCGATGATCACCTCGGTCGAGCCGCGCGCGTTCATCCCGGTTGCCAGCGCCAGCGCCTCGTGGCGCGTCAGCCCGCCAAGCTCGCCGCAGATGAAAGCGCCGCCGAATTTTCCGATCGTGGCTATGGCGATCAGTCCGAGCGTCAGCATGAGAAGCTGAGGGTCTTTGAGCACGGTGGTGACATCGGCGCTCAGGCCAGCGGTTCCGAAGAACACCGGCATGAAGAAGGCCAGGATCAGCCCGCGCAACTGCTCGTCGATGTGCCGCGTCAGGATCGGCGACTCGCCGACCAGGATGCCGGCGACGAATGCGCCAAGCACCGCATGCACGCCGATCATATGCGTGGTCAGCGCCATCGCGCCCATGATCACCAGGATCGCTGTGATGACGGCATATTCGCTGATGAAGGTGTCGTTGACCCAGCGGATCGCGAGGGAAACGAGGCGTCGCCCCACGGTCAGGCTGAATGCCATGAACGCGATCGTGCCGACGATGCTCTTGGCCAGGCTCAGCGGATCGACGTGGCCTTGCTGTGCGAGGCTGAAGATCACCGCGATCATGATCCAGCCGATGGTGTCATCGACGATGGCGGAGCCGAGGATGACCTGGCCGACGGTGCGGCGCAGGAAGTTCATCTCGCGCACGACCGTGGCCACGATCTTCACCGACGCGATCGAAAGGGCGAAGCCCAGGAACAGCGACGTGATCAGCCGCTTGTCCGGGTCGGGAAGCATGGCATCGGGCAGGAATTCGCCGAGCGCGAAGCCGCAGGCGAACGGAATGACGATGCCGCCGAGCGATGCCATGATCGACGCGCGGCTGCTCGCGCGAACCAGCTTGAGGTCGGTCTCCATGCCGGTCATCAGCAGGATCAGCAGCACGCCAAACTGCGAGACTGCCTCAAGCATGGCCTTCTGCTCTTTGGCCGCGGGAAACAGCGCTTGCTGCACGTCCGGAAAAATGGCGCCGAGGATCGATGGCCCGAGCACCAGTCCGGCCATGAGTTGACCCATGACCGCGGGCTGCCGCAGACGCAGTAACGCTTCGCCGAGCAGGCGACCGACCACCATCAGGGCGATGATCTGGAGGAAGAAGACTGCCTCGGACGGCCCGTGGGCGAGGGGGTGCTCGGCTGCCTCAGCCACGGAGGTTCCTGCGAGCAGGAGTGCCGGGAGGCAAAACCGTCGCGTAACCGACCTCAACAGGTCCATTGGGGAGGCCATCCTGATGTGGAAATTGGAACCCTGCGGCGTCGGACAACCGGCTTTTGGCCGCTTGGTTCCATGCCCCAAAATGCAATTGCAAACTATTCGCAACAAAGTTAGGGTGGTTTCATCAGAATCCGTATTGGAAGCCAAGACATGTTGGTGCCCCCGTCCAAGACCGAGCCGACCATCCCCGGCGGGTGGCGCACAGAGCGCCAGCGGCCGTCGCTGCAGGAGGTGTTCGGCAGCATCAAGACCAAGCCAACGGGATCGTTCTGGCGGAAGCTCACGTCGTTTCTCGGGCCGGGCTATCTGGTCGCGGTCGGCTACATGGACCCCGGCAACTGGGCGACGTCCTTGGCCGGCGGCTCGAAATTCGGCTACGCGTTGCTGACCGTCGCGCTGCTGTCCAACCTGATGGCGATCCTGCTGCAGGCGCTGTGCGCGCGTCTTGGCATCGGCGCCGGCCGCGATCTGGCGCAAGCCTGCCGCGATGCATTCCCGCGCGCGGTGGCATGGCCGCTTTGGGTGCTTGCGGAAATTGCGATATGCGCCACCGACCTCGCCGAGGTGATCGGGACCGCGATCGGACTCAATCTGCTGTTCGGTATTCCGCTTGAGATTGGCGTGCTGATCACCGCGCTCGATGTGTTTCTCATCCTCTGGATGCAGAACATGGGCTTCCGTTGGATCGAGGCGTTCGTCGTGACGCTACTCGGAGTCATCACGATCTGCTTCGGCATTCAGATTGCCATGGCCGACCCGAACTGGGGGGCGGTGATCAAGGGTTTCGCCCCGACCACCGATATCCTCACCAATCCGGAGATGCTGTATCTCTCGCTCGGGATTCTCGGCGCCACGGTGATGCCGCACAATCTCTACCTGCACTCGGGCGTGGTGCAGACGCGCCGCTTCGGTGAGTCCATGCCGGACCGGCGTGAGGCGATCAAGCTGGCGACGGTGGATTCCACCATCGCGCTGATGTTCGCGCTGCTGATCAACGCCTCCATTCTCATTCTCGCGGCGGCGACCTTCAACAAGGCCGGCAAGACCGACGTGGCCGAACTCGAACAGGTCCATTCGTTCCTGGCGCCGATGCTGGGCTCGGCCATCGCGCCGACGCTGTTTGGGATCGCGCTGCTGTGCTGCGGGCTCAACTCGACGGTGACGGCGACTCTCGCGGGCCAGATCGTAATGGAGGGGTTCCTCGACATCCGGCTGCCGGGATGGGCGAGGCGTCTGATCACACGTTCGATCGCCATCGTTCCGGCGGCGGTCGTCACCATCTGGTTCGGCGCCAAGGGCACCGCGGAGCTTTTGATTTTCAGTCAAGTGATCTTAAGCCTGCAGTTGCCGTTCGCGATCGTGCCGCTGGTCATGTTCACCGCCGACAAGCGCAAGATGGGCGAACTGGTGGCGCCGCGATGGGTCACGGCGCTCGCGGGGCTGACCGCGGCAATCATCATCGCGCTGAACGTCAAGTTGCTGGTCGACCTCGCCACGGGCTAGCCGCGGGCGGCTGGGTGGGGAGACTGTCACACCCGTGTTGCAACTTACATGCAGTCCAAGGATAGTTTTGGGGGCGTTGGGTGAGTGGGGCAGATCGGTGATGGTGGGGTTAGTCGCCCGCGCAAGCCTATGGCGGCGTATGGCGGGTCTCGTTGCGGTTGCGGCCGTTATGATGTCTGCCTCCCAGGCGGCGCACGCGCAGGCTTGGTGGAACGCCATCCCCGATAGCAAGCCGGAAATCCAGGATGGCTTCCTGCCGGTGCCTTCCATCGCGACCAGTTTGCCGAACAAGGGCGATCCGGCCGGGTACCGCAAATGGCTGGCCGAGCGCGGGATCATCTATGGCATCGAGTACACCAACGATGTGCTGTCCAATGTGCGGGGCGGGACCAAGACCGGCACGATCGACCAAGGGAAGGTGCAGGGCGAACTGGCGATCGATTTCGGCAGGCTCGCCGGCTGGAACGGCCTGACGCTGTTCTCCAATTTCTATGTGATCCATAACACCGGGCGCATCCGGCGCGACCTGGTGGGCGGCATCAACACCATCGCCGCCATCGAGGCCGTCCCGACCGTCCGGCTTTCGGAAATCTGGCTGGAGCAGCGGTTCGCGGGCGACAAGGCGAGCTTCAAGGTTGGTCAGATCGCCGTCGATACCGAGTTCTTCTACAGCGACGCCAGCCAGTTATTCCTGCAAAGCGATTGGACAACCATCGCGGCCGTCAATTTGCCGAGCGGCGGCGCGGCGTATCCGTTGGCCACGCCCGGCGTGCGCCTCAGGGTCGATCCGGTCCGGGACGTAACATTGCTGTTCGAAGTGCTGAACGGAGATCCGGCCGGTCCCGGCGCCGGCGATGAGCAGGCGCGCAACCGCTACGGTCTCAACTTTCGCGTTCAGGATCCGCCGTTCCTGATCGGCGAGGTCCAACTCCGTCGCAACGCCGCCAAGACCGATCAGGGGCTCGCCACCACGGTCAAGCTCGGAGGCTGGGGGCATGTCGGGCAATTCAACGACCAGCGCGTGGCCAACGATCGCACCTTGCTGGCCGATCCAACCAGTTCCGGCATCCCGATCCGGCATCGCGGCAACAATGGTCTCTATGCGGTGATCGACCAGCAACTCTACCGGCCGACGGATGGCGACGCCCAAAGCGGAATTACGGCGTTCACCCGAATGTCGATCAGCCCGTCCGACCGTAATCTGATCGATCATTATATCGACGGCGGTATCGTCTTTGCCGGCATGGTCCCCAACCGGCCGGACGACAAGTTCGGGGCCAGCGTCATCTACGCCCGGTTCGCCGATGGCATTCGCGCCTTCGATCGCGACACCGTGCTGTTCACCGGGACGCCCGGCGTCATCCGCGACTACGAGGCCAATCTCGAACTCACCTACCAGGCCCAGATCATCCCGGGCTGGCTGGTCCAGCCGAACCTGCAATATATCTGGCACCCGAGCGGTGATGCCAGCCGGAACGCCATGGTCGTCGGCGCGCGTTCGCTTTGGCGATACTAGGCGGGCGGCGGCTCTCGGGCGTCAGCACCAGCCAAGTCTTACCGCCAGCCCAGCCCCGGCGCGACATGCTTGAGGATCGCCTCGATGACGTGGGCGTTGTAGTCGACGCCGAGTTGATTGGGCACAGTCAGCAGCAGCGTATCGGCCTCGGCGATGGCTTCGTCTTTCGCAAGCTGTTCGACGAGGACATCGGGCTCTGCGGCGTAGCTGCGGCCGAAAATGGTGCGCGTGTTGTCGCCAAGCAGGCCGATCTGGTCGGCGTTCTCGCCGCCGCCGCCGAAATACGCACGGTCGCGGTCGTCCACCAGCGCGAAGATGCTGCGGCTCACCGACACCCGCGGCTCGCGCTTGTGACCGGCCTCTTTCCAGGCCGCTCTGTAGGCACGGATCTGGTCGGCCTGCTGGACGTGGAACGGCTTGCCGCTCTCATCGGTCTTGAGCGTCGAACTTTGCAGGTTCATCCCGAGTTTGGCGCCCCAGATGGCTGTTGCGTCCGAACCGGCGCCCCACCAGATGCGGTCGCGCAGGCCCTCAGAATACGGCTCGACGCGCAGCAGGCCGGTGGGATTCGGGAACATCGGCCGCGGGTTCGGACGCGCAAAACCTTCGCCGCGCAAAACCTCCAGCAGAACTTCGGTATGGCGGCGCGCCATATCCGCGTCGCTCGTGCCCTCGGGCGGCGCGTACCCGAAGTGGCGAAACCCGTCGATGACCTGCTCAGGTGAGCCGCGACTGATGCCGAGTTGCAGGCGGCCGCCGGCGATCAGGTCGGCCGCGCCGGCATCCTCCGCCATGTACAGCGGATTCTCGTAACGCATGTCGATGACCGCGGTGCCGAGTTCGATCGTTTTGGTTTTCGCGCCGGCCGCGGCGAGCAACGGGAATGGCGAGCCAAGCTGGCGCGCGAAGTGATGCACACGGAAGTAGGCGCCGTCCGCGCCCAGCTCCTCGGCGGCGACGGCAAGGTCGATCGATTGCAGCAGGGCGTCGCCCGCCGATCGCGTCTGCGACTGCGGCGAGGGCGTCCAATGGCCGAATGAAAGGAAACCTAGTTTTTTCATGAACCCGCGCAATTAGACCGAGAACGGCGTCCAGCCTTCCGGCGTCAGCCGCTCCTGCGGCAGGAAGCGGGACTTGTAGTCCATCTTGCGCGAACCGTTCACCCAATAGCCGAGATAGACGTAGGGCAGCTTCATGCGCTTGGCGCGCTCGATGTGGTCGAGGATCATGAAGGTTCCGAGCGACCGCGACGCCTGCTCGGGATCGAAGAACGAATAAACCATCGACAGCCCATCGCCGAGCACATCGGTCAGCGCCACCGCGAGCAGGGCGCCGGCGCCGCGGCCGTTGATCGAGGTGTCCGGCCCGCGGCGGCGGTATTCGACCAGCCGCGTTTTGACGTGGCTGTCCTCCACCATCATGGCGTAGTCGAGCACCGTCATGTCGGCCATGCCGCCATCGCGGTGGCGGGAATCCAGATAGCTGCGGAACACCGAGTACTGCTCGGAGGTCGGCACCAGCGCGCGCATGTCGCCGACCACGTCGGCATTGCGCTCGGAGACCCGCCGCATGTTGCGGCCAGGGTGGAAATCGTCGGCGATCACCCGCACCGACACGCAGGCGCGGCAGGCTTCGCAGGCCGGGCGGTAGGCGATCGACTGGCTGCGGCGGAAGCCGCCGGGGGTCAGCAGATCGTTCAGCCCCGGCGCGCGGTCGCCCACCAGGTGGGTGAACACCTTGCGTTCCTCCTTGCCGGACAGGTACGGGCACGGCGAAGGCGCCGTCAGGTAGAACTGCGGGGTGTCGCGGGAGTGCTGCGTCACGTTAATCGATGCCTCGGTCGCAATACTGTCGCCCGCAAACCAGCCCGCGTCAAAGGGGCCCGCGGACGATGCATCAGGCGCCCCGCCGCGAAGCCATCAGCGACGCTGTCCGCGATGCGTTGTTGATAACAACGGTGCCGACCAGGATGTCGTGCAGGCAGTGTCGCCGGCCGTTGAACAGGCAGACCAACAGCACGAACGGCGTCAGCGCCGAAACCGTCACCCAGAACACCACCGCGTGGACCGCGCCGAGCACAAAATAGATCGGCGAGCCGTACCAGGTGCGCATTTCGATATCCATCGCCCGCATGCCGATGGTGGCGGAGGCGGTGCCGCCGAGCGTCATGCCGTAGTAACAGATGGCCCAGATGATCATGGCAGGCCACAAAAGCCCATAGAACAGGAAGCCCAGCCCGAACGTGACCACGCCGACGATGAAAATGAACATCGACACGAAAACCACCGGGATGGACAGGATGACGAAGTCGATCAGGAACGCCACCACCCGGCGCGCTAGCACGCCCTCGAACAGTTCAGGGCTGGCAACGGGATCGTAGGCGTGGGGCTTGAGCTCGACCGACACGCCAAGCCGCTTTGGATCAAATCGTCCGGGGTCGTTGGTGGTCATGATTCGCACCCAATATACCCAAGCAAATGGCCAAAAAGCGGCGTGTTGCAAGAGGCAAGCACGTCGCAACTGGCCGGGGCGGCTATAAGGTTTAGACTGATTGCAAGGAGCCCAAATCTTGAGCGTGAATCTGGCCGACATTCAGGCGGCGCGGCGGGTCATCGCCGGCCACGTCCTGCGGACGCCGATGCTGCCGGCGCCGCGGCTGTCGGCGTTGACCGGCGCGCGGGTGCAGGTCAAATACGAGAACCTGCAGGTCACCAACTCGTTCAAGGAGCGCGGCGCGCGTGCCAAGCTCGCCTCGCTCAATGCGGACGAGCGCGCCCGCGGCGTCATCGCCATGTCGGCCGGCAACCACGCCCAGGCGGTCGCCTATCACGCGGCGGCGCTCGGGATCGCCGCGACCATCGTGATGCCGTTGACCACGCCGTTCGTGAAGATCGCCGCCACCCGGGAGCACGGCGCGCGGGTTCTGCTCGACGGCGAGACCATCAGCGAGGCGCAGACCCGCGCCGAGGCCGAGGCCCGTTCGGACGGGCTGACGTGGGTTCACCCGTACGACGATCCGCATGTGATCGCCGGGCAGGGCACCATCGGGCTGGAGATGCTGGAAGAGGCGCCCGATCTCGATGTGCTGGTGATCCCGATCGGCGGCGGCGGGCTGATTTCCGGCATCGCCACTGCGGCGAAGGCGATCAAGCCCGATATCGAAATCGTCGGCGTGGAATCGGCGCTCTATCCGTCGTTCTGGAATGCGATCCGCAACGAGCAGCGGCCGTTCGGCGGGGCAACGCTAGCCGAAGGTATCGCGGTAAAAAATGTCGGCGCGCTTACGCTGCCGATCGTCCGCTCGTTGGTGAGCGATATCGTGCTGGTCGGCGAAGAGCACATTGAGCGCGCGGTTAACGTGTTTCTCACGTTGCAAAAGGCGATGGCGGAGGGCGCGGGCGCCGCCGGCCTGGCCGCCATGCTGGCGGAGCCGCGGCGCTTTGCCGGCAAACGGGTCGGTCTCGTGCTGTGCGGCGGCAACATCGATCCGCGCATCCTCGCCTCGATCATGGTGCGCGAACTCAAGCGCGACAACCGCATCGTGTCGTTCCGCCTGGCCATCGCCGACCGCCCCGGATTGCTCGGGCAGATCGCGACGATGCTGGGCCAACTCGGCGCCAACATTCTCGTGGTCGATCACCGCCGGCTGTTTCTCGACGTGCCGGCCAAGGGCGCGCGTCTCGACGTCACGGTCGAAACCCGAGACGCGGCGCACGCGGAGGAAATTCTCGCGGCCTTCAAGGCAGAGGGATTTTCGCCGGTGCGGATCGCGAACGGCGGGGCGATGGATTAGTTGATCGAATGGCGGTCCGCCGCCAACGGGTCCGGCTCGGGCGTGGCTTCGGTGGGCCGCGGCCTTGGCAGCGGTACGGCGGTCGTGATCGCGGCGATCGGGCCGTGCGGCTTTGCTCGAGGCAGCGGCACAACGCCGGACATCGGCTCCGGCGGCGCAAGCTCGGCCGGCGTTTCGGCACTCATCACCGGTGGAATCGAGGACGGACTGTCCTGCGCTGGATCGGCATAAGCCTGTGACGGCATCGATGGCGGCGCGGTTGCGAGTGTCGCGAACATCGGCAAGGCCGACGTCGAGAAGGGCTTGTCCTGGACCCGTTCCTGGACCCGTTCCTGAACCTGCATGCGTTCAGCAACAGTGGCCTGCGGCGCTTCGACCGCCGTGATCGGCGGCGGCAGGGCTTCGACCTGAGCACGCTTGGGGATGGCGGGCGGGGCCGGCGGCGCGGCCGCCATCAGCATCATTGGATTGGAAATGGCGACGGTCGGAGGGGCAACATAGACGCGGATGAACCAGGCCCCGAACAGGATGAAAACGGCGACGGGGATGACGACGGCAATAATCGACACCCAGCGGCGATGATGCGCGCGCTCCAGTGACAGATTGCCTTCAAATTCCAGAGTCATGGGCCGCCCCGACTGAATACAACCGGCGGAAAACCAAAGCTTATCCTGCTTTTGTCCGAAAAGGCAGTCCCTTTAATCGCGCCGGGCTATTGCTGCTCGATCCCCGCATCCCAGATCACCTTGCCCCACTTGCCGATTTCGGTGCGCAAACGACCGGAAAGCTCATCCGGCGTGGTGGGCAGCGGTTCCAGGCCAAGCTCGGTGTACCGCTTGACCAGTTCGGGCTCGTTGAGCGTTGCACGCA
This sequence comes from Alphaproteobacteria bacterium, assembly GCA_026400395.1. Taxonomy (GTDB): domain Bacteria; phylum Pseudomonadota; class Alphaproteobacteria; order Rhizobiales; family Xanthobacteraceae; genus Z2-YC6860. Next base: position 9,872 of record JAPLPD010000105.1, on the reverse strand, counting down.
ACTCGCGATTGAGGGCTTCGATCACCTCAGCAGATGTCCCGATCGGTGCGAACGCGCCGTTCCAGGTGACAACGTCGAAGCCCTTCACGCCGGCCTCATCCACCGTCGGCACGTCGGGCGCATAGGCCGTGCGCTTCGGCGTGGTGATGCCGAGCGCCCGGATCTGATTGCCGTCGACCGCCGATTTCAGCGCGCCGTAGGACTGGACGATGGCATCGACGTCGTTGCGGAGCACCGCGGTGAGCAGATCGCCCGGTGTGCGGAACGGCACGATGACGACGTTCAGGCCAGTCATCGACTTCAGCAGATTGGCGGCGAGATGGTTGGTCGATCCGACCGTGGTGGTGCCGATGTTGAGCACGCCGGGCTTTTCCCGGGCGGTGGCAAGGAACTGGGCGAGGGTGCGGTGCGCCGAATCCGCGTTGACCGCGATGATGTTGGCGAATGTGCTGATTCCGGAAACCGGCATGAAGTCGGCTACCGGATCGTAGGGTAGCGCCTTGAGCAGCGACACGCTGATCGCCGTAGAACTTGAAAACGACACCAGCGTATAGCCGTCGGGCGTCGCGGTTTTGGCCGTGAGCGCCGCGGTGGTGCCGCCGGCGCGCGGCTGGTTCTCGACGATGATCGATGTGCCGAGCCGGGGGCCGAGCTTGTCGGCGAGAATGCGGAGCGTAACATCGGACACCGAGCCCGCGGCGAACGGCAGCATCACCCGGATCGGCCGCGACGGATATTTGCCTTGCGCCAGCGCGGGCGACGCAAGCGCGGCTCCCAACGCGAGCAGCAAGGGCAGGGCGGCCAGGCTTCGCGGCGCGCGCATCGCTTGCCTCATGGCTCCGCCACCACGCGATTGCACAGCACGCCGATGCCGCTGATCTCGATCTCGATCGTGTCGTCTGGCTTGATCGCCTGGGGCAGCTCGTCGGTGCCGAGCCAGACCACGTCGCCGGGCGACAGCGTGTTGGTGCGCGAGATGTCGCTGATCACCTCGCCGGCGTTGAACAGCATGTCGCCGGTCGGGAATTGATGAACGGTCGCGCCGTTGATCCGAACGGTGGTGGTCATGTCGCGCGGCTCGACGCCGGTGGCGATCCACGGTCCCATCGGCTTGAAGGTGTCGGCGTTCTTGCCGCGCAGGTTGGTCGGATCGTTCTTCTGCCAGTCGCGCTCGGTGACGTCGTTGCCGATGGTCCAGCCGAAGATGCAGGCGCTGGCTTCCTCCGGCGAGACGTTGCGGCACCGCTTGCCGATAACCGCGACCAGTTCGCCTTCATATTCGAAGCGCGGCCCGGAATCCTTCGGCTTCACGATATCCTCGCCGGTGGCGATAAGCGCGCTGTTGGCGCGATATCCGACGCGGGGGCGGTCGTAGAATTTCGGCTCCTTGAAGCCCTTGGCCTTCGAGCGCTCGATGACGTGGGTGCGATAGTTCGAGCCGATGGCGTAGAACGTCGGCGGCATGACCGGCACCAGCAGCTTCACACTGGCGAGCGGAAATTTGCCTCCGGTGCGGCGATGCTGCGAGAACGGGTCACTCTCAACCGCGACAACCGTCTCACCCTCGACAAGACCGTAGGAGGCGCGCCCGTCCTTTTCGAAGCGGCACCAGAGCATCGGCGGTCAAAGCTTCTTCAGCTTTTCGGCGACACGCGGGGCGAAGTAGGTCAGCACGCCATCGGCGCCGGCCCGCTTGAACGCGGTCAGCGTCTCGATCATCGCTTTCTCTCCGTCGATCCAGCCGTTGTTGGCGGCGGCCATGATCATCGCGTACTCGCCGGACACCTGATAGGCAAAGGTCGGCATGCCGAACGCCTCTTTGATGCGGCCGAGGATGTCGAGATAGGGCAGGCCGGGCTTGACCATGATCATGTCGGCGCCTTCGGCGATGTCGAGTTCGGCCTCGCGCAGCGCCTCGTCGGAATTTCCGAAGTCCATCTGGTAGGTGCGTTTGTCGCCGGTCAGGGTGGTCGATGAGCCAACCGCGTCGCGGAACGGGCCGTAGAAGGCCGAGGCGTATTTCGCCGTATAGGCCATGATCTGCACGTCGAGATGGCCGGCGGCGTCGAGCGCCGAACGGATCGCGCCAACCCGGCCGTCCATCATGTCGGAGGGCGCGATGACGTCGCAGCCGGCATCGGCCTGCACCAAAGCCTGCTTCACCAGCACGGCGACGGTCTCGTCATTGAGGATGCAGCCCTCGTGCATCAAGCCGTCGTGGCCGTGGCTGGTGTAGGGATCGAGCGCCACGTCGCATAGCACGCCGATTTCCGGGACTTCCTTTTTGACGGCGCGAACCGCGCGGCAGACTAGGTTCTCGGCGTTGAGCGCCTCGCTGCCGTGCTCGTCGCGCAGGTTCGGATCGGTGTAGGGAAACAGCGCGATGCAGGGAATGGTCAGCTTCGCCGCCTGCTCCGCCGCCCGAACAATGTCGTCGATGCCCAGCCGCTCGACGCCCGGCATGGATGCGATTGGCGCGCGGCGGCCTTCGGACACGAACATCGGCCAGATCAGATCGTCGGTTGTGAGAACGTTCTCCCGCACCATGCGCCGCGACCATTCGGTGCGCCGGTTGCGCCGGGGCCGGGTCGCCAGATCGAGCGCCGGCGCCGGTTCGCGCCCCTTGCCTTCGGCGGGGACGACGCGGACGCGGGATTCGATCGGGCGGCCGTATTTGATCGCCATGGTGTGGTTCCCTGATGCAAGGGTGTTTTACCGTGTCCGGCGCACGGCTGCCAGCGGTCCCCTGCCATCATCGGGGATGCTATGGTCCCGGCTCTATAAGGGAGGAATGCCATGCCGCGTGCCGGAACGGCCTGCCGAATTGTCATCGTAGCAATGCTGGCCTGCTGGAGCGGACCGTCGTTCGCGCTGGAGACGTTGCGGGTCGGCAAATCGACGCTGGCGTCGTTCACCTACACGCTGCTCGAAGTGGGCATGCAGGCCGGCATTTTCGAGAAGCACGGCTTGACCATCGAGTCATCGGCCTTCGGCGGCGGCCCGCGCCTGATCCAGGGCATGACCGCCGGCGCCATCGATATCGGGCTGGATGGCGGCACCGACATGGCGATGATCGTCAAAGGCGCGCCGATCAAGGCGCTCGCGCCGTTGTCCGGCGCTCCGACTGAGATGGTTATCGCTGTGCGGGCGAGCGGCCCGATCAAGACGATCGCCGATCTCAAGGGCAGGAAAATCGCCATCACCGGCGCCGGCACGCTGACCGTCTGGATCACCCGCGAACTGGTGAAGCAGCAGGGCTGGGCCGACAGCGACGTGACGTACGTGACCAGTTCCAACATCGCGGCATCGCACGCGTTGCTCAAGACCGGCGAGATCGACGCCATCACCACGGAAATGTCGTCGACCTTGGAAAACGAGCGCCGCGGCGACGAGCGCATGTTGTTGAGCTTCGGCGATCTGGTGAAGGACTTTCATATGCAGGTGGTTTTCGCCACCGACAAGGTGATCGCGGAGAAGCCGCAGGCGGTCCGAAACTTCATGGCGGCGTGGCTGGAAACCATCGCGTTCGCCCAGGCCAACAAGGCAAAGACCGTCGCGACCATTCAGCAGGTGCTGGGCGTCCATCCCGATGTGGTCGATAAAACCTACGACAAGGTGATCGCCACCTATTCGATCGACGGAAAATTCAACCCTCGTGCGCTCGCCGTGCTGGCGCGGTCCTATGTCGAGTTGAAGCTGCTCGACCGTGAGCCCGACATGAAGACCCTCTACACCGAAGAATTCCTGCCGAAAAAATAGTTCGCGAGCGGACACGTTGATGGATTTCCAACTCACCGAGGACCAGCGGGCCTTCCAGGCGACCGCGCGGCAGTTCGCCCGCGAGGCCATGGCGCCGAACGCCAAGGCGTGGGACGAAAACGAGACGTTCCCGGTGGAAGCGTTGCGGGAGGCGGCGGCGCTGGGTTTTGGCGGCATCTATGTAAAGGACGACGTTGGCGGCTCGGCGTTAAGCCGCCTCGACGCCACCATCATTTTCGAGGAACTGGCGCAGGGCTGCACCTCGACCGCTGCCTACATTTCGATCCACAACATGGCGGCCTGGATGATCGACACATTCGGCAGCGAAGCCGTGCGCCGAAAATTCCTGCCCAAGCTCTGCGCCATGGAGCATTTCTCCAGCTATTGCCTGACCGAGCCGGATTCCGGCTCCGATGCGGCAAGCCTCAAGACCAGGGCCACGCGCGACGGCGACCATTACGTGCTCAACGGCTCCAAGGCTTTCATCTCCGGCGGCGGCGTCTCCGACATTTATGTCTGCATGGTCCGCACCGGCGGCGCGGGGCCGAAGGGCATTTCCTGCATCGTGGTCGAGAAGGGTGCGCCGGGTCTGTCTTATGGCGCGCGGGAGAAGAAGCTCGGCTGGAAGTCGCAGCCGACCGCGATGGTGAATTTCGAGAACTGCCGGGTGCCGGCCGGCAATCTGATCGGGCAGGAGGGCGACGGCTTCAAGATCGCCATGGCGGGTCTCGACGGCGGCCGCCTCAATATCGCGGCCTGCTCGATCGGCGGCGCGCAATTCTGTCTCGACCGAACCATCGAATACATGCGCGAGCGCAAGCAATTCGGCTCGCGCCTGTCCGAGTTCCAAGCGCTGCGGTTTCGCGTCGCCGACTATGCGACCGAACTGGAAGCCTCGCGGCTGATGGTGCGTCGCGCCGCGGTCGCGGTCGGCGCGCGCGAGCCCGGCGGCACGCAGCTCGCGGCGATGGCCAAGCGCCTTGCGACCGACGCGGGCTTCGAGGTGGTCAACGGCTGTCTGCAACTGCACGGCGGCTACGGCTATCTGCGCGATCATCCGATCGAGCGCGTGCTGCGCGACGTGCGGGTGCATCAGATCCTGGAAGGCACCAACGAGGTCATGCGGTTGATCGTCAGCCGCGATTTATTGGGGAAGTGAACGATGCTTGTCGGTTTGCTCGCACTGGTTTTCTCGGCTTTGTTTGCCGGCGCTGCGTTGCTCATCACCGTCGCCGAGCAACCGGCGCGGCTTGCGCTCGACGACAAATCGCTGCTGCTGGAATGGCAACGGAGCTACAACCGCGCGGCGCCCATGCAGGGCGGCCTGGCGGTTGTCTCGGCGGCGCTGGGTTTCGTTGTGGCCTGGCAAACCAAGGACTGGCGCTGGGCCGCCGGCGCGCTGATCATCCTGGCGAACTGGCCCTACACCTTGCTGGCGATCAAGCCAACCAACGACCGGCTGCACGCGACCAAGCCGGAGCAAGTCAGTGCGGCGACACGGGCCGCGATCGTCGGGTGGGGCCACCTGCACGCGGTCCGCAGCCTGCTCGGCGTACTCGCCACAACGGTCTTTCTCTGGGCACTCGCCGCGTGACGGAAGCCGCGTCCGAAATCCTGTTCGATCGCCGCGGCACCGCTGGGCTCGTCACGCTCAACCGGCCGCAGGCGCTGAACGCCGTCACGCTCGGCATGGTGCGCGCGTTCACTCGCCAGTTGAAGGAATGGCGGGACGATCCCTCAATCACCCGCGTCGTGCTGACGGCGGCGGGCGGCCGCGCGTTCTCGGCCGGCGGCGACATCCGCGCGCTCTACGACGCCGGCATCTCCGGCCGCCACGCCGGGATGCTTTCGTTCTATGGCGAGGAATACGTCCTCAACACCATGATCAAGCACTATCCCAAGCCGTATGTGTCGCTGATCGACGGCATCGTGATGGGCGGCGGCGTGGGGCTCTCGGTTCACGGAACGCACCGGGTGGCCGGTGACCGTTTCTCGTTCGCCATGCCCGAGGTGTCGATCGGCTTCTTTCCCGACGTCGGCGCGACCTGGTTCCTGCCGCGGTTGCCGGGCGAACTCGGCACGTTCTGCGCGCTCACCGGAGAGCGGCTCAACGCCGCCGACGGCGTCGCCGCGTCCATTGCCACCCACCGTGTGGCGTCGTCCCGCTTCGGCGATCTGGCCGACGCGCTGTGCAACGCCGTGCCGGTCGATGCGACGCTCGCTGCGTTTGCGGAAGCCGGCGGCGCGGGCAAGCTCGACCGCGGTGCGATCGACCGGCTGTTCAAGGGCGACCGGGTCGAGGACATCCTGCGGGCACTCGACGGCGAGGATGGAACCGGCGCGGCGTTCGCCAAGGCCACGGCTGCGACAATTCGCTCGAAATCGCCCTTGTCGCTGAAATTGGCGCTTGCCCAGGTGCGGGCCGGCGGCATGTTGTCATTCGAGGGGTGCATGCAGACCGAATTCCGCATAGTGTCGCGCGTCATTCATGGCCACGACTTCTATGAAGGGGTACGCGCGGTGATCATCGACAAGGACAACGCGCCGCGCTGGCGGCCGCAAACCTTGGGCGAGGTTTCCGACGCCGAGGTCGCGCGGCACTTTGCCCCGCTGCCGGCCGGCGTGGAATGGGCCGCGCCGAATCTGGGCGCACGATGAGCGAGCAGCCGACCATCGGCGCCAAAGCGGCGCAGCCAGCGAGCACTCCACAACCGGTGAGCGCGCCGCAGGCCGTGAGCCCGTTGCACCAGGCCGCCAACGCGATTGCGCCGCCGACCACCTCGATTCGCAACCTTGAGCCGGTGCATGCCGACGAGCAGGAGGTTCACGAGCCGCGCTGGACCGGGCGGCTGATGATCTTCCTGCGCGTCATGGCCGTGCTGTCGATGGCCAAAGGGCTTTATCACTGGTCGGTCATATCGGGGGTGTCGGGCCCGGCCGATGGTTTCGAATACCAGCCGACGCCCTGGCAGACCGCGACGGTGTTCTTCGCGGTGATCGATCTGGTCGCGGCGGTTGGGCTTTGGCTCGCAGCGGCATGGGGCGCGGTGGTCTGGTTGACCGCTTGCGTGTCGATGGCGGCGGTCGAAGTGTTTTTTCCGCAAGTCTACGGCGGGCGGCTGGCCGTGGTCGGCGTGGAAGGCGTGCTGCTGTTCGCCTATCTTGGCTTGGCGATCCAGTCGGCCCGCGAGCATCCGAATTGAAGTTCATTCAAGCTTTGCAATGGAGAATGAAATGAACCGTCGTGACATCATCAAGACCGGCATCGGATCGCTGGTGGCGGTATCCGCCGGCTGGCCGATCTCGGCGCAGGCGGCCGACTGGCCGACCAAGCAGGTCCGCATCGTGGTGCCGTTCGCCGCCGGCAGCGCGACCGACATGGTTCCGCGCATCGTGTTCGAGCAAGTCAGCCAGCAGACCGGCCAGACCTTCATCGTCGAGAACCGCCCGGGCGGTGGCACCACCATCGGCTCAGCCCAGGTCGCCCGCGCCGAAGCCGACGGCTACACCATCCTGGTTCACTCCAATGGCTTCGTGACGGTGCCGGCGATCCAGGCGACCGTTCCCTACGATCCGGTGAAGGACTTCACCGGCCTGACGCCGCTCGGCAACGTGCCGATGGTGCTGGTGGTCGCGCCCAGCAAGGGCATGACGACGCTGAAGCAACTGGTCGACAAGGCCAAAGCGAAGCCCGGCGAGATTAACTACGCCGCGGCTGGTATTGGCACGCCGCCGCATCTGACGATGGAGCGGTTTCGTCTGGCGGCGGGCTTCGAAGGCCAGCTCGTGCCGTTCAAGGGCTCGCCCGAGGCGCTGACCGAGGTCGTCGCCGGCCGTGTCGATATGTATTTCTGCCCGATCTCGACGGCGCTGCAATTTGTGAAGGACGGCAAGCTGGTGGCGCTGGCGGTGTCGAGCCTCACGCGCGCGTCGGCGCTGCCCGATGTGCCGACGACGACTGAAAGCGGAATACGGGATTCCGATTTCGATTTCTGGGTCGGCGCGATGGTTCCGAAGAAGACTCCCGCCGATGTGGTGGCCAGGATGCACGCCGAGATCGTCAAGGCGCTGAAGGTGCCGGCGGTGCAGGAAAAAATCGCCAAGATCGGCGTCGAGCCGATGATCATGCAGTCGGCGGCGTTCGACACTCGGATCGCCAAGGAGGTCGATATCGCCAAGGCCCTGGCCAAGGCGGCGAAGATCGAACCGCAGTAGGCGAGGGCGGAGGCGCGCATGGCAAGGATCGGATTCATCGGCCTCGGCAACATGGGTTTGCCGATGGCGCAGAACCTGCTCAAGGCCGGACACTCGGTCCAAGGCTTCGACATGAGCCAGGTGCAGGTCGATGCGCTGGCGGGCTCCGGCGGAACGGCCGCGGCGAGCGCCAAGGCCGCCGCGACCGGCGCCGAGATCGTCATCACGATGCTGCCGGCCGGCCAGCACGTGCGCGAGGTCTATCTCGGCGCCGGCGGCGTGCTGTCGGCGGTGGCCGCCGGCACTCTGCTGATCGATTCCTCGACCATCGACGTGGAAAGCGCGCGCGCCGTGGCTTCCGCCGCTGCGGCGAAGGGACTGGCCATGCTGGATGCGCCGGTGTCGGGCGGCACCGGCGGCGCGCAGGCCGGCACGCTTACGTTTATGGTCGGCGGCCCCGATGATGCATTCGCGCGTGGCAAGCCGATCCTGGAGACGATGGGCAAAACCATTGTTCACGCCGGAGGCGCGGGCAACGGGCAGGCCGCCAAGATTTGCAACAACATGATCCTCGGCGTGTCGATGATCGCGGTGTCCGAAGCGTTCGTGCTGGCCGAGAAACTCGGCCTCGATGCGCAAAAGCTATTCGACATCTCTTCGAAGTCGTCGGGACAATGCTGGTCGATGACGAGCTACTGTCCGGTGCCGGGTCCGGTGCCGGCATCGCCCGCCAACCGCGACTACCAGGCGGGCTTTACCGCGGCGATGATGCTGAAGGACCTCAAGCTTGCACAGGACGCGGCCAAGGCCGCGGGAGCGGACACGCCGCTCGGCGCGGACGCGGCGAAAGTCTATGGCCGCTTCGTCGAGGCAGGCGAGGGGGCGCGCGATTTCTCAGGCGTGATCCGGTACATCCGCGGCATCTGATGTCCCGCTAGGGAACTTTCTCCCGGTCGCAGCGTTGCAATGGCCAATCCCCAATGCTCCGACAGGAGGGCTGGATGGCTGCTGCGTCTGCCGGCACGGTTTCGGCTGCGCCCATTTCCTCCGGGCGGAAGGTGCCGTGCGAAAAGTGCCCGCTGCGGGGAGTCGAAAGCCTGCGCGAATTCGACGCCAAGGAACTCGACTTCGTTTCCAGGTTCAAGTCGGGCGAGCTTCACGTCGAAGCCGGCACCAACATCCTGCTGCAGGGGACCAACAGCGCGCACCTTTACACCATCCTTTCCGGATGGGCGTTTCGCTATAAGACCCTGCAGGACGGCCGGCGGCAGATCGTGAACTACGCGCTCCCCGCCGACTTCCTCGGCCTGCAAGGTTCGGTCAACGACGAGATGCAGCATTCCGTCGAGGCGTTGACCGACGTGATGCTGTGCGTGTTTCCGCGCGAGAAATTGTGGAGCCTCTACACCGACTATCCGACGCTCGCCTTCGACATCACCTGGCTTGCCGCGCGCGAGGAGCAGATCCTCGACGAAGGGTTGCTCAGTGTCGGCCGCCGCTCCGCCATGGAGCGGCTTGCCTACCTGCTGCTGTCGATGTTTCTGCGCGCGGAGGAGATTGGACTGACCAAGGGCAACCGCATGATATTCCCGTTCACCCAGCAGCATGTAGCGGACACGCTCGGCTTGTCGCTGGTGCACACCAACAAGACCCTGCAGCGGCTCCAGGCGACCAAGACGCTGCGTTGGAAGGAGCGGCGTTTCGAACTGCTCGATCGCGAGGGCCTGACCAAACTGGCGAACTGCGAGCCGCCGCAGCAGCGCCCCCGGCGTCCTTTTATTTGGGGTCTTCAGGAAAACGAGTGGGTGTTTTCAGCAACTTCAGAGCGCTGGGAGCATGCATGTGAGCACCTTGAGCCGCAGATATTCCTGGTCGCGTAGACCGTAGGCGCGCCGCTGGATGACGCGGATCTTGTTGTT
>JAPLPD010000253.1 GCA_026400395.1 Alphaproteobacteria bacterium | reverse complement strand
GGCGCCTTCTTGCAAGCGGAAGGGGGCCCGCAATCGTGCGGCTTTCCACCCGTCGGTTTGGTATCCGTCGCAAAGATAATCGCGCCTGGCTGGCGGCGAACACCGAGCAGCCGAGCGCCGCCTGAATGAAACGATGCCCGTATGGTTCAGGGTGGCGTTCGCATTTCCAAAAGCAACAGCAGCACCATGAAATACGCAACCACGGTGCACGCATCTACACTAGCAGATCCGATCCATGTATTTGAGGCGCGCGCATGGGCCCACGCCTATCTGTGGTCACACTGCGACATCCCCGCTTAATGCCATGGCCCAATTCTCGCTGCGTATTGTATCAAAAAGAATACGCCTCGATGAAAGCGCAAGCCGTTGAGGCTGCATGGAGAATGCACGACTCCGCCTGATCGCCGTAATGTCGCGTTCGGTAACCGGCGTCGATGACGGCGATGGCGGCGCTTCCCTAATGCTCCCGCAGTGACTACATAGTTCGGACGGGTTCGCCGCCACCGCGATTCCAGAGGGGTTCTCCCATGACGCTTCTCATGATCCTCGCACCGCTTTTTGCGCTTGTACTGATGACGCTGATCATCGGTATCGTGCTCGCCAGCCGGCGCACGCCACTCCTGCTGGGCGGCAAGGTCCGCGAGCAGGACATATCGCTCCGCCAGCCGAACTGGCCAGCGCCTGCGCTACAGGCCGGCTTTTCGTTCCAGAACCAGTTCGAGCTGCCCGTTCTGTTCTACGTGCTGACGATCCTGGCGATCATCGCCAAGCACGCAGACTTCCTGTTCGTGGTGCTGGCCTGGATTTTCGTGCTGACGCGCATCGCGCATGCCTATGTTCACTGCACCAACAACAATCTGCAGTATCGCGGTGCGTTCTTTGCGATCGGCGCGCTGGTGCTGATGATCATGTGGCTCATCTTCATCGTTAAGATCATGCTCGGGTTGCCTTAAGTGACCCCTGGAGCGCGGCTGGCCGCCGCGATCGAAGTGCTGGCCGACATTGGCGCGCGCCGCAGGCCCGCGCCCGACACACTGAAAGACTGGGGCCTGTCGCACCGCTTCGCCGGTTCGGGCGACCGCGCCGGTATCGCCGGGCTCGTCTATGACGCGCTCCGCCGCCGCGCCTCGTCGGCCTATCTGTTGGGCGAGGACAGCCCGCGCGCCACTGCGCTCGGCATGCTGGTGCGCGAGCGCGGGCTTGAACTCGATGTGGTGGCAAGGCTCGCCGACGGCACCGGCCATTCGCCCTCGCCGCTGACCGACGCCGAGCGTGCGCGGCTCACTGCTGCCGATCTCGCCGGCGCGCCGGCGCATGTGCTGGGCGACTATCCGGAATGGCTCGACCCGTATCTCGCCCGTGTGTTCGGCGATGAGCGGGCCGAGGAGGGTGCGGCGCTGGCTTCGCGCGCGCCGCTCGATCTGCGCACCAACACGCTGAAGGCCACCCGCGACGAGGCGGCGCGTTCGCTCGCCGATCTCGCGCCTGAGCCGACGCGCTGGTCGCCGCAGGGGCTCCGCATCCGGCTGAAGGCCGACGCCAAGAGCCCCGCGGTCCATGCGGAGTTCGCTTATCTCAAGGGCCTCGTTGAAGTGCAGGACGAGGGCTCGCAGCTCGCAGCCTTGCTGGCCGGCGCAAAGCCCGGCGAGCAGGTACTGGACTTGTGCGCCGGCGGCGGCGGTAAGACGCTCGCTCTCGCCGCGCTGATGGAGAACAAGGGCCAGCTCTACGCCACCGACGACGACAAGCGCCGCCTCGCGCCGATTCACGATCGGCTCGAGCGTTCCGGTGCGCGGAACGTCCAGGTGCGCGCGCCGAAGTCGGTCGGCAACGAACTCGCCGATCTCGCCGGCAAGCTCGACCTCGTGCTGATCGACGCGCCGTGCACCGGCATCGGCGCTTGGCGCCGCAACCCGGATGCGAAGTGGCGTGTGCGGCCGGGCGCGCTCGAGGTGCGGGTCAAGGAGCAGGCGGAGACGCTTGAGCGTGCCGTATCGTTGGTCCGCGCCGGCGGCCGCATCGCCTACATCACATGCTCGGTGCTGGACGAAGAGAACGGCGCGCAGGTCCGCGCGTTTACTGCGCGCCATCCGGAGTTCTCCGTCGAGAAGCCCGCGGACGTGGCCGGCGTGCTGGGCGAACGCGCCTACATGTTCAGCCGCGCGGCTTTGGTCTCTGACGAGGGCCTGCTGATGACGCCGCGCCGCACCGACACCGACGGGTTTTTTATCTCGGTTATCCGGCGAGCCTGAGGGCTGGCAGGGTTGCAGCCAATGCCGCTCAATTATCGCCCACGCGGGCCTAGCTCAGAACGAATGTCAATGTTTACTGCGGAGCAGAATCCACCCTGTGGATATCGTTGAATTATTAAAAGTAGTATGATTAAATATCACAACCATTAGTAGCATTTCTCGCCACTGGGGTGGCTGAGGTGGGGGCGGCTTTTATTCCATATTGTTGACGGCAGAGCGGCGCGGGCGAGCCACGCGCAATCGACACTGCGAGCAGTATCGAAAGGCGTACGCCTCCCACGGATTGGGAGATGCAACATGCGTATCGAATTTTGCGGACGAGGTTATCGTGCGTTGCGGGCTCGGACGGGGCGAGTGCTCGGAATATTGATGGCCGTCGTTTTTTGCGGTGGCTCGCTAATACAGTCCGGACGTGCTGCGGATACCCCACCCAAAGATCTCGCCGGATTTGGCTTTGGCGTTGGTATCGCGACCAATTTTGATGTGGGCGGCCGACGGGTGGGGACCGCATCGGTCGTAAACAATGTGGTTCGAGTCGAAGACTCTTCCAGCAACGCCAGCGTTAGCTTTGTCCTCGAAACGCATTACTTCTTGCAAAGTTGGAAAGTGCCGACGACTAGCCGTGGGCGTTGTCAAGCGAACGGCGGTGACTCAATCTTCAACTGCACCGAAATTGCGCATGGACCTTTTGTGGCGGTTGAAATTGGGGGCGGAAACAACGCCACGACGACGAGTGGACCAATCACAGGATACGGAATGGGGTGGATGTTCGGGATGCGCCATCCCTTCCAACAACCTGCATCCACGTCGAGCTGGAATTTCGGTGTCGGCTTGCGCGTCACACCAAACGCCAAGGTATTGGGCGACGGTATCGTTGCGAACCAAGCGCTCCCCGCAGGTGATTCAATCCGCTACAAGACGGAGCCCCGTTATGGCGTGATGCTGATGTCCACGTTCAGCTTCTAAGACGCCGACGTTGCCTGATGCACTTGTGGGCCTCGCCGGCCGTATTGGCGAGGCCCTTCCTTCTTAAGTTCGTTCCTGCGCGTTGAAGGGTGAAAACGCGCGCTGCTATGACTGAAACCCAATATTTCCGTGGAAAAGCCCACACCGGAGGCCAGCACCTCGTACGGGCTCGCCTATCTTTTCCGGTGTGCGGGGCTTATCTCCGCCGGAAACTCGCTGATGACGCGCCGGAACGGCACCGGTGGCCGCATCGGCCTTTGTGGCGCTACGCATGACCCCACCGGCCCACGCTCGACAGTCCCAGGCGGTTGCCATAGAACCCGCCATGGATCACCCCGACAAGATTCTGCACGACAAAATTCTGATCGTCGATTTCGGCTCCCAGGTGACGCAACTCATTGCGCGCCGGGTCCGCGAAGAGAAGGTCTATTCCGAGATCGTTCCCTACCAGAAGGCCGCCGAGGCCTTCGCGCGGATGAAGCCCACCGCCGTGATCCTCTCAGGCGGGCCCGCGTCCGTGCTCGACAAGGATGCGCCGTCGGCGCCCCAGGCCATTTTCGACGCCGGGGTGCCGGTGCTCGGCATCTGTTACGGCGAGCAGACCATGGCGCAGCAACTCGGCGGGCTGGTTGAGGCCGGTCATCATCGCGAGTTCGGCCGCGCTGAGGTCACCGTCACCGAAAACTCCCCGCTGTTCGAGGGCGTATGGACGAAGGGCGACAAGTATCCGGTCTGGATGAGCCACGGCGACCGGGTGACCCGGCTACCGCAGGGCTTCAAAGTGGTCGGCACCTCGCCGAACGCGCCGATTGCGATGATCGCCGACGAGAAGCGGAAGTTCTACGCCACGCAGTTCCACCTCGAGGTGATGCACACGCCGCAGGGCGCGCAGCTGCTGCGCAATTTCATCCGCAAGATCGCTGGGTGCAGCGGCGACTGGACCATGCGCGCCTACAAGGACGAGGCGATCGAGAAAATCCGCAAGCAGGTTGGCAAGGGCCGGGTGATCTGCGGACTGTCCGGCGGCGTCGACAGCGCGGTGGCCGCGGTGCTCATTCACGAGGCGATCGGGGACCAGCTCACCTGCGTGTTCGTCGATCACGGTCTGCTTCGCCTGAACGAAGGCAAGACCGTCGCCGACCTGTTCCGCGGCCATTACAACATTCCGCTGGTTCACGTCGATGCATCAGAGCCGTTTCTCAAAGCGCTTGAAGGCGTCAGCGATCCCGAGACCAAGCGCAAGATCATCGGCAAGCTCTTCATCGACGTGTTCGAGGCCGAGGCGAAGAAAATTGGCGGCGCCGAGTTTCTCGCGCAAGGTACCCTCTATCCCGACGTGATCGAAAGCGTGTCATTCACCGGCGGCCCGTCGGTCACCATCAAGTCGCATCACAACGTCGGCGGCCTGCCGGCGCGCATGAACATGAAGCTCGTCGAGCCCCTTCGCGAGTTGTTCAAGGACGAAGTTCGTGCTCTCGGCCGGGAATTGGGGTTGCCCGAGGTGTTCGTCGGCCGCCACCCGTTCCCCGGCCCGGGTCTGGCGATCCGCTGCCCCGGCGACATCACCCGCGAGAAGCTCGAGATATTGCGGCTCGCCGACGACATCTACATCGACGAAATACGCAAGGCCGGCCTCTATGACGTGATCTGGCAGGCGTTCGCGGTCATCCTGCCGGTGAAAACCGTCGGCGTGATGGGCGACGGCCGCACCTACGATTTCGTCGTCGGCCTTCGCGCCGTCACCTCGACTGACGGCATGACCGCCGACTTCTATCCGTTCGACATGAAGTTCATCGGCAACGTCGCGACCCGCATCATCAACGAGGTGAAGGGCGTCAACCGGGTGGTGTACGACATCACCAGCAAGCCGCCCGGCACGATCGAGTGGGAGTGAGGAGGGCGCTTCACGGCCCTCCCCAATGTCCGTTCATTTCGCGAAGTTTGCCGCGATGCGCTGCTGCAGGTAGTCATGCGCGGTGATCGGGTCATAGACCTTGCGTGGCCCCTGCACGATCGCGTCCCTGTTTGCCTGACAGAAAAACGGCAGCGAATACCGCGGCCCGAGGTATTCATCCTGGCGCGGCATGCGTACGCGATGCAGCGTCGATAAAAGCTGGTCGTCGCTCCAACGCCGTAGCATATCGCCGATGTTGCAGGTGATGACGCCGGGCAGCGGCTCCACGTCGGTCCATTCCAGTTCAGCAGCCCCCGCCTCCTTGCCAGGGCACAACTGGAGGCCGCCCTGTCCGCTGCGCTGATGCAGCAGGGTCAGGCAATCGTAATCGGTGTGTGCGCCGGCGCGCCAACCGGTGTAGTCCTCGGGCTTGGCGTCGGTCATCGGCATGTAGTGCAGGAGCCGCAGCGTGCTCTGGTACTCCGGCGACATTGGATCGTGGGCCTCGGTGAAGAAGTCGGGCTTGAAGCCGAGCTTGAGCGCAAAGCACGACAGCACCTTCATGCCAACCGCCCAGTTCGCCCGCTCGAACGCCATCATCACAGCCTTGAAGCCCGGCAGTTCGTCGCCGGTCGGCCACAGCTTGGCCATGCGCGGCAGTGTTGTAGCGCGACAATCTGGATGAGAACTCCGCGACAATCAGGATGGCCATTTTGGCGGTCGCGGCGAGGAGATGATTGTCGCGGCGCGACGATAACGCAAGCGATATTTTCGTGACGCGTGATTTGATTGTCGTGGAGC
>JAPLPD010000025.1 GCA_026400395.1 Alphaproteobacteria bacterium | reverse complement strand
GGCGCCTTCTTGCAAGCGGAAGGGGGCCCGCAATCGTGCGGCTTTCCACCCGTCGGTTTGGTATCCGTCGCAAAGATAATCGCGCCTGGCTGGCGGCGAACACCGAGCAGCCGAGCGCCGCCTGAATGAAACGATGCCCGTGTGGTTCAGGGTGGCGTTCGCATTTCCAAAAGCAACAGCAGCACCATGAAATACGCAACCACGGTGCACGCATCTACACTAGCAGATCCGATCCATGTATTTGAGGCGCGCGCATGGGCCCACGCCTATCTGTCGTCACACTGCGACATCCCCGATTTGCTCGATGCTGTCGATCCGCTGCAGGCTTGCGCCATCGAGATCGGTCTTGTCGATTGCATTGGTCAAGACGGGGTGCAGAAGATCATCAGCGATGCCTTTGCGGTGGTGCGCTCATGCTGAGCGATCATGAACTAGGCCTTGTCTTGGCCGGCGCGGGGCGGTCGCCGTCGATGCCGACAGCGCCGGTCACGGTTGAAGCGGTCATGTGCTCGATCCGCACTTTGGGGCTCGCGGCACTCCAAGAGCGCTCTACGCTTGAACGCATGGCCCGATGCGATGATGCAGCCAGGCTGCAGATTAATAAGCGTTCAAAGGGCTGCATCAGCGGCTCTACGATGTGCCCGGCACGTCGGTCGAAGCCAACGGAATGGGCTGGGACAGCGCGACGTTCTTCGGCCTCGGTGTCGGCTTCAAGTTCAACGAATGGCTGCGCTTTGACGCCACCGGCGAGTACCGCGGCAAGTCCAACTTCCATGGTTCGGACAACGTCACGTTCAACGGCGGCATCGGCGTCGACAACTACTCCGGCAGCAAGTCGGAGTGGGTCGCGCTGGCCAACGCCTACCTCGATCTCGGCACCTGGTGGTGCGTGACGCCTTATGTCGGCGCCGGCATCGGCATGGCCAACATCAACATCATCGGCTTCCGCGATGACGGCTTCACCAGCATCGGCGCCGTCCAGAGCAACTCCGTCGCCTACGCGCAGGACGGCTCCAAGTGGAACTTCGCCTGGGCCTTGCACGCCGGCCTCTCCTACAAAGTGACGCCGTCGATGAGCATCGACTTCGGCTACCGCTATCTCAACATGGGCGACGGCACGACCGGATCGACCCGCGCCTTCGACGGCAGCTTCTCGAACGGCGGCGCGTTCACCTTCAAGGACATCTCGTCGCACGACTTCAAGCTCGGCGTTCGCTGGATGCTCGATACGCCGCAGCCGAGCCAGCCGATGTCGCCGCTGATGCGGCGCGGCTAGCGTGCGCCGCATGACCCGAGTCGGGGCCGTTGTCCTGGTCTTGGTGGGAGCGCTCGCGTTGAGTGCGACCGCGCAAGCCGCCGACCCGCCCGGGTCGTGGCGGCGTCCGCAACCGGAGCCCTATGAGCGGCCGGAGCCGTGAACCAGCGAACTGCTGTCCGGCTGGTACCTGCGCGGCGACATCGGCTATCGCGCGTATGACGCCTCGCTTTCCACCAGCGGAAACACCGCGGAGAAATACAGCAACGCCGCCGCCGGTACGTTGGGCTTCGGCTACAAGTACCAATGGTTCCGCGCCGACCTGACCTATGACTACGGGCTGCAGACGCGCGCCACGGTCAGCACGTCGGCGGCGACAGCGCAGCCGCAGTACACCGGCACCATCAAGACCGAGATGGCGATGGCCAACGCCTACATCGACTTCGGCACCTGGGGCGGCTTCACGCCGTACATCGGCGCCGGCGCCGGTATCGCTAGCTGAAAAGCTCGGACTTCGCCGACACTATCGGTCCCATCGTGTCGCCGGTCACCACGGGCGCTGGCAAGTCGGAGCATTTTGCCTGGAACTGGATGGCAGGCGTTGCCTTTCAGGTCGCCACCCAATGGGTGGTCGACATCGGCTACCGAGAATCACACATGGGCGATGTGGCAACTAGCTACACCCCCGGATTCGTAACGGCTCCGCCGGTGTACAGGGACATCACCGCGCGCGAAGTTCGCGTCGGCGTGCGATTCCTGATCGACTGATCCTGCGCCCGCTGATCCTGCGCCCGCTGTCAACGCACAATGAGAATGTCCCCTCGTTCCGCACAATGAGAATGTCCCCTTTTGGATGGGGCTGAGCGTTTGTGGGTAACGAGGGGGGTCGCGCGCCT
>JAPLPD010000337.1 GCA_026400395.1 Alphaproteobacteria bacterium | reverse complement strand
GTTCCCGGAACGGCAGCAGACCAGCATCGGAGGTGACGCTGGAACCGTGGAACTCCAGCTTGAGGCGCCGGTCGAAATTGAGCCGAGGAACGTCCGAGTCCGATTCACCCGCTGGGTGCGCCATGATCGCCTCGCTCGATCCAGGATAAGGTGCTGATGCCTATATCTGAATCGGCGTGAGCGTTGCAGAAATCAGAGCGTCATCCGGGGAATGCGGGGTTAATGCGGCGCTTTAACTAATGGCCTTGGATTCTTGCCGAGGCGGAGCGCGATATGCGTGGCCCAATTCTAGCGGTCTGCCTGGCGGCTGCCTTGGTCATTTGGCATGCCCTCCCGCAGCCCCCTGAGCCGACGGACGCCGCGGCCCCGCCGACCGCGGATGCGCCGGAAACGGCTGTTGTCCCCTCGCCCCCCCGGATCGTCGCAACGCCCGCGCCGCCCGTGACCGCCCCGCCCTCACTCGAACCGGAACCATGGGGCTCGCAGACCGCGCCGATCTCCACCGCAGCGGCCTTCGTCTATTCCAAAAACCATCCGGCAACGCCTCTGCCGGCGCTCGCCCTCGCCGCCATGGCCGGAGCCGAGCCGCAGGACGCCGACGAGTTCGGCCCGATCTTCAGGGAGCGGCACAAGGCGATCGAGGTGAGCGCCGGACGGGTGCCGCAGCTGTCGCGCAACGGACTTTGCAACGCCATCGTCGCGGTGGCGCGGGCCAACGACCTTCCCATTCCGTTCTTTGCCAACCTGATCTGGCAGGAAAGCAGTTTTCGATCGAAGACCATCAGCCCGGCCGGCGCGCTCGGCATTGCGCAATTCATTCCGGAAACCGCGATCGAACACGGGCTGATGAATCCGTTCGAGCCGGTGCACGCGCTGCATGCCTCCGGCAAGCTGCTGCGCAAGCTGATCGACAAATTCGGCAACCTGGGTTTCGCCGCCGCCGCCTACAACGCCGGCCCGCAGCGCGTGTACGACTGGATGGCCGACCGGCGGACCCTGCCCGGCGAAACCCGCGCCTATGTCATTCGCATCACCGGCTACGGCGCCGATCGGTGGCAATCGAGCGAATTTCGCAACGGTCCCGACGCCACGCTGATGCCGGCGCGGGCGCCGTGCGCCGAAGTGGCGGAAGAGGTGCAGACTCAAGGCCGGATTGTGCGGGTCGCCAAGCTGATGACGGAGCTGGCCGCCTCCACCGCGCCGCGTCCGGCCGATGCGACGGCAACCGCGAGCCGCGCCAAACCCGATGCAAAGGCCGGCCCCAAGCTCGCCGCGCAAAGCGCCGCGTCAGGAAAGATCGGCGACCGCGTAAAGCCGGAGATTTCCCGACACGCCACCCAGGTGGCGTCGAAAGTCCAGAGCAAACCCGCGCAGCGGACATCGCTGGCCGACAAGACCGCCGGTGGCGCCACGGCGTCGTCGCAGAAGCGCGTCGCCGCGCGCTGACGAAGCGCGCCGCTACTCTGCTAGCCCAATACAAAGAAGCAGAGCTTGTCATGCTTGGCCTTGTGCCAAGCATCCCGTCTTTCGTTGCGCGAAGCAAGACGTGGATGACAGACGTGGATGGCCGGGTCATAGGCGTTCTGGAACGCCGTTCTTCAAACGGCTATGCCCGGCCATGACGTGGCGAGGCTGTGAAAGTCTACAATCAGCGATTCAAAGCCACTTCTTCCATTTGAAGATGACGAACGGCAGGATCGCGCACAGCACCATCAGCAGGATGGCGAACGGATAACCGTAGGGCCATTCCAGCTCGGGCATGTGCTTGAAGTTCATCCCGTAGATCGAGGCGATCAGGGTCGGCGGCATCAAAGCCACGGCGGCGATCGAGAATAGCTTGATGATGTTGTTTTGCTCGATGGTGACGACGCCGAGCATCGCGTCGAGCAGGAAGGTGATCTTGTTGGTCAGATAAGTGGCGTGATCCGACAGCGAGAGCACGTCGCGCTGCATCGCCTGGAGCTGCAAGCGCACGTCCTTCGGCCATCGCATGCCCTCGGCTTCGTTGGCGAGGAACAGCAACAGCCGCCCGATCGACACCAGGCTCTCGCGCACCTTCGAGGTGAGGTCGCCCTTGCTGCCAATGGCGCGCAGAATGTCCTTGTAGGACAGCGGCTGGTCGCCGGGACCGTCGGGCTCGAAGATGTCGTGGGAAACCCGGTCGACCTCCATGCCGATGCGCTCAAGAATGTCGGCGGCGCGGTCGATCACCGCGTCGAGCAAATCGAGCAGAACGGTTTCGCCGGTGACGTTGGCCGGGCAGTTCCGCGCGAGCTTGTGGCCGACGATCTGGAACGGGCGCGGATCGGCGTAACGCACGGTGACCAGGCGGTGGCCGGACAAGATGAAGGTGACCGCGGTGGTCTTCGGCGTCGCGGTGTCGGAGTTGCACATCAGCGTCGCGGTCATGTAGCGCGCATGCTGCTCGACATAGAGCCGGCTGGAGACTTCGATCTCCTGCATTTCCTCGCGGGTCGGAACGGCGATGCCGAGCAACCGCTCGACCAGTTTGTCCTCGCCGGGACCGGGATTGACGAGATCGAGCCAGATCGCGTTGTCGGGCACTTCTTCGCCCGACACGATGTCGCGGCGTTCCAGCGTATGGCCGTTGGGAATATACGCAGCAAGCATGGCATACCCGGATGCGACGCCCGTGCCCCCGGGCTGCGCGTCAGTCATGACCCGATCGCGGCGGTCTCGCAAGAAAAAATCGGCTTGCGTGAACCGTCACAAACGATCACGGCCGCGGTTGCCCGCGGCCGCGATCAAATCCGAGACACCCGCGGTCTAGCTGGCGGACTCTTCGAAGCGCTGATCGATACGCGGCTCGGCGGCGTGGGCCTGGCGGCGGTCGGCGTAACGCGCCGAAGCGGCCACCGCCTGGATGCCGATGTTGCCGTAACGGTGGCTGAGCTGGGTGGGTTCGCGGCGCTCGGACGGCGTCGCCTGCGAGGTGGTCCGCGGGGTCGTGCTTGGCGGGGTCATACTTGGCGTAGTCATGGGGTCCTCCACTGGCGTGTTTCGTGGGCCGATGGTTGGACCCGGATCGCGGCGGAAATGGGCGGACAAACGAGTGCGATCGGGGCATTTCGGCGCCGGGCCGCGGCACCCGCGTCAGAACCGCCGGTTTTCTTGGGGTTTTGACAAAAATACTGGGAATGCAGCGCCGCATATTAAAACTTCAGTATGGTAAACCATTGATTAACAGGTTGAATCCAGAATGGCTGGGGCGGCCGATGAACCTGTCCTGCGGGTAATATACTGAGGCATTCCTGCCACAGGTTCACAACGGGATGCAGCGCGGCCCGTTTGTCGCCTGGAATCGGCTGAGCTTTCTCGTCTATCAATGGATTCGAATATCAAAAATGGTGAATCGCATGGGATTAAGCGGAACCGCCGGAAAACGGGGGATTGCCCTGATCGCATTGGGCCTCGGCCTGCTGCTGTCGGGCTGCATGTCGCAGACCATCGAACCGGCCTCCGAGGCGACGCTGACGCCGCGCGACCGCAAGCTGCTGGCGAACCCGCCCTATGCCAAGGCCACGATCCCGGAGCCGTACCAGCGCCACATCGTCGACTTCCACCGCAAGGAAGGTCCGGGCACCATCGTCGTCGATCCGGATGCGCGCTACCTCTACTACGTGCTCGATAAGGGCAAGGCGATCCGCTACGGCGTGACCGTCGGCGAAGAAGCGTTGGTGTTCTCCGGCGTCGCCAAGGTCGGCCGCCGCGAGGAATGGCCGTCGTGGACGCCGACCGCCGACATCAAGAAGCGGCTCACCGGCATTCCGGACTTCGTCGGCCCGGGCCCGCACAACCCGCTCGGCTCGCGCGGCCTCTATCTCTATGCCAACGGCAAGGACACGCTGTACCGCATTCACGGCACCAACCAGCCGGAATTCATCGGCTCGGCGATTTCCTCGGGCTGCATCCGCATGACCAACGAGGATGTCATCGACCTCTACAGCCGGGTCAAGCTCGGCTCGACGGTGGTGGTGCTTAAGCCGTCGGAAGGCGACTCGCCGTTCAACCCGCGCATGGCGCTGGGCGGCACCGCTTACGGCAACAACTAGCCTTCGTCCTTCAAGTTTGAAGCGGCGCCGAAGCCATTCGGCGCCGTTTTCTTTTACGGGATCGGGAGGCTCGGATCAGCGGGATTTGGACTGATCGGCGGCGAGGTCGAGCGGGCGGGACCGCGGCAGCGGCACCGCGATGGGCGCGGGATCGAGCACGTTCCACTGGCAGATCTTGTAGCCGTTCGAGCGCTCGGCAAGATCGATATGGATGTGGTCGTTGTGATAGCCGTCGGAGCCCGGTCCAAGCACCGTGGCAAAGCGCGCGCAGGCGCGGCTCCGCATCGCCTCGCGGAACGGCTTCGACACCAGCGCGTCGGTGAGGGTGAACGACGCGCCGTTGCGCAGCTTGATCGCGCCGACGTCGAGGGCGTTGCCCTTGCCGTGCTCCGACAGGATGCCGCCGGCGATGTTGTTGCGCGGCCTGCATTCGTAGGAATCGTAGCCGCTGATCGCGGCAACCGCCGCGCCGAGTTCGCCCGCCGCCGGCACGATATCGTCGCGGACCCATTCGGCCACCGCCTCGGCCATACTGCAGCGAAGCGACGGCGCCGGCGAAACGACAACGAAGCTCTTGTCGGGCAGCACGACGCGGTCGAGCCGCACCATGTCGTAGCGGGCGCATTGCGATGGCTCGACCCGGATCGGGACCGGCGTGAAGGTTGCGATCTTGCCAAGCCGGTCGTAGCAAGCCCGCGTCTCCGGCAGCGGGAATACCGCGGCCGGCGGCATCTTGTGCAGTTCGCGATAGAGTTCGCGTTCAAGCTCGGAGGCGCTGGCCTGCGCCGCGCCCGCCGTGGCGGCGAGCAAAGCCAGCGGCGCGAGCAGCCTGAGCGTGATCCGGCGTTGCGACATGTCCCGATGGCCCCCGTGCCGCGGACCCGCTTCAGCGAGCGGCCGCAGGAACCCTAACGCCGGCGTCCGGTTTAAGTTCGCCTTGCCCCGGTTTGTAGCCCGGTTTGTAGCCCTGGGCGCGGGCGCGTTCGGCGAGTTCGCAGCCTTCGCAGTAGCGCGCATCTTTGTAGTCGATCCAGTTGTGGGCGTAGATGCGCTCCGCCGGGATGTCATAGCGCTCCTGCAGAAACCGCACCAGGATCAGCGCGGCTGCAAACTGCGCCGGGGTCGGCGGGACCCGTACATCGGGCGCGTTGCCATTGAATTCGACGCCTATCGAATTGCTCTTGATCACCTTCCGGTGGGTCGCAGAATTGTCGATGTACTTGTTGTCGTTGCGGTTGGCGCCATCGCCATGAGTGGCGATCACGTGTTCCGGCACAGCCCAATAGATGGTGCCGTCGGTCTCGACCCAGAGATGGACGCCTCGCTTGGTCGGATTCCGCGCCTGGCCTTCGGCCAGCGATTTCGCCGCGCCGGGCGCTCCCTCGGTCTGATGCAGGATGATGTTGGTCCAAGGCGCCCGCGACGGATCGCCAAGCTGCGCCAGATAGACGATGCGAAGCCCGGGTATCTGCGGCGTCCCCGCGCTCTTGGCGAGCCTGGCAAAATCGGCGGCACCCTGCGCCATATCGCCTTGCGCCATATCGCCCTGCGCCATATCGCCCTGCGCCATGGCGCCGAGCGGGACCGACAACAACAGCACAAGGATCAGGCGGGCGAGCATATCCAACCACATTGAACGCGGCGTGCCGGCAAACTAGACAAGATCAGCTTCGCTCACAATCCGATTCGGCCAATGAAGCAATTCGATGTGGTCGTGGTGGGTCTCGGCGTGATGGGGGCAGCCGCGCTGCGCGAACTGGCGCGCCGCGGTTTCAACGTCGTCGGCGTCGAGCGATTCATGCCGGGGCACGACCGGGGCTCGTCCCATGGCGAAACCCGCATCATCCGGCTCGGCTATTTCGAGCATCCGTCCTATGTGCCGCTCCTGCAGCGGAGCTACGAACTCTGGCGCGAGCTTGAAGCCGACAGCGGCCGCAAGCTGATCCGCATCACCGGCATTGTCGAGATCGGCATGCCGGTCGGACCGCTGATCTCCGGCACACTGGCCGCCGCCCGCCAACACAACCTGGCGCACGACATCCTCGACGGCGCCGAGGTCATGCGGCGTTTTCCGGTCTTCCGCATCCCCAGCGACTACGTCGGGGTGTGGCAACCCGACGGCGGCTTTGCCGCCGCGGAGGCCACGGTCGAAGCACTGATCGAACTCGCAACCGCCGCCAAGGCCAAAATCCGGTCGAACGTCAGCGTGCTTTCGATCGAGCCGCACGGCCACGGAGTGCTGGTGCGGACCAGCGTGGGCGACATCGAGGCGCGGACGGCAATCGTCGCGGCCGGCCCCTGGTTGCCAACGCTGATCCCCAATCTGCCGGCCCCGCTGCGGGCGACCCGCGAGGTGATGGCCTGGTTCAAGCCGCGCGATCCGGCGCCCTTCGTTCCGAGCCGCCTTCCGGTGTTCATCCTGGAGAGCCGCCACGGCATGCACTACGGCTTTCCGGTGTCGCGCGCCGGCCACGTCAAGATCGCCAAGCACCATCACCGCAACGAGACCGTCAATCCCGACGACCCGCGGCGGCTGGTGTCCGAGGTCGACGAGGACCTGATCCGCTCCGTGCTCAAAAGCCATATCCCGGCGGCGAACGGGCCGCTCGCCGCCGCCACGACCTGCTTCTACACGATGACGCCGGACCATGATTTCATCATCGACCGGCTGCCCGGCGCGCCGAACGTGATCGTCGCATCACCCTGCTCCGGCCACGGCTTCAAGTTCGCCCCCGTGGTCGGCGAGATCCTGGCCGATCTGGCGATCGACGGCGGGACCGGACACGACATCAGCCGCTTCCGGTTTGACCGGTTCGGCTGATAGGCTCTGCTCGGCCTCAACGGCCCAAAACAATACCGGAGGAATGCCCATGCAAGGTCTGATGCAGGACTGGCCGCTGTTGTGCCATCGCATCATCGACCATGCCGCCGCCCAGCATGCGGACCGGCCGGTGATCAGCCGCTCGATCGAAGGGCCGATCCACACCACCAACTACGCGGAGGTTCGCCGCCGCGCGCTGAAGGTGGCGCAACGGCTCGACCGCGACGGCATCAAGCTCGGCGACCGCGTCGCCACTTTGGCCTGGAACACATGGCGTCACCTGGAGGTCTGGTACGGCATCCTTGGCATCGGGGCGATCTACCACACCGTCAACCCGCGGCTGTTTCCCGAGCAGATATGCTGGATCGTCAATCATGCAGAAGACCGCATGATGTTCGTCGACCTGACGTTCCTGCCAATCCTGGAAAAGCATGCCGCCGGACTGAAAAGCATCGAGCGATTCGTCATCCTTACCGACGCCGCTCACATGCCTCAGACCACGCTGAAGAACGCGGTGGCCTACGAGGAATGGATCGGCGAGGCGGACGGCGACTTCGCCTGGAAAAGCTTCGACGAGAACACCGCCGCGGGCATGTGCTACACCTCCGGCACCACCGACAATCCAAAAGGCGTGCTCTACTCGCACCGCTCCAACGTCCTGCATTCGATGATGGCGGGGATGCCGGATGCCATGGGCGTATCGTCCTGCGACGTGGTGCTGCCGGTCGTGCCGATGTTCCACGCCAACTGCTGGGGCCTCGCGCTCACCTCGCCGATGCTCGGCGCCAGCCTGGTGATGCCGGGCGCCCGACTGGACGGGCCGGCGATCTACGAATTGCTCGACACCTGCAAGGTCACGTTCACCGCGGCGGTGCCGACGGTCTGGCTGATGCTGCTGGCGGACCTTGAAAAGACCGGCGCCAAGCTGCCGCACCTGCGCCGCGTGGTGATCGGCGGTTCGGCCTCGCCGCGCGCCATGACGCAGACGTTCCAGGAAAAGTACAACGTCGATGTGATCCATGCCTGGGGCATGACCGAGATGAGCCCGCTCGGCTCACTCTGCAGCATGAAGCCGGAATACGCCGCGCTCGCAGGCGAGGCCCGGCTCGACGTGCAGATGAAGCAGGGCCACGCGCCGTTCGGGGTCGAGATGAAGATCACCGACGACAGCAACCGGCCCCTGCCCTGGGATGGCAAGACCTTCGGCCGCCTCAAGGTGCGGGGGGCTTCGGTGGCGCGCCGATACTTCAAGGACGACACCGAAATTCTCGATCCGGATGGGTTCTTCGACACCGGTGACGTCGCCACCATGGACCCGCACGGCTACATGCAGATCACCGACCGCTCCAAGGACGTGATCAAGTCCGGCGGTGAATGGATATCCTCCATCGATCTCGAAAATCTCGCGGTCGGCCATCCCAAGGTGGCCGAGGCCGCGGTGATCGGCGTGCGGCATCCGAAATGGGACGAGCGGCCGCTGCTGGTGGTGGTGCTGAAGAAGGATCAGCAGGCCAGCCGGGAGGAAATCCTGGACTTCATGCAGGGCAAGATCGCCAAGTGGTGGATGCCCGACGACGTGGCCTTCGTCGCCGAAATCCCGCACACCGCCACCGGCAAGATCCTGAAAACCGAATTGCGCGAACGCTTCAAGGACTACCGGCTGCCGACCGCCGCCGCGTAACGCCGCCAGCCTCCGCACCAAAATAAGGGCTGGCAAAAAAATAAGGCTCATCAGGAAAACGAGTGGGTGAATCTGATGGGGAATGCGGCCTGAAGGCCTATGGATACTGGGTTTTCGGGGTTTCGTAAGGCGGTTGAATTGGGCATCATTTCCCGAT
>JAPLPD010000034.1 GCA_026400395.1 Alphaproteobacteria bacterium | reverse complement strand
GATCGAGGACAGTTTCGAGACCGCGAAGAACGAATTCGGGCTCGATCACAACGAGAGCAGGTCATGGCATGGCTGGCATCGTCACGTGTCACTGGCGATGCTCGCTTTCGCTATGATGGCCGCGATCCGCCATCGCGCTAATCCGCCGCCGCCCAAAAAAACGAAACGCCGAACCAGGGCAAAAACCAAAGCATCGCCACGCCGTCATTGATCCGCTGGTCAATCCAGGAAGTCCGCCGCATCGCCATCAGACTTGCTCGAAAGCGAATTCAACCCGCGCATGTCATCTCATGGTCATTCTGGCGACGGGCTCACCAGGCTGACGCTCAACGCGCTCACCTCAAAGCAAGAAGGCAACTGTAATGTTAGGCTCCGGACTCATAACCAGTAGCTGACGGTTGCCGCTAGGCAGACAGCAGCGAGGAAGTTGTCGGCCAGCTTGGCGTATTTTCCCGGGCCAGCATCGGTGGTGGCCAGACCGAAAAGCTCGGCTGGACCGATGTCGACGCCTCCATCGGCGCCGTGCTCAAAGGCGACGCCTGGGGACGCCCGAACGACCGGATCGGCGTCGGCGGTGTCATCGACGCGCTGTCACCCGAGGCGCGCCGATATTTCGCCGCAGGCGGACTTGGCATCCTGATCGGCGATGGCGCGCTGAACTATCGTCAGGAGAAAATCTTCGAGACGTTCTACGCCTAGGCCATCAATCCTTCGGCTATCGTCTCGCTCGACTACCAGTTCATCGCCAACCCCGCTTACAACGCCGACCGGGGCCCGGTTTCAATCTTGGCGGGACGGCTGCACGCGGAATTCTGATGCTCCAGCGTCTTGCCGCGCCGGCGACGTTTCGCGCCCGCGCGAACTATACGATCGCATAGGCTAGAGGCCGATGTCGCCTTGTGGCACTTAGCGTCATTTCGCTGCGCTGCATTTAAATGTCGGCTCTTGGACCAACAGCCGACAACGCGGCCTAAAGTCCTGCGACGGCTAGCTTTCGTCATGAGAGCCACCATCGCCAGAGGATTCCAGTCGCAGTCGTCGAGCGGCTCTAGGTTTCACATCCTCCAGACCACCACCGGGCGTCTAAGCGTCATCCTGTTCATTCGTGGGAGGTACAACGGTGCGCTGGCGGGCAAGATAGTCTTTGGCCAACTTCCGGTCGGTGGCTGTCCACGTTGGGCTTTGCAAGGTGACTTTGAGGTCGGCAGCGAATCTCTCCTGTAGAGGTGGAAGGTCTGAAAGATTTACCGACACGCGCGTTGCCAGAGCTTCGTGAACAGCCTTTGAGATGGTCTGGTGCAGGGTGCGGTATAGGACTTCTTCCGGGCGCCCTATGTACTCGGAGGCAATACCGTCTTCGAGGCTGGTTAGGCCAGGGACTGTGTACGTTCTGCCAGTCGGAACGACCTTCAGCCGAATTTCCTTCGGCCAGTCATTGATCGCTCGTGCGAACAACTCTTTGAACATTAGTGGTGTCGCAGGCTGGCGCTCAAACATCCGACCTCTGGTGCGATTTGCTTGGCTGTCGTGCCACTGATGCAAGCATATGTTAGTGTCGGTGAAAGAGGGAGACACCCGTCCGCTACCAGTTCAGACACCCCGATGATGCGAGCCGGCGTATCACGATCACCTTGCTGCTCTTCCAGGCGCTGAAATATCAGCAGCAGCAGCAAGGGTTGCGCCGCGTTATTGTCCGGCATAGTTTCGACGCATTGGGGATACGCAGGCTCCCCTCCAGACGAACTCTCCCGTCCAAGCTCTGCGCAACACTCGCTCGTCGAGGAGATTGCGCTTGGACGGAACAGGCCTCCCCATTTCATTAGGGGTCTTCAGGAAAACGAGTGGGTGTTTTCAGCAACTTCAGAGCGCTGGGAGCATGCATGTGAGCACCTTGAGCCGCAGATATTCCTAGTCGCGTAGACCGTAGGCGCGCCGCTGGATGACGCGGATCTTGTTGTTGAGG
>JAPLPD010000177.1 GCA_026400395.1 Alphaproteobacteria bacterium | reverse complement strand
GGCGCGATTATGCCGGGCCGGGCAAGGACGCGTTGGTGCGCATGACTTACTCGCAGCGTGCCAGTGGCGAAATTCGCCAGCTGGGTGAGAAATCATACGATGGGGGCGTGAGCTGGCAACTCGGCTTCGATTTCACTTACCATCCAGAATTCACCTATCGCGCGCATGCCAAAGGAGATCACTAATACCAAGACCTGTGGAATCTGACTCGTTGGGGCTTTCGCAAATCGCCTTGAGCTGATTCAACATCGCAAACTGGAGGAGGTTTGCGATGTCTGTTCCGATCAAGCTTCGGGATGATTTCAGTGCCGCAGATGTTCGGGCGCATGCTCGGCGCTGCAGAGATGGAGCGCAGGTGCGCCGTTTGCTGGCGATTGCAACGATCCTGGACGGTGGCAGCCGTAGTGATGCGGCTGTTATTGGCGGCGTGACGCGGCAGATCGTGCGGGACTGGGTGCTGCGCTTCAACGCGGAGGGGCCGGAAGGGCTTGCGACACGCAAGGCGCCAGGGCCGCAAACGATCCTCGATGACGGGCACCGCCGCGCGCTGGAGGAGATCATCGAGGCGGGGCCGATTCCTGCCGCTCACGGCGTCGTGCGCTGGCGGATCATCGACTTGGCCCAATGGCTGTGGGACGAGTTCAAGGTGTCGATCAGCAAGCAGGCCCTCGGGCATGAGCTGCGGGCCATGGGCTATCGCAAGCTCTCGGCCCGACCGCGCCATCACGGGCAGCGCCTTGAGGATATTGCCGTTTTTAAAAAGAGTTCCCCGCCCGTCTGGCGCAAATCACCCGCAGGCTTCCGAAAGGAACGCCTGTAGAGCTGTGGTGGCAGGATGAAGCCCGTATCGGCCAGCAGACCAAGCTCACCCGCCGCTGGGCAAGGCGTGGCACCCGCCCCTGTGCGCCGAAGGATCAGCGCCGGTCCTCGGCATGGATCTTCGGGGCGATCTGTCCCGCTGAAGGCAAGGCTGCCGGGATCGTCATGCCCCGCTGCAACAGCGAGGCGATGAGCATGCATCTCGAGGAGATCGCCTTCCACGTCGCGCCCGGCGCGCACGCCGTCGTCTTGCTCGATCAGGCCGGATGGCACGGCTCGGCCGAACTGGTCGTGCCCCAAAACATCACGCTGATGCCGCTGCCACCCAGATGCCCTGAACTCAATCCAGTCGAGAACGTCTGGCAGTTCATGCGCGACAACTGGCTGTCGAACCGCATCTTCTCCTCATACGACGATATCGTCGACCACTCCTGCTTCGCCTGGAACAAGCTTGCCGATCAGCCATGGCGCATCATGACCTTGGGGCTCCGAACATGGGCCCACAGGTTCTGATCAACGGGTCTTGGTATAAGACCTGATTATTGGATCGAATGGCTGGCTAAGTCAGCCGGGCGCCTAGCGGCGGGCAGCAACCTGGCCGAATGCGGGGAGAGGCAGCGGATCATCCTGCGCCGGACGGCTGAACTGATCTGCCTGCATATAGGGGATCGGATTGACCGCGAGGCCCGAGATGCGGACTTCATAGTGCAGATGCGGGCCAGTCGAGCGGCCGGTGGTGCCGATATAACCGATCACGTCGCCCTTGCGGACACGCTGGCCAGCATAGACATTCAGCCGCGACATGTGGCCATAGCGGGTCTCAATATCGCCGCCATGCTCAAGCGCGACATAGAGGCCATAGGAACTGAACCATTCGGCCTTGCCGACAACGGCATCGGCCGTGGCGTGGACCGGCGTGCCGATCGGGCCGGCCAGATCGACGCCCTTGTGGGCGCGGCGGCCACCCATGACCGGATGCCAGCGCATGCCATAGTCGCTGGTCAGGCGCACGCCTTCAACCGGAACGCGCGAGGGAATGGAAACCGTGCGGGGGGCAGCAAACGGTGAGGCAACAGCGCGCGTCGTGGCGGCTAACGTTGTCAGCGACGGATTGAATTTCGGAGTGACGAGGGCGGCGGGCTTGTCGAGCGAGCGCCAGTTGGCAAACAGCTGGCGGAATTCTTCATCACCATTGCCGAGCGAGGAGGCCCGGGCGTC
>JAPLPD010000100.1 GCA_026400395.1 Alphaproteobacteria bacterium | reverse complement strand
CTAGGGCATCCGAGTGCGTGGTTTGCCTTCGTGTTCGTCGATGGCGTCCTTGTATTCGTCGGACTTCAACAAGGCGTCCATATATCGGATGGCACGGCGCTTCTTGAGATCGAACGCGGTGCCGTTGTACATGCCGCGCGCGCCGCAGGTGGCGATGGCGCAGGCACCGTCCTTGTCGTCAAGCGTGACCTTGCCGCCTTTAAGGTGGACGTTGAGCAGGCATTGCTTGCCCTGGGAATTGGTCTCGCCGCGATAGACCAGTGTGCCGCCTTCGGCCTTGGCGACGCCCCAAATGTTGCAGACGTGGCCATTGAAGAATTCGAGATGGGCGCGGACATAAGCCGCTGTCGGCGAAACCTTGACGATCTCCAGGATGTTCTGGGACTGGTATTTGTCGCCGGAGATATTTCCGTTCTTGAAGCTGCTTTTGTAGACGCCAGCCAAGGTATCAACATCGGCCGCCAACACCGGCCAACTCACGGCAATCGCGAACATGACTGCCGTGAAGATTGCACCCGGTTTTGCCGACACCGCTTCGTCAGTCCGCTTTGCCGGACAGGAAATCAAAGTCGCAGCCGTGCTCGGCCTGTGTGACCCGCTCGGTGTAGAGACGCAGAAAGCCACGCTTGGGAGGCGTCGGCGGTTTCCATTGGGTGCGACGCTTGGCGAGTTCAGCGTCCTCGACCTTGACGGTCAGCTTGCGCCCCTTGGTGTCGAGTTCGATCGCATCGCCGTCGCGAACGAGCGCTAGCGGCCCACCGGCGGCGGCCTCGGGCGAAACATGCAGCACCACGGTGCCGAACGCTGTGCCGCTCATCCGGGCATCAGAGATTCGCACCATATCCTTCAGCCCCTTCGAGCCGAGCTTCTTCGGGATCGGCAGCGCGCCGGCCTCGGGCATGCCCGGCGCGCCAATCGGGCCGGCGTTGCGCAGCACCATCACCGTCTGCGGTGTGACGTTGAGGTTCGGATCGTCGATCCGCTTTTCCAGGTCGTCCAGCGAGTCGAACACCAGCGCCGGCCCCTGATGCTGGAACAGGGCGGGCGTAGCGGACGCGAGCTTGATGGCGGCGCCGCCCGGCGCGAGGTTGCCGGTGAGAATGGCGATTGCTTCGCTTTTTACCAGCGGCTTGTCGAGCGGCCGGATCACTTTATCGTCCACGTAAGCCGGCCAGCGCGCGATGATTTCGCCAATGGTTTCGCCGTTGACGGTTTTTGCGCTGAGATCGAGATGATCCTTCAGCCGCCGCCACAGCGAGGGCAGGCTGCCGCCGGAATGGAAGTCCTCCATGAAGTTCATGCCCGCGGGCTTCAGGTCGAGCAGCACCGGCACCTCGCGGCCGACGCGATCAAGCTCCTCAAGGTCGTAGGTGATGCCGGCGCGCCCAGCGATGGCGGCCAGATGCACAATGGCATTGGTCGAGCCCGACGTGGCTTGGAGCACCACAGAGGCATTTTTCAATGATGCCTTGGTGAGAAGCTCGCTCGGGCGTGGTCCGCCGGTCTTGGCCATCTGAGCCGCGTGCCGGCCGGTCGCTTCGGCAAAACGCCAGCGGTCGGATGAAACGGCCGGCGCGGTTGCCGAACCCGGCAGCATGAAGCCGAGCGTCTCGGCCATGCAGGCCATCGTCGAGGCGGTGCCCATCACCATGCAGGTGCCGGACGTCGGCATGAGCTGGTCGTGCGCGCGGTCGAGGTTCGGGCCGGTCAATTCGCCGGCGCGGAATTGCGCCCACAGCCGCCGGCAGTCGGTGCAGGCGCCGAGCCGCGCGCCTTCGTGCTTGCCGGACAGCATGGAGCCGACGTTGACGACGATGGACGGCACATCGGCCGAGATCGCGCCCATCAGTTCGGCTGGAATGGTCTTGTCGCAGCCGCCGATCATCACCACCGCGTCGAGCGGCAGCGCCTTCAGCATCTCCTCGACATCCATCGCCATCAGGTTTCGCAGCAGCATCGAGGTCGGATAGGAAAACGCCTCGTGTAGCGAGACCGTTGGGAATACGAACGGCAGGGCGCCGGCCATTCGCACGCCGCGCGATATGGCTTCAGCCACTTGCGGCGCGGTCTTGTGGCAGGGGTTGAAGTCGGACGCCGTGGAGAGGATGCCGACAATCGGCAGATCCAGCGCGTCGTCGGTGAAGCCCGCGCCTTTGAGAAATCCCCGCCGCAAAAAGAACGCGAAATCCTCGTCGCCATATTGTGCGAGACGTGAGCGCAGACCTTTTTTCATAACAATTCCCCGGGCAGTAAAGCGGCGAAGCCGCCATTGCTCGATTGCCGGACAGAAAGTGTCAACGAAAAAAGGGGGAGGCCCGCCCGGCGGGGGACGAATGCCGGGCGGGCCAATCGAACGGCGCGGGGAAGGGGGGCTTCTGGCGCCGTTCGTTTTGGTCCGGCGAGGATGGGGGGATCATCGCCGCATGCCCATTGGTCGCGGGACGCGGGAAAAGGTTCAACGCGATTTTAAGTGGCGGAAGCCCTACTATTCGGCACCGGCGGGTTCGCCGGCCGATGACAGGCGGGAAACGATGCGAATCGGATTGAAAACCTTTGCAACCCTTGCGGCGCTGGCGGCCGGGGGTCTCGGCGCGGCCCAGGCGCAACCCCTCGATAAAGTCACCTTTGCCACCAACTGGGTGGCCCAGGCCGAGCACGGCGGCTTCTATCAGGCGCTGGCCGACGGCACCTACCGCAAGTATGGCCTCGACGTCACCATCCTGCCGGGCGGTCCGAACGTGAACCACCGGCTGCAGTTGATAGCCGGCCGGGTCGATTTTTATATGAGCGCGAACACGCTGCAGGCCTTCGACGCGGTTGCCTACAATATCCCAACCCTGGTGATCGCCGCGATCTTCCAGAAGGATCCGCAGGTGCTGCTGGCGCATCCCGACCAGGGCATCGATACGTTTGAGGACCTCAAGAAGCTGACTCTGCTGATCTCCAAGGAGGGCGTCGCTTCGTATTTCCAATGGATGCAGCACGACTTCGGCTTTCGCGAGCAACAGGTGAAGCCCTACACCTTCAACCCGCAGCCGTTTCTTGCCGACAAGCGAACCGCGATGCAGGGCTACGTGACGTCGGAGCCCTATGCCGTCGAGAGCCAGGGCGGCTTCAAGCCAAAAATCTTCCTGCTGGCCGATCAGGGCTGGGGCAGCTATTCCACCTTGATCGAGACGCGACGCGATCTTGTCGCGAGCAAGCCCGACATGGTGCAGCGCTTCGTCGATGCGTCGGCGATCGGCTGGATGAACTATCTTTACGGCAACAACGCCGCCGCCAACACCCGCATCAAGCGCGACAATCCGGAAATGACCGACGACCGCATCGCCTATTCGATCGTGAAGATGAAGGAATATGGCATCGCCGATTCCGGCGACACCATCAAGGGGGGCATCGGCGCCATGAGCGATGCGCGGATGAAAGGCTTCTTCGACAAGATGATGGCCTCGGGTGTGCTCAAGGGCGCCATCGACTACCGGAAGGCCTACAGCCTACAATTCGTCAACAAGGGCGTGGGCATCGACCTGCGGCCGAAGTAGCACGGCATGAAGGTTTAAGAGGACACACAATGCGCGGTTTTCTGACTTTGCTTTTCTGCACGGTGATCGCCACCGCGGCATCCGCCGCCGATCCCTATCCCTCGCGGCCGATCAAGCTTCTGATTCCGTTCCCTCCCGCCGGCATCACCGATCTGTCCGGCCGGATCGTCGCCGAGGCGTTGCGCGAGAAGCTCAAGCAACCGGTGGTCGTCGAGAACAAGCCGGGCGCCAACGGCGTGATCGGTCTGAAGGAACTGCTCAAGGCGGACGCCGATGGCTACACGCTGATGGTCGGCAATGTAGGCTCGCTCGTTCTCAACTATGCGATGGATCCCAAGGTCGGGTTCGATCCGATCAAGGATGTGGTGCCGATCGCCAGCACCGCCGAATATGCGACCACGATGGTGGTCACCAAGAATCTGCCGGTGAACTCGGTGAAGGAGTTTATCGAATACGCCAAGGCGCAGCCGGGCGGACTGACCTACGGTTCAACCGGCGAGGGCTCGCTCGCCAACCTCTCGACGCAGCTTTTCATGAAGCAGACAGGCGTGACGATGGTGCACGCTCCCTACAAGGGCGGGCCGTTGGCGCTCAACGACCTGATCGCCGGCCACATCCAACTCATCATTGAGGTCTCGCCGGTGGTCAATGAGCAGGTGCTGTCCGGCACCATCAAGGGCCTCGCGGTAACCAGCCCCTATCGCCAGTCCATGCTGCCGAATGTGCCGACCTTCGAGGAGGCGGGCGTTCCCGGCGTCGTTGTCACCGGCTGGCTTGGCATCTACGGCCCGCCAGGGCTGCCGGAGGACGTGCGCCAGAAGCTCGGCGCTGCTGTGGTCGATGTGGTCAAGGACCCCGAGGTTGTTAAGAAGCTGCGCGCCATCGGATTCGCGCCGACCGGGCAGGGCGTCAAGGAGTTCACCGATTTCCACGCCGCGGAGGTGAAGCGCTGGGTCACCTTCTATACCGAGGTTGGCCTGCGAAAGTAGCCAGCGATGGCGTCCTCCGGACCCGCGCCGATCGTTTCGTTGCGCGGCGTCGGCAAGGTGTTCGGCAACGGCCTGCGGGCGCTCGACGGACTCGATCTCGACGTGCGCGAGGGCGAATTCCTGTCGCTGCTCGGTCCGTCCGGCTGCGGCAAGTCGACGGCGTTGCGCATCATCGCAGGATTGAGCGAACCGTCCCAGGGCACGGTGACCTGGCGCGACGGCGCGGACGCCCGCCGTGGAATTGGCTTCGTGTTCCAGGAGCCGACCCTGATGCCGTGGACGACGGTTTTCGGCAATGTGTTCCTGCCGCTCAAACTCGCCGGGGCCGATCGGGCCGCAGCTGCGCCGCGCATTATGGAGACGCTGTCGCGCGTCGGCCTCACCGATTTCGCCGAAGCCTATCCGCGCGAATTGTCCGGCGGCATGCGGATGCGGGTGTCGATCGCGCGCGCGCTGGTCACCGCGCCGCGCATTCTCCTGATGGACGAGCCGTTCGCCGCGCTCGATGAGATCACTCGCTTCAAGCTCAATGACGATCTGGTGTCGCTGTGGCGCGAACTCCGCATGACGGTGGTGTTCGTTACCCATTCCGGGTTCGAGTCTGTTTTCCTTTCGAGCCGCATCGTGGTGATGACGCCGCGGCCGGGGCGGGTGTCGAACGAGCTCGTGATCGATACGCCAAACCGCGATGCCAAGTTCCGAACCTCTGCCGAATACGCAGGATATTGCCGCGTGACGTCGGAGGCTTTGCACGCGGCCATGGGCGCGGGAGCGGCGGCATGAACGAGCGCGTTCTCCGCATCGTCGCACCGGCATGCGTCCTCGCGCTCGGCGTCGTGCTGTGGGACTTCATCGTCCGCATCAACAGTATTCCGCCGTATATCCTGCCATCACCCGGGCTGGTGCTTTCGACGCTGGTCGCCGACTGGCCGATCCTGTGGTCGTCGCTGCTGGCCACGCTGGAGACAACGATCGAAGGATTGGCACTGGCGGTGGTCGGCGGCATCGGCCTCGCCATGCTGTTCAACCAGTCGCGGCTGATCGAGCATTCGCTCTATCCCTACGCGGTGATCCTTCAGGTTACGCCGGTGGTGGCGGTCGCGCCGCTTCTGCTCATCTATCTGCCCCAGCAGGCCGCTGTGCTGGCCTGCGCTTGGATCGTCGCGTTCTTCCCTGTGCTTGCCAACACCACGCTTGGACTGAACTCGGTCGACCATAACTTGGCCGATCTGTTCCGGCTCTACGGCGCATCGCGCCGGCAGGTGCTTTGGGAATTGAAGCTGCCGGCGGCGCTGCCGCAGATGCTGGCCGGAATCAGGATCGCCGGCGGACTGTCGCTGATCGGAGCGGTGGTGGCCGAGATCGCCGCCGGCTCCGCGGGAGCTGGCTCGGGTCTTGCCTACCGCATCGCCGAATCCGGATACCGCCTCAACATTCCGCGCATGTTCGCGGCGCTTCTGCTGCTGTCGTTTGCCGGTATAGCGATCTTTGCGCTGCTGTCATGGCTCACCCACTTCGCGCTGCGACGCTGGCACGAGAGCGCGTTGACGCGCGAAAGCTGAAACCCGGAATCAGCTTGTCAGCTTCATCGATTCCGCGATCTTCACCGCGGCGACCCAGGCGAGCGCCAGCGTGATGAAATAGCATGTCAGGAAGCAATTCGCCTTAGACCACCCCGGCGCCCCATCGGGATTAATTTTTCGTAATGCGCCCCTTCATGCGCCCAGCGTCAACCGCATTGCGATTCCGAGCGCGGCCAAGACCGCGACAACCTCGATGAGCCCTCGGTGGAAGCCGAAGGCCAGCACGGCCGCGATCACGGCAAGCGTGGCGGCCTTCAGATCGAGCGATAGCGGATCGAAGGCGTACCAGCGGAGCCAGCCGATGTGGCGCTCTTCTACCTGGCCGAACAGGACATGCAGTGCAAACCACACCGACAAATTGAGGATAATGCCGACCACCGCGGCGGTGATGGCAGCGAGAGCGCCGGACAGATGCCGATTGGCACGCAGCGGTTCGACGAACGGCGCGCCGGCGAAAATCCACAGCATCGACGGCACGAAGGTGACCCAGGTGGTCATGATGGCTGCGGCGACACCGGCCATGACCGGCGAAAACGGTGCGGCGTCGCGGAACCCCGCCAGGAAGCCGACGAACTGCGTGACCAGGATCAGCGGACCGGGGGTTGTCTCGGCAAGGCCGAGGCCGTCCACCATCTCCGGCGCGGTCATCCAGTGGTGCGTCTCGACCGCCTGCTGCGCCATGTAAGCGAGCACCGCATAGGCGCCGCCGAAACTCACCACGGCGAGCTTGGAAAAGAACATGCCGACAGTCACCAGCACATGATCCGGGCCCAGGGCGACGGCGGCGAGCGCCACCGGCGCCCACCAGACGGCGAGCCCAACGATCGCGGCAATCGTGAACTGCAGCCATGGATTGCCCGCGGACGTGGTCGCGATGTCGATCTTGCCGGACACGCCCAGCCGTTCGGGCGCGGTTCGGGCAACTACATAGCCGATCAGCGCCGCACCGCCGACGATTAACGGAAACGGCAGGGCCAGGAAGTAGATTCCGACGAACGCCAGCACTGACAGCGCGATCAGCAGTTCGGTTTTGAGCGCGCGCTTGCCGATCCGCCACAGCGCCTCGAGCACGATCACCAGCACGGCGGCCTTGATGCCGAACAGCGCGCCGTCGATCCAGGCGACGCCGCGGCCGAGTGCATAGAGCAGGCTCAAGCCCAGCATCACGAAAGCGCCCGGCAGGACGAACAGGATGCCAGACACGAGCCCGCCGCGGATCCCGTGCAGCAGCCAGCCGATGTAGGTCGCGAGCTTCTGTGCTTCGGGACCGGGCAGCAGCATGCAGAAATTGAGCGCGTGCAGGAAGCGTTGCTCCTCGATCCACTTTTTCTCGTCGACCACGATGCGGTGCATCATCGCGATCTGGCCGGCCGGTCCGCCAAAATTGATGCAGCCGATCTTGAGCCAGACCTTGAAGAATTCGCCGAAGCTCGGGGCATTCGCGCCAACCGCAGTGCGTGTGGTTTGCATCGTCATTTGTTCACGCTGTCTTTGGCTGGCCGGTTGTGCCGCTCCTGCGCGGCGAAGCGGAAATTGGCGAATATTGCATCGTAGACCATAAAGCCTTGCCGAGCAGGCCACGATCCGCCTTGCCGGAGTAGCCCGGCCGATGGCTCGCCCTCCAACCTGGCGGAACGGTTCCAGGGGCACAAGGCTGCTGCGCGGATTCGATGCTCGCAAGTCGCGGCATGCTTCGTTACGTTCGTAACGATGGCCAGCACCATGGACTTGAGCGGGCGTCACTCCGGGCGGGCGACCTATTGAGCGACGCGGGCCAGGAGCAACGCCGCCAGCGGCTGATCGGCATCGGGCTGATGTGCGGCGCGGTCGCGGCCTTTGCCTGCCTCGATGCCATGGCGAAGTATCTCGGCACCCACATGGAGGTCATGCAGGTGGTCGGCGTGCGCTACGTTAGTGCTTTCCTGATCGCGCTCATGTTCTCCAATCCGATCAACCGGCCGGGCCTGCTGCGGACCGGCCGTCCCGCGCTGCAACTCGGCCGCTCGGTGATGCTGCTCGGCTCTACAGTTTTCAACTTCATGGCGTTCCGCTACCTCCAACTCGACGAGGCGCTGGCGATCCTGTTCTCGACGCCTTTCCTGGTGGCGATCCTGGCCGGGCCGTTGCTCGGCGAATGGGTCGGCTGGCGGCGCTGGACCGCGATCATGGTGGGCTTTGTCGGCGTGCTGGTGGTGGTTCGCCGGGGCCTTGGCGGCCTGCAGTGGGCGGCACTGCTCTCGCTCGGCAGTGCGTTTTGCTATGCCGGCTACAGCATCACCACGCGGATGCTATCGACGACCGACACCAGTGAAACCACGCTGTTCTACGCCAACCTGTTCGGCTTCGTCGTCATGGTTCCGATGCTGCCGTTCATCTGGACGCCGCCCCCCTCATGGATCGACATGGTGCTGATGGTCGGGGTCGGGGTGTTCGGCGCGGGCGGGCATTTCCTGCTGATTCTCGCCCACCGCAACGCGCCCGCCTCGGTGCTGTCCCCGTTTATCTATACGCAGATCATCTGGGCGACCACATTCGGCTACCTGGTGTTCGCCAACGTGCCCAGCCAATGGACCGTCGCCGGGGCCGGAATCGTCATCGCTTCCGGGCTTTATCTGCTCAACCGCGAGCGCAAGGTGACTGGCAGAGTGACTGGCAGAGTTGCCCCCATTGAGCCCGGTTGACAAAATAGCCCGGCACCGCCTGATACCGGCCAAGCCTGCCCCATCCGAGGAAACGCTCATGTTGGACAAAGCCGCCGCCCAAACCGCCGTAAACGACGACATTGGCGAGGAAATCCGGCTCGAGCTTTATCGCAGCCAGGTCAACATCCGGGAGGCCGAGCAGCGTGCCTATGATCTGTTCCTGCAGAATTTGGTGAAAGGCACCAGCCATCTGTCGCTCGGCCAGGAGGCGGTCGCGGCGGGCTTTGCCACCGCCATGAAGAAAGGCGACCTCAGCTTCTGCACCTACCGCGGCCACGCCCACACTCTGGCGCGCGGTGTACCGGTCGAGAAGGTGTTGGGCGAGTTGATGCAGCGCGACAACGGCCTGATGCGCGGCAAGGGCGGCTCGATGCACCTGACCTCCGAAGAGCACGGCGTGATGGGCTCCTACGCGATCATCGGCGCGCATCTGCCGATCGCCTGCGGCGCGGCGTGGCGCGCGCAATACAAGAAGCAGGATGATGTGTCGGTGTGCTTCTTCGGCGACGGCACCACGAACATCGGCGCGTTCCACGAGGCGCTGAACTTCGCCGCGGTGTGGAAGCTACCGGTGATCTTCGTCTGCGAGAACAACCTGTACATGGAATACACGCCGATCGGCGATGTCACGGCGGTGCCGAGCCCGGCCGGCGATCGCGCTTCGGCCTATGGTCTGGAAAAAATCGTGATCGACGGAAACGACGCCGACGTGGTCTATCGCACCGCGAAAAAGGCGTTCGACAAGGCTCGCGCCGGCGGCGGTCCGTCGCTGATCGAGTGTCTGACGTATCGCCACAGCGGCCACTCGCGCGCCGACCCGGCGAAGTACCGTCCCGAAGGCGAACTGGAGCGGTGGAAGCTGCGCGATCCGATCAAGATTTATCGCGAACGCCTGAAGCAGTTCGGGGTCACCGATGAAACGATCGCGAAGATCGATGCCGACGTGAAGCGCGTGGTCGATGAGGCGACGGAGGCCTGCAAGGCAGCGCCGAACCCGCCGATGGATATTCTTTTCACCGATGTCTACGCGGACGGAGGCTTCGCATGGCGGAACTGACCTATCGCGATGCCGTGATCCGCGGCATCGCCCAGGAGATGAGCCGCGATGAGGACGTCGTGTTCCTCGGCGAGGACGTGGCCAAGGCCGGCGGCGTGTTCAAGGCGACGGTCGGCCTCTACGAGAAGTTCGGGCCGCTGCGCGTGCGCGACACGCCGATCTCCGAGCAGGCGATCCTCGGCGCCGCAATGGGCGCGGCGATGACCGGCCTGAAGCCGATCGCCGAGATCATGTTCTCGGACTTTTTCGCCGTGTGTTTCGACTACATCGCCAACGAGTTCCCCAAGAGCCGCTACATGACCAACGGGCAGACCAAGTGCCCGCTGGTGGTGCGCACCGGCAACGGCGCGGGCTCGCGCTTCGGCGCGCAGCACAGTCAGAGCGTCGAGAATTGGTGCATGATGATCCCCGGCCTGAAGGTCGTGGCGCCTTCGAGTCCGATCGATGTCATAGGCCTGCTGGCGGCATCGGTGCGCGATCCCGACCCGGTGATCTTCCTCGAGCATAAGTCGCTCTATGCAACCAAGGGCGAGGTGCCGGACGGCGAAATTCTCGACAAACTCGGAACCGCGAAGATTCTTCGGCCGGGTAAGGACGCCACCATCGTGGCGCTGGCCTTGATGGTGCCGCGGGCGCTGGCGGCGGCCGAAAAGCTTGCCGCCGAGCACGGCATCGACTGCGAGGTGATCGACGTGCGCTCGCTGGTGCCGCTCGACACCCAGACGATCCTTGGTTCGGTTGCCCGAACCGGCCGCTGCTTCAGCGTCGAAGAGAATCCGCGGCTGTGCGGTTGGGGCGCCGAGATCATGTCGATTATCGCCGATGAAGCGTTCTACGACCTCGACGGCCCGCTGGTCCGCATCACCACGCCGCACTGCCCGCTGCCGGCCGCCGATATTCTGGAAGACGCAATCCTGCCGAGCGTCGATCGTATCGTCGATCGCGTGAAGCGGACGCTGAACAGTTGAATGAACTGAACCGTGCCACAGGCGCAGCGTGCTCCCTCTCCCCAACGGGGAGAGGTGAAGCCGCCGTGTAGCGAACGAGGGAGTGAACGATCATGGCCGCCTACGACAATCTGCTCGCCAACGTGCCGACCGATCTTTGGATCGGCGGAAAATGGAAAAAGTCATCCGACAACGCGCGCTTCGACGTCATCGATCCCGCGACCGAGCGGACGATTGCATCGGTCGCCAGCGCCAGTGTCGATGACGCCAAGGCTGCTCTCGATGCGGCGCAGGCGGCGTTTGCGCCCTGGGCTGCGAAGAAGCCGCGCGAGCGCGGCGAAATTCTGCGCAAGGCTTATGAACTGATCATCCGCGATGCCGAACGGCTGGCGAAACTGATCACCATCGAGAACGGCAAGGCGCTGTCGGATTCGCGCGGCGAGGTGGCCTATGCCGCCGAGTTCTTCCGCTGGTACGCGGAGGAGGGCGTCCGCAATCTCGGCACCAATGGGATGGCGCCGGCCTCGGGCGCGCGGATGTTCGTGCACCACAAGCCGGCCGGCATCGCCGTTCTGGTGACGCCGTGGAATTTCCCAGCGGCGATGGCGACCCGCAAGATCGGCCCGGCGCTCGCCGCCGGCTGCCCGGTTGTGCTTAAGCCTGCGTCGGAGACGCCGCTGACCATGCTGGCGCTGATGCCGATCCTTGAGGAGGCCGGCGTGCCGGCCGGGGTCGTCAACGTCATTCCGTCGCGCCGTTCCGGCCCGGTGGTCGATGCGATGCTGCACGATCCGCGCGTTCGCGTGGTGTCGTTCACCGGCTCGACCGAAGTCGGCCGGAAGCTCCTGCACAGCGCTGCCGACCAGGTGCTCAACACGGCGATGGAATTGGGCGGCAATGCGCCGTTCATCGTGTTCGAGGACGCCGACATCGACGCGGCGATCGACGGTGCCATGATCGCCAAGATGCGCAACATGGGCGAGGCCTGCACCGCGGCGAACCGTTTCTATGTGCACGAGAAGGTGCAGGACGAATTCTCGAAAAAGCTCACGGCCAAGATGGCGGCGCTCAAGATGGGCAACGGCCTCGACGACGGCGTGGCGCTGGGGCCCCTGGTCAACGCCGAGGGCCGCGACAAGGTGATCGAACTGGTAGACGATGCGCTCGCGAAGGGCGCAAAAATTCTCACCGGCGGCAAGGCGCCCGGCGGCACCGGCTATTTCTATCCGGCCACGGTGCTCTCCAACGTGCCCGACAACGCCAAGATGCTGAACGAGGAAATCTTCGGGCCGGTTGCTTCGCTGCAGACCTTCAAGGACGAAGCCGAGGTGGTCAAGCGCGCCAACGACACCGAATACGGCCTTGTGGCCTACCTCTACACGAAGGATCTGGGCCGCGGCATGCGCGTCTCGGAAAAGCTCGACTTCGGCATGATCGGCCTCAACCGCGGTCTTGTCTCCGATCCGGCTGCGCCGTTCGGCGGCATGAAGCAGTCCGGCATCGGCCGCGAGGGCGCACACGAAGGGCTGAAGGAGTTTCTGGAGACGCAGTACATCGCGGTCAGTTGGTAAAGCGAAAGCTCAGCAATGGACGTTTTGATGCCCCAACTCGGCGAGACGGTCGCCGAGGGCAAAGTCACCAAATGGTTCAAGTCGGCCGGCGACGTCATCAATCCGGGCGACAACCTGTTCGAGATCGAGACCGACAAGGTTTCGATGGAGGTGCCGTCGATCACCGCCGGCACGCTCACCGAGATCAGGGTCAAAGCGGGCGAGACGGCGCTAGTCGGCGCCGTGATCGCGGTGATTGCCGGCGCGGGCGGCGCAACGGCGAGTGGGCCTGTGCCCGCGACTATTGCCAAAGCGCCGCAACAGACTCCGTTCGTCCCGGCGGATGCGGGGGCCCAGCATTTGGCTAAAGAACTTGGCTCCCGCTTTCGCGGGGGCGAACGGAACAATAAGGCTGCAAATTTCGCCTACGAGAACCTCGATCCGTTCTTTGAGGTGCGCACGCCCGGGCGCA
Organism: Alphaproteobacteria bacterium; assembly: GCA_026400395.1. Taxonomy (GTDB): domain Bacteria; phylum Pseudomonadota; class Alphaproteobacteria; order Rhizobiales; family Xanthobacteraceae; genus Z2-YC6860. Next base: position 33,354 of record JAPLPD010000100.1, on the reverse strand, counting down.
ACTTCGGCCCGGCGAAGACCGCGGGCGGCACGGCGGTCACGCCGCTGGCCCGCCGCCTTGCCGGCGAGAACGGCATCGATCTGTCGCGCATGTCGGGCTCCGGTCCGCACGGCCGCATCGTCGCAGCCGATGTGAACGCCGCGATCGCCAAATCCGGCGGTACGGCCGGGCGCGGCGCGACGATGGTCGCAGGTGCGTCAGCCGATCAGGTGAAATCTCTCTACCAGGGCGTCGAGTTCGAGGAGATACCGCTCGACGGCATGCGCGCCACCATTGCGCGGCGTCTGGTCGAGGCCAAGCAGACCATCCCGCACTTCTATCTTGTCGCCGACGTGACGATGGATGCGCTGCTAAAAATCCGCGAAGAGGCCAATGCTGGCGCACCGAAGGACGGTGCCGGCGCCTACAAGCTCTCGGTCAACGACTTCGTCATCAAGGCGCTGGCGCTTGCGCTGCAGCGCGTGCCCGCCGCCAACGCGGTGTGGGCGGGCGACCGCATCCTGCGTTTCAAGCATTCAGATGTCGGTGTCGCGGTGGCGATCGACGGCGGCCTGCTGACGCCGGTGATCCGCAATGCTGAAGGCAAGTCGCTCTCCGCCATTTCCAACGATATGCGCGACCTCGCTGCGCGGGCGAAGGAAAAGAAGCTGAAGCCCGCCGAATACCAGGGCGGTGCGTCGGCGATCTCCAATCTCGGCATGTACGGCGTGCGCGAGTTCTCCGCGATCATCAACCCGCCGCATGCGACCATCCTTGCGGTCGGCGCTTCGCAGCGTCGCCCGGTCGAGGCGGACGATGGCTCGGTGAAGTTCGTCAGTCAGATGACGGCGACCTTGTCGTGCGACCATCGCGTTGTCGATGGCGCGCTCGGCGCCGAATTGCTGGCGGCGTTCAAGGCGCTGATCGAAAGCCCGGTACGGATGCTGGTGTAGCCCTCGCTGGGCCGATTATCCCTGACGTTGTGAGCGCTTATTGCTTTCTGGCGCTGCACAAAATTATCATTATGTGAAAATTCTTGCGCCGCATTTCGGACGAGTCTAAAGTTCGGAAAATTCAAAGCCCGATGGGGCGGAAGCGATGCACGGGACCGGCGGGCCCAAGGTCAAACACTCGGGCGAGAGCAGCGGCGACCGGCTGCTGTCGGTGCTTGGCCTGTTCACGGTCGAGCAGCCGCGATGGACCGTCGATGACGCCGCCAGGCAATTGGGCGTATCGGGACCGACCGCCTACCGCTATTTCAAACGTCTCACCGGCGCGGGCTTGATCAGCCCGGTATCCGGCGCGAGCTACACGCTCGGGCCCGCCATCATCCAGATGGATCGGCAGATCCAGATTTCCGATCCCATGCTGCGCGCCGCCCGCGATGTGATGCGCGATCTGATTCCGCGCGCCGGCGACGGCTCGGCGCTGCTTCTGTGCCGTCTGTTCCATGACCGCGTGATGTGCGTGCACCAGGTGCTCGGCCGCGGGCCCCAGGCGCCGGTGAGCTACGAGCGCGGCCGCCTGATGCCGCTTTTTCGCGGCGCGACCGCCAAGATCATCCTGGCTTACCTTCCGCCGCGCTCGCTCAAGCCGATGTTCGAACAGAATGCCGCGGAGATCGCCGACGCGGGCTTTGGCAAGAACTGGGACGAATTCAAATCGCAACTCGCAGCGCTGCGAAGCGCTCGATCCGGGGCGGGTCGGCGTCGGCGCACCGCTGTTCGATCGGGACCGTAACGTCCTGGGCAGCCTTAGTTTCGCGTTGCCGGTGGCTCGTGCCGACGGAGCGTTGATCGCGCGGCTGACGCCGCTTTTGATTTCAGGCGCGCGCGAGATTGAGCGCCTGATGAACCATGAAACAGCGAGTCCGGTCAGTCCGGCCCGCCTGCGCGTCGCGCGCTAACCCGCGAGGATAAGACCATGAACCTCGGCACGTTGAAACTCTCCGTGATCCTGTTCGGCCTCTCGGTGTTGCTGAAATTCCAGGCGTGGCGGCATCCAGCCTATCGCGAGCGGCTCAAGGAAAAGAACCTGACCGCGCAGTTCATCGCGCGCGACGAGGAGATCGGCCGCTGGTTCAAGTTTCAGGATGGCGTGGTGACCTCCGGCTTCGGCGTGCTGAAGGACGCCGACGTCACTGTCGGCTTCAAGAACGCGGCGCTTGGCGCCAGTCTGCTCACGCCGCCGATCAACTGGCTGGACCAGATCAACGCGCAGAAGGAGTTCTCGCTCACCGTGCAAGGCGATGACGGGCTCGCCAACTGGTTCGCGCAGACCGTGATGATGTGCCAGACCGCCGGCCTGAAATTCGGTACGCCGATGCCGGACGGCTCTATGCGCTATTGCAACATGACCAACGGCGGGCCGGTGTTCGTGTACGTCAAGGACGGCAAGATCGTGCGAATGACGCCAATCGATCTCGCCGAGGACGATGGCGCCTCCTTCACCATCGAGGCGCGCGGTCAGAAGTACACCCCGCCGCGCAAGACCACGCTGGCGCCGCATGGCCAGAACGCCAAGTCGATCGTCTATTCGCCGGACCGGCTGCTCTATCCGATGAAGCGCGTCGACTTCGACCCGAAGGGCGCGCGCAATCCGCAGAACCGCGGTAAGTCCGGCTACGTCCGGATCTCGTGGGACGAGGCGATCACCATCGTCACCGATGAGATCAAGCGGCAGAAATACACTTACGGCCCGGGCTGCATCGCCGTGTCGCACGGTTCGCACCACACCTGGGGCAACATCGGCTACTACCTGTCGGCGCTATTTCGTTTCGCCAACGCCATCGGCATGACGCGCGTCCACCACAATCCGGATTCGTGGGAGGGCTGGTACTGGGGCGCGGTGCACCATTGGGGCCACACGCTGCGCGTCGGTCAGTCGGAGACCTACGGCACCGTCGAGGACTGCCTGCAGAACTGCGACATGATCGTGTCGTGGGCGGCGGACCCTGAGACCACCTCCGGCTCCTACGGCGCGCAGGAAGGCACCGTGCGCCGCCAGTGGTTGAAGGATCCCAAGCTCGGCATCAAAGTCGTCCACGTCGACCCGTACTACAACGCCACCGCGCAGTTCTTGCCGGGCAAGTGGTTCGCGCCGAAGCCGACCACGTCGCCGGCGATGGCGATGGCGATTGCCTATGTGTGGATCAAGGAAGGCCTTTACGACAAGAATTACGTGAAGACCCACACGGTCGGATTCGACAAGTGGGCGGAGTACCTGACCGGCGCCGAGGACGGCATTCCAAAGACTCCGGAATGGCAGGAGAAGGAAACCGGCGTCCCCGCCAAGGATGTCCGCGCGCTCGCCCGCGAATGGGGCAGCAAGCGCGTCTATCTCGCGCCCGGCGGCTGGGGCAACGGCCACGGCGGCGCCTGCCGCAACCAGACCGGCATCCAATGGGCGCGCGTGATGGTGTGTCTCTCGGCCATGCAGGGGCTCGGCAAGCCGGGCTGCAACATGGGCAATCTGCAATGGGGCACGCCGGTCGACTTCAATTTCTATTTCCCTGGTTACTCCGAAGGCGGCATGTCGGGCGATCTGGAGAACACCGCGATGCCGGTCGCGCTCTATCAGCGCATGCCGCAGTTGCCGACCATGAACTCCAACGGCCAGCAGATCCCGCGCATCTGGATGCCGGAGGCGATCGCCGACGGTAAGGCCGAGGGCTACCGCTGGGTCGGAAAGTCGATAGAGCACCAGTTCGGCAAGTTCTCTTATCCTGCGCCGGGCCATTCTCCGGTCAAGATGCTCTACAAGTACGGCGGCTCGATCTTGGGCACCATGAACAACACCAACCGCCATGTGCGGATGTACCAGTCCGAGAATCTGGAGTTCGTGGTCAACCAGTCGATCTGGTTCGAGGGCGAGGCCAAGTTCGCCGACGTCGTGCTGCCGGCGTGCACCAACTTCGAGCGCACGGATATTTCGGAGTGGGCCGGTCTCGGCGGCTACGGCCATCATGGCCAGCAGCAGCTGAACCACCGCGTCATCATTTTCCAGGCGCCGGCGATCAAGCCGCTCGGCGAATCGAAGTCCGACTACTGGATATTTAACGAGATATGCAAACGGCTCGGCCTGTCGAACTACTTCTCCGAAGGCATCAACGAACTCGACTGGGTCAAGCGCATCTATCTGGCGTCCGACCTGCCGAAGGTCATCTCGTTCAAGAAGCTGCTCAAGCGTGGCTATTTCGTCGTGCCGGCCGAGAAGGAGAAGCTGCGCGCGCCGGTTTCTTTCCGCTGGTTTTGGGAAGGCCGCAAGAAGGACGTGCCTGAGGCGCAGCCACTGCCGTCGGACTACAAGGAATACCTAAGCGGTCTGCAGACCCAGTCCGGCAAGCTCGAGTTCGAGTGCAACAGCCTCTTGCGCTTCAAGGACCCGGAGCGTCCGCCGATCGTGAAATACGAGCCGTCGTGGGAAGGCCCACACTCGCCCGAGTTCAAGCGGTATCCGCTGCAGCTTCTGACACCGCATTCGAAATACAGCTTCCACACCCAGGGCGACGGCAAGAGTTCGTTCCTCAACAACATCGCGGACCATCGGGTGAAGGTCGGCGACTGGTACTATTGGGTGCTCCGCCTCAACGCCGAGGACGCCAAAGAGCGCGGCATCAAGAAGAACGATCTGGTGAAGGTCTACAACGAGCGCGGCGCTGTGATCTGCGCGGCGCTGCCGACGCAGCGGCTGTCGCGCGGCGTCTGCCACGGCTACGAGTCCTCGGCGGTTTATGCGCCGATGGGCGAGCCGGGCAAGTCGGTCGACCGGGGCGGCTGTCTCAACCTGCTGACGCCGCACAAGACACAGACCAAGTCCACGCACTCGCTGGCCGGCAGCCAGTCGATTGTTCAGGTCGAAGCGTGGGACGGCCGGATCGAACACATGTCGGAAACCTTCGCCGCGATGGAAAAGGGCGCCCCGACCGCCAAGGACAAGGAACTCGCCGAGATCAAGCGCGCGCTCGAAGCCGCGCAGCTCGTGCCGGCGAAGTAATCAGAAAGGCGTGGCGTCATGAAAAAATGGAACATGATCATCGACGTGGCCGAGTGCACGAACTGCCAGTTGTGCGCGCTGTCGGCGATGGACGAGTACGTCGGCAATGACTGGCCTGGGGTGGCGGCGCCGATGCCGCGCCACGGCCATGCCTGGATCGACATCAAGCAGAAGGAGCGGGGCCAGGCGCCGATGATCGACATCGCCTACGTCCCGACAATGTGCAATCACTGCGACGACGCGCCGTGTCTTGCCAAAGGCGGCGACGCGGTGGTCAAGCGCGACGACGGCATCGTCATCATTGATCCGGTCAAGGCCAAAGGCCGCAAGGATCTGGTCGATAGCTGCCCGTACGGCCACATCTGGTGGAACGATGAACTGCTGCTTCCGCAGATATGGCCGTTTGATGCACACCTGCTCGATCAGGGCTGGCAGCAGACGCGCGGCCAGCAGGCCTGCCCGACCGGCGCGATGCGCGCGATCAAGGTCGAAGATGACGAGATGGCGCGGATGGCGCGCGATGAACATCTTGAGGTGATGAAGCCCGAGGCTGGAACCAAGCCGCGCGTCTACTATCGCAACCTCTGGCGCTACAGCAAAAGCTTCATCGGCGGCAGCGTGGCGGCCGAGGTCGGCGGGGTGATCGACTGCGTCGGCGGCGCGTCGGTGCGGCTTATCAAGGATGGTCAAACCATCGCGCGCGAGACCACCGACAACTACGGCGACTTCAAGTTTGACAAGCTGGAAGAAAACTCCGGGCGCTATACCATTGAGGTCTCGTCGGACGGCCGCACCAAGATGCTCGATGCCAACCTCGGCGCCAGCGTTTTCTTGGGCGAGATCAGGCTGTAGTTTCTTGTTCTCGACAGACCGCACGCCACCCTCTCCCTAAAGGGAGGGTGGCGCCGCCACTTCAATGCTTGGACTTGCCGCCCTTTCCGGTCCAGTCAGGCGGGTTGGTCTGCTTGATTCGGCGGCCGTCCTTTACGAGTTCCTTGATGGCGCCAGCGATCGGCATCGAAAGGCCGGCCTTGTCCGCCATGCGGGAGACGATCTGCATATCCTTCAGCGCCCACAGGAACGACACGTTCTCCCAGTTTTTCAGCGCGTCCGACGCGCCTGAACTGATCAACAGCGCCTCGCGAAGCTTCACGAGATCCATTCCGTTGGCCTCGGAGAGCCGGCCGGCCTCGATCAGCGCGATGCCGTTCACCCAGAGGAGGAAATTGTTCATCGCTTTGCCGAACTGACCGGCGCCGATGTCGCCCAGCAGCACGTAGTCCTTGCCGAACGTGCTGTAGATCGGCTTGCCGCGTTCGAACACCTCGGGTTTGCCGCCGCACAGGATCAGCATGGTGCCGGTGTCGGCCGCCATCTGGCCGCGGCAGATCGGCGCATCGAGCACCTCGATGCCCTTGGCGCGCGCCTTTTCAGCCAGCATCCGGACGTGCTCCGGCGTGCAGGTCGACGACACGCCGATGACGCCGCCGGGGCCCATGGTTTCCAACAGGCCGCCCTTGTCGAGCATCACCGCCTCGGCCTCGGCGTCATAACCCACCGCGATAATGACGAATGTGCAGGCGTGGCCAACCTCAGCCGGTGTTGCCGCGGCTTCGGCGCCCAGTCCGCGCACGGTCTCGACCGCCTTCGGCTCGATGTCCTGCGCCACCACCGCGTAACCGTTCTTGATCAGATGCCTCGCCATTGCCTGGCCCATGCGGCCCGCGCCAATGAGGCCGATCTTCTCCTTGTTCGCCATTTTGCGTTCCTGCTCCCGTTATTGTAGCGGCATGTTAGACTCCTCCAACAACAAGACAAGCAAGGGAGGACACATCGTGAGGTTGAAGCCTGCGGCGACACGCGGTGGAGCCTTTACGGTCGTTGGCTTTGTGTTGATTGCCGGCGCCGCAGCGTGCGGCGTCGCGCTGGCGCAATCCGATTTGCCAAACAAGCCAATCCGCATCGTGGTCGGCTTTGCCGCCGGCGGACCGTCCGATCTTGTCGCCCGCATCGTTGGCACCAAGACCGGAGAAATCCTTGGCCGTTCTGTCGTGGTCGAGAACAAGACCGGGGCCGGCGGCATGATCGCGGTCGAAGCCGTCGCTCGCGCCGAACCCGACGGCTCCACGCTCTCCAACACCGCGACATCCGTTGCGGTCAACGAATCTATGCCGAAAAGCATCCGTGTCGAATTCGGCAAGGACCTCGTGGCCGTTGCGCCACAGGCCGAGACGGCGAACGTCCTGGTCGTACACCCGTCGCTCGGCGTGAAGACGACGGCGGAACTGATCGCGCTGGCCAAGACGAAGCCGGGCGAATTGCTCTATGCCAGCGCCGGCCGTGGCAGCGCCACGCATCTGAGCGCGGAGACATTCAACATGATGGCTGGCACCAGGATGATGCCGGTGCACTATCGCGGCGGCGGCGACGCCATCAAGGATCTGTTGTCGGGTCAGGTGAAGATCATGTTCGCCAACATCGCCCCCGTCCTGGGGTTCGTGAATCAGGGCAAGCTGATCGGCCTCGGCGTTACCGGGCCGATGCGGGACCACGCGTTGCCCGGAATTCCGACGGTCGCCGAATCGGGCCTCCCAGGCTTTGACGTTCGCTACTGGGTCGGGCTGAGCGCGCCTCGCGGTACGCCGCGCGACGTGATCAAGCTTATCGAGGCGGCCAACAACAAGGCGCTGGCGCTGCCCGAAGTGCAAACGGCGCTGGCCGCTCAAGGCTTCTCGCCCTGGATCGGTACGGCGGAGGACTTCGACCGCTTCTATCGCGCGGAGCGCGACAAATACGCCAAGGTCATCCAGGCATCCGGAATGGACAAGGAATAGTGAAATGAGCAGGAGACACGGAAAGCAAATCAATCGTGGGGGGCTTTATGCGCTGATCGCCGGCGTGGTTGTCGCCGGCATAATGAGCGCCAGCCCCGCGCTCGCACAATCCTATCCGAGCAAGCCGATCCGAATCCTGGTCGGCTTTGCGCCCGGCGGCCCTTCGGACATCATCGCACGCGTGGTGGGCGCCAAGACTGGCGAAATCATGGGCGCGCAGTTCATTGTCGAGAACAAGACCGGTGCCGGCGGCGCCATCGCGACCCAGGAGACCGCGCGCTCGGCTCCGGACGGCTACACACTGATGAATACGCCGGTCGCCACCGTCGCTAATGAATTCCTGTCGAAGACCATCAAGTACGAGTTCGGCAAGGACATTATGGCCGTCGGCCCGCAGGCCCAAACGGCTAACATTCTGGTGGTGAGCCCGGCGCTCGGCGTGAAAACCTTGGCCGAACTGGTCAAGCTCGCGAAGGAAAAACCGGGCGTGCTGCAGTACGCGACGGCGGGCCGCGGTTCGGCGACGCATCTCACCAGCGAATTATTCAACATGGTAGCCGGCATCAAGACCGTTCCGGTCCACTATCGTGGCGGCGGTGACACCATCAAGGACTTGCTGTCGGGCGAGGTGAAGATGATGTTTTCCAGCATCGCCCCCGTTCTGGAGTTCGTCCGCGATGGCCGGCTTGTCGGCCTTGCCACCACCGGCCCGAAGCGCGATCCGGCGTTCCCCGACCTGCCGACCGTGGCGGAGTCCGGTTATCCCGGCTTCGATGTGCGGCTCTGGATCGGCCTGACGGCGCCGTCCGGCACGCCCTCGGATATCATTCGCAAGCTCGCCGACGCCAACCGGAAAGCCTTGGAATCGCCCGAGATTCAGAAGGCGCTGGCCGCCCAGGGCTTCTCTCCCATGCTCGGATCGACGGAGGAATTCGATGCCTTTTACCGCGCCGAGCGCGAGAAATGGGGCAAGGTTGTCAAGGAAACCGGCATGGACAAGGATTAGGCGACCGGATTAGGCGACCGCTTGCCTCGCGGTGGAAGTCGAACTACTTTTGTGCAACGAACCGGTCGCTTCGGCGTTGGGTTCGTGACGAAGCGACAGCCGGAGTAATCACCATGGCGTGGACCACACCGACCCTCGTCGAGATTTGCGTTGGCTTCGAAATTAACGGCTATCTGCCGGCCGAATTCTGATTTCGCTGACACGTTCCGCTTGAATGGGAATAACTGCCATCGTTCTCGGTGCGGCGGCGGGCGGTGGCTTTCCGCAATGGAACTGTAATTGCGAGGTGTGCCGGCTTGCCTGGATCGGCGATCCGCGCGTGCGCGCCCGCACCCAGGCGAGTCTCGCCGTATCGTTCGATCGCAAGCGTTGGACGCTACTCAACGCTTCGCCGGATTTGCGGGCGCAAATCCTGGCCACGCGGGAACTGCACCCAGGCGAACTACGAGACAGCCCGATCGAATCGGTCGTGCTCACCGGCGCGGAAATCGATCAGACCGCCGGTCTGCTGACGCTCCGGGAGCGTTCGCGGTTCAATCTGATCGCTACCGCGGCGACACTGGCGGCGGTTGCCGGCAATCCGATGTTCGGGGCCCTCGTCGCCGATGTGGTGTCACGCCAAGCCATTACGCCCGGCGCGAAATTCCCGGTAGGCGCGGGCCTGCAAGCTGAACTGTTCATGGTGCCGGGCAAATTGCCGCTCTATCTCGAAGGCGAGAATCCCGAGACAGCCGAGGAGAGCGCCGCCAACGTTGGCGTCGAGATCACCGATGGACACAAGCGGCTGGCCTATGTGCCGGGCGCCGCGGCGGTGACGCCCGCACTCCACGCGAGGTTGTCGCGCGCCGATGTCATCCTGTTCGACGGTACACTCAGCACCGACGATGAGATGATCCGCTCCGGCACCGGGACCAAGCCCGGCCGCCGCATGGGGCACATGCCGATCGGTGGCGACGACGGTTCGCTCGCAGCGCTGCGGGGAATTTCGGCCAGAAAAATATTCGTCCACATCAACAACACCAATCCGGTGCTGATCGACCGATCGGCCGAGCGCCGCCGTGCTGAAGATGCCGGTTGGGAGATCGCTGAGGACGGCATGGCGATCGTCCTGTGACGCAGCTCAGCCCTGCGGAGTTAGAAACGGCGCTGCGCGATATCGGCGCGCGCCGATATCACCGGCTGCATCCGTTCCACAAGCTGTTGCACGGCGGGAAATGCAGCATGGGACAGGTCCAGGCATGGGCGCTGAACCGCTACTATTACCAGTCGATGATTCCGATCAAGGACGCCAGCCTGATCGCGCGCTGCGAGGATTCCGCTGTGCGCCGTGAATGGCGTTCGCGGCTGGCCGATCACGACGGCGAGGGCGCCGACGACGGTGGCATCGCGCGCTGGCTGCGTCTGACCGATGGGCTCGGCCTCGAACGCGATTATGTCATTTCGCTGCGCGGCCTGTTGCCGGCGACCCGCTTCGCCGTCGATGCATATGTGCAATTCGTCCGCGAGAAAACCTTGCTCGAAGCCGTCGCCTCGTCGTTGACCGAGCTGTTCTCGCCGCAGATCATCAGCGAGCGGATGGACGGGATGCTGGCGAGTTACTCGTTCGTTACACGCGAGACGCTGGCCTATTTTGACAAACGCCCGCCGCAGGCCGTCCGCGATTCCAATTTTGCACTGGACTATTGCAAGACCAACGCCCGTACCCCGGAGCAGCAGCAGCAAGTGCTGGCGGCGCTCGAATTCAAATGCGGATTGCTGTGGGCGATGTGCGACGCGTTGCATCACGCCTATGTCGATCCCAAAGAAATACCACCCGGCGCTTTCACGCCGGACGGCTGAATATCGCCGCGGAATAGCGTGCGGCTATTTCTTTTGGTCTTCGGCGACGATCCGGCGAACGATCGGCCACCACAGCTTCTCTTCGTTGCGCATGAACGCTTCGGTCTGCGCCGGTGTCAGATCGCGCGAGTAGGTGCCGAGCTGCTGGAATCGTTCGATCACTTCTTTTTCAGCGACCACGGCGCGCAGATCCTTGTTGAGCTTCTGCACGATCGCATCTGGCACGCCCTCCGGCACCATCATGACGATCCAGCCGCTGGAGATGACGCCCGGGACGGTCTCTCCCATGGTCGGCACGTCCGGCAGGTTGGGCAGCCGCTTGTTGGCGGCGACTCCCAGAAGCCGCATGCCGGCTCCCTGGGTACCCGGCGCAAGACCGGCCAGACCCTCGAACATGATCGGGATGCGGCCGGCGATGACGTCGTTGATCGACACCGACGCGCCTGCGGCATGGACGAACGAGATATTGGCCTTCGAGCGCTCGCGGAACAGTTCGCCGGTCAGATGCGATTGGCCGCCACGATTGGTGGCGGCGAACAACATGCCGTCCTTGCTGTCGTTGGCGAGCTTGATCAACTCGGCCAGATTGTTGGCTTTGACGTCCTTGTTCACCGCGACGCCGATCGGCTGCTCGCCGAGCATTCCGACCGCGACGAACGCCTTCTGCAAGTCGATCGGCATCTTGCCTTCCTGCTGGATCGGCAGAACGGTCCAGGTCGAGGCCTGGGTCATGTAAATCGAGTAGCCATCCTTCGGCAGCGCGGCCGCAGCCTGGGCTGCGATGAGCCCGCCGGCACCGGGCCGATTGATCACCACAATCTGCTGTTTCCAGAGTTGAGTCAGGCGGTCCGCCACGATGCGCGTGACCACGTCCGGGCTGTTGCCGGCTGCGGCGGGGGTGATGAACTGTACCGGCTTGTTGGGGAAGTCCTGCGCCTGCGCCGGCAGGCTGGCCAGCACCGCCACCGCTGCCGCAAAACAGATTTTCCTCGTCGGAAGCATCGCGTTTCTCCTCGGTAAATCGGATTTTTATCCGGCGGTTGTCGTATAACACGCTCCGCAATTGTCAAACTGCGGCATTGCGACCGCGATAAGGAGACCCGGTGTCCGACGATGATGCGATTGCAGGCGATGCCAGACCGCGGTTACCGCGCGGCGTCCGGCTGACGCACAGCGAAGCGCAGGGCGGCTGGGTGCTGATCGCGCCCGAGCGCATCTTCAAGGCGGACGCTGTCGCCGCCGAAATTCTCAAGCGCTGCACCGGCCAAGTCACGCTGGCGGCAATCGTCGACGATCTGGCCGCCACATTCCAGGCGCCGCGTGAGCGTATCCTTGCCGACGTGAGCAAGCTGCTGATCGGATTGGCCGAGAAGAAACTGTTGGAACTGTAGCGTGGCGGACGCCGGAACCCCGCACAAGCCGCTCGGCCTCCTTGCCGAGTTGACGCATCGCTGCCCGCTGGGCTGTGCTTATTGTTCTAATCCGTTGGCTCTTGAGCCGCGCAATGATGAACTCGACGCTTCCATATGGGGCCGGGTGTTTACCGAGGCGGCGGCGCTTGGCGTCCTGCATGTGCATTTGTCCGGCGGCGAGCCCGGTGCGCGGCGGGACCTCGTCGATATCACGGCGCATGCACGCGAAGCCGGGCTCTACACCAACTTGATCACGTCGGGCGTCGGCGTCACCTCGCGCACCATGCGCGACCTATGGGAGGCGGGGCTCGATCACGTACAAGTGTCGATCCAGGATTCCGACGCCGTGTCATCCGATCACATCGCCGGCTATCGCGGCGCGTTCCAGCGCAAGCACGCGCTGGCGGCCGAGGCGGTGCGGCTCGGGCTGCCGCTGACCGTTAATCTGGTGGTCCACCGCGCCAACATCGGACGCATCGGCGAGATGGTCGACCTGGCGTTGAAGCTGAAAGCCAGCCGCATCGAGATCGCGCATGTGCAGTACTACGGCTGGGCGCTGAAGAACCGCGCGGCGCTGATGCCGACTGCCGAGCAGGTCACGCGCGCGGTGGCCGATGTCGAAGAACTGCGCGACAAGCATCGGGGCCGCATCGTTATTGACGCGGTTGTTCCGGACTATCATGCGCGGTTTCCCAAGCCATGCGTCGGCGGCTGGGGCCGGCGTTCGATAAACGTGACGCCGTCGGGCCGTGTGCTGCCGTGCCATGCCGCCGAATCGATTCCTGGCATGGAGTTCTGGAGCATCGCCGATCACTCGCTGCCGGACATCTGGGCGAATTCGCCCGCCTTCAACGCCTTCCGCGGAACCGGCTTTCTGCCGGCGCCCTGCGCGGACTGCGAGCGCCGCGAAATCGACCTCGGCGGCTGCCGCTGCCAGGCATTTCTGCTGACCGGGGACGCTCGGGCCACCGATCCAGTGTGTCATTTGTCACCGCATCATGCGCTCGTGACCGGACTTGCCGCAGTGCAGGACGATGCGCCTTACGCCTACCGCCGCATTTAAATCCCGCGCGCCCGACCGCAGGATGCTGGAATCCGATTGCGCGCAGGGGGACAATTGTCCGACACTCACTGCAAGGAAGACCAACCCGTTGCTATGCTTGGCCGTTCCGAGCGACGCGGCGGAAGAGGGCTTCCGCATCAGGGAGGAGCGCATGTCCATTTCAACGTCGGTCCGGGGTGGTTTAATTGCCGCCGGAAGTTTTGCATTTCTGATCGCCGCCCCGGGTCCGGCGCCGCGCAGCCGGGCTTCAGTCCGCTCGACAAAACCAAGCCGGCCGAGAGCAAGCAGGACGGCAACCTCAAGCCGCATCCGACACCGCCGATTGCGCCATCGGCCGACAAGCTCCCGATAGACAAGATCAAGCTTCCGTCGGGGTTCAAGGCGGAAGTCTGGTCGAGCGGCCATCCCGGGGCCCGCACGATGGTGATGGGCGACAAGGGCACGATGTTCATGGGGACGCGCACCATCGGCCGCGTCTATGCCATCACCGACAAGGGCGGCAAGCGCGAGCCCAAGGTCATCATTCAGGGCATGACGCAGCCGAATCGTCTCGCCTTCAAGGACGGCTCGCTCTATGTGTTCGCGATCAACAAGGTGTTCCGTTACGACAAGATCGAGGACAATCTCGACAAGCTTCCGGAGCCAGTCGAGCTGACCAAGGCTTATGATCTGCCGGACACGATCCATCACAACTGGAAATATGTTGACTTCGGGCCGGACGGAAAGATGTATGTGCAGGTCGGCTCGAACTGCAACATCTGCGAAACCAATCCAGGCATCCACGGCCAGATCCGGCGTTATAATGCCGACGGCACAGGTATGGAGATCGTAGCGCGCGGCGTGCGCAACACGGTCGGATTCGACTGGCATCCGGTGACCAAGGAGTTGTGGTTCACCGACAAAGGCCGCGATTGGGCCGGCAACGCCGGGCCGGAAGACGAACTCAATCGGATTCCGAAAAACATGGAAGGTGCGAGCTTCGGATTCCCCTATTGCCATGCGATGGGCATTCCCGATCCGGACGTGAAGCGTCCGAACCCGTGCGCCGGCGTGATCATGCCAGCCGCGCTGACGGGGCCGCACGCGGCCGGCCTTGGCATCAAGTTCTACACCGGCAGCATGTTCCCGAAGTCGTATCAAAACGTTGCGTTCATCGCGCGGCACGGCTCCTGGAACCGCGAGCAGAAGTACGGCTATGACGTGGTGATGGCGAAAATCTCGGGCGGCAAGGCGACGATCATGCCGTTCATGACCGGCCTGCTCAACAACGAGAAGAACGAGTTCTACGGCCGGCCATCCTACGTGTTCCAGATGAAGGATGGCTCTTTGCTTGTCTCCGATGAAACCAGCGGCGCGGTCTATCGCATCACCTACGGCGATGCGAAGACAGCGGCGAGATAGGACAGACGTGACGTTCTTGCGCTTAAAGTGGTGGCAGCCGCCGGCCTTCGGGCTGGCGGCTATTTTGCTGTCGGCCACGGCGGTCTTCGCACAAGGCGGAACGCTGGCCGAGAAAATCCAGCTTTGCGGCACCTGTCACGGCGAGGACGGCAACTCAAAGACCGAAAAAACTCCGTCTCTGGCGGGCCAGCCGGCCTTTTACATCCTCAATCAGCTTTTCCTGATGCGTGAAGGCGTACGCAAGGTTGAGCCGATGGCGGCGATCGTCAAGGACCTCAAGGATTCCGATCTCGATGGCCTTTCCAAGCACTACTCGGCCCTGGCGCCCAAGCGTAGCGACGAGAAGTACGATCGGAGTTTGTCCCCCCGCGGACTCGCGGTGGTTGCGGAGCGGCGCTGCGGGTCGTGCCATCTGCCGGGGCTTGTCGGTCAGCAGCAGATTCCTCGCATTGCCAAGCAGCGCATCGATTACCTGATCCAGACGTTGAAATCCTTCCGCGACAATCCGCGCGGCGGCGCGGACACCGCCATGAGCGCGCCGGTTGCGGGCATGAGCGACGACGACATTCAGGCGCTCGCACACTACCTTTGGTCCCGGTAACGTCTAATTAGGCACGGCCTTGGTCGGCCTCGCTGGCTTCGGCTGCCGCGAGCTTGGCGCGCCAGTCTTTGCTCTTTCGCACGAGCGACAGCGCCGACAGGATCAGCAGCAGCGCGCTGACGGCAATCAGCGAGGCGGAGATCGGTCGCTCGAAGAAGATCGTCCAGACGCCGTTCGACATGATTAGCGACTGGCGAAGGCTCATCTCGAAGGTTGGCGCGATCACCAAGCCAAGCACCAGGGGCGCTGGATCGAAGTCGAACTTGCGCAGCAGATAACCGACAACGCCCATCACGAGCATGATCCAGACGTCTATGACCGAATGGTTCACCTCGTACACGCCGATGATGCAGAACATGATTATCAGCGGATACAGATAGGAATACGGAATCCGCAGCACGTTCACGAACATGCCGACCAGCGGAAGATTGAGCGCCAGCAGCATCAGATTGCCGACATACATTGAGGCGATGAAGCCCCAAAACACCTGTGGATGTTCGGTGACAAGCTGCGGGCCGGGCGGCACGCCGTGAATGAGCAGCGCGGCCATCAGCACGGCGGTTACCGGGCCTGTGGGAAGACCAAGCGCCAGCATCGGCACGAAGGCGCCTGTCGAGGCCGCGTTGTTGGCCGATTCCGGGCCGGCGACGCCTGCAACCGCGCCCTTGCCGAACTCTTGGGGATGCCGCGAGATTCGCTTTTCCAGCGCGTAGGACATGAAGCTCGAAATGATATGCGCCGAGCCCGGCACAATGCCGACGAGGAATCCGAGCACGGTGCCGCGCGCGATCGGCATGGCGGACTCCCGCCATTCCTTGCGGGTCGGCATCAACTCTGCAAACCGCGGTGCGATGACCTTTGTCGTCATGGTGTGGCTCGGCGTCGAAAGGATTTCGCCCAGGCCGAACAGTCCGACGGCGACCGGAACGATGCCTATGCCGTCGCCCAGTTCCGGAATGTCGAACGCATAGCGGAAGTGGCCGGTCATCACGTCGATGCCGATGCAGCCCAGCAGTAGCCCGAACGCCGCCATCAGCAACGTGCGGGCGAGGGACGTGGTGGACATATAGGCAAGGAACACGAGGCCGAGGATCAAGAGCGCGGTGTACTCCGGCGGGCCGAAGCGCAGCGCAAACGCGCCGAGCGGCGGAGCGATCACGGTGAGTGCGACGACGCCGAAGGTGCCGGCAATGAACGAGCCCACCGCGGCGATGCAAAGCGCAGCTCCGGCTCGGCCCTTCTGCGCCATCGCGTAGCCGTCGATGCAGGTCATCACCGACGCGGCTTCGCCGGGAATTCGCATGAGGATCGAGGTGGTCGAACCGCCATACTGTGAGCCGTAGTAAATGCCGGCGAGCATCACGATGGCGCGGGTGGCGTCGAGGCCGAATGTCACCGGCAGCAGAATGCTGATGCCGGCAAGAGGGCCAATGCCGGGCAGCATCCCGACCAGCGTGCCGACCACGCAGCCGAGAAAAGCGTACAGCAGCACGCCTGGCTGGAATGCGACCGAGAAGCCAAGCAGAAGGCTGTCGATGGTGGATTCCACTTTAGGACCAGAACGGCATCGGCGGCAGCGGCGATCGCAGCAGGGTGCTGAACATCAGATAGGACACGACGGTCACGCCGATGCTGACGGCTAGGGCGGGCCAGAGTTTGCGGCGCTCGATGAAGTACAACAATACAAACAGCAGAAGCGTTACGCTGAGAACGAAGCCGATCACGGTGTAGAGCGCGATAGCCACGGCGGACACCGCGACGACCGTTACGGCGTGCGTGAGGTCGTTCCATGGCAGTTCGGCCAGCGGCGGGCTCTCGCCGGCGCGCAGGGCAAGGATCGCGCCGAACGCCATCAGCAGGCCCAGGACCAGCTTCGGCATCATGCCGGCGCCCGGCGAGGCGAGGGTGCCGAACGGCAGGTCGCCGCTCACGGCGAAAAGGATTGCGCCGGCTGCGATGAATACCCCGCCGGCGATATGATCTCTGCGAAGGACCACCCGCCGGCCGGAGCGCTCATCGTTCGGGCGTGCGGTCATGCCTAAACCTTGCCGATGGCCTGGATCGCGGCCTCGACGCGTTTGGCGTCCTCGTCCCAGAATTTGGCGAATTCCGGCCTGTCGAGATAGGCGACGACGTCGCCGATGTTGTCGATCGACTTCTTAAACTGGTCGGTGGCGGCGGCCTTCTTGCTCTCGTCGCGCAGCTTGTTGACGATGGCNNGCAAACAGGCCGACCCACAGGCCGAACTCCACGTCGTAGCCGAGTTCCTTCAGCGTTGGCACGTCGGGCAGCGACGCCGCGCGCTTGCTGGAGAAGCAGGCCAGGGCGCGAAGCTTGCCGGCTTTGATGTGGGCACTGGCCGCGGCGATCGAGGAGGCCAGCACCTGGGAGTTGTTGCCGAGGATCGCGGTCAGCGCCGGTCCGCCGCCGCTGGTCGGAAGATGGCGCATCTGCAGACCGGCCGCCTTGAGGAACAGCGCCGCCGGCAGGTGCAGGGCGCCGTACAGTCCGGACGAACTGAATACGATCTCGTTCGGGCGCTTCTTGCCGTCATCGACCAGGTCCTTGAGCGTCTTGTATGGCGTCTGGTCGTTGACCACGAGCACCATCGGCCCCTCGGTGAAACGAGCGACCGGGATGAAATCGGCGCGGGTGAATTTGGGCTGTCGGCCGAACAGCTTGTCCATTTCGGCAAAGCCGGAAATGGACACGATGTGCAGCAGGAGCGTGTAGCCGTCGGGCTTGGCGCTGGCGCCGAACTGGGCGCCGACCGCGCCGGCTGCGCCGGCCTTGGTGTCGATCACCACCGGCTGCTTGATGATCGGCTCAAGCGCCGCGGCAAACGGCCGGCCGACCACGTCGGCTGCGCCACCCGGCGGAAACGGATTGATTAGCGTGATCGGGCGGCTTGGGTAGGCGTCCTGCGAATAAGCGGAACTTCCGGCCAGGGTGGCTGCGGCCGAGCCGACGACGAACTGGCGTCTGTCCATGATATCCTCCCGCGATGGCTTTATTTTTATTAGGCCGATGGTCGCTCAGCGCGCTAGCCGGGTCAACCTCGCGGCAGGGCGATGCGGTCGCAGGAGGCCCAGACAGTCACTGCTAATCCAAAATCGCGATGGCCCGTGTCCAACCCGCCGATGCGGCGTGGATCTTCACCGGGAAACAGCTGATCGAGAACCCCTTCGACGGCAGCTTTTCCAGGTTGTGCAGCTTTTCGATGTGGCAATAGCCGATCTCGTGGCCGGCGCGGTGCCCCTCCCAGATCAGGCTGGCGTCGTGGGTCGCAGCATACTTGGCCTGGGTGTGAACGAATGGCGCGTCCCAGCTCCACCCGTCGATGCCGGTGACGCGGACGCCGCGTTCGAGAAGATAAAGTGTTGCCTCGCGGCCCATGCCGCAGCCGCGTGAAACGTAGTCGGGCTGTCCAAAGGTCGCGCCCGCCGAGGTGTTGACCACAACAATATCCAGCGGCGAGAGGGTATGGCCGATGCGCTTCAGTTCGGCCTCGACGTCCCTGGCGGTGGCTACGTAACCGTCGGCAAAATGCCGGAAATCCAGTTTCACCGCCGGATTGAAGCACCACTCCAACGGCACCTCGTCGATAGTGGCGGCGCGCTTGCCGCGGTCCATGGTCGAGGCGAAATGGTACGGCGCGTCGAGGTGGGTGCCGCAATGGGTCGATAGCTTGATCCATTCGATCGCCCAGCCCTCGCGATCCGGCAGATCCTCAACCGTCAGCCCGGGAAAAAATTCGCAGACGTTTTCGGCGGTCTGCTTGTGATCGAAATAGCGGATGCTTGGGCCGTAGCCGGGCGGGTCGGCGGCGACATCGTTCTGAATCGGGATGGAGATGTCGATCATAGTGCGCGGCATATTCTGGCTCCGTTGATGCTCGTCAGGGTCGGGCTGGTCCCGGTCCTCTACGCCTTGCCTTGCTCAAGACGTGGATGCCCGGCACGAGGCCGGGCACAACGTAGATAGACTAAAGTCGAATTCTAGTTCGTCGCCGGACTCAATTCACTCGCTCGGAGTTGCGGCGTGCGGCCCTTCGCTTCGGCGTTGGCGAAGTTGAGTTCGATCTTCACGCCGTTCGGATCGAACAGAAACAATTGATATAGTCCCTGGTCGTTGACCTGACGTTCCGTGAAATCGATCTTGCGCTGGGTCAGGTGCTCGATCATCTCGAGCAGGCCGGTGGTGCGGAAGCCGATATGGTCGATCACGCCGGTGCCGGTGCTGGCCTCGGATTGCTGGCCTACGTATTTCTTGCGGTTCTCGCTGACGTTCTTGCCGCCGGTGGTGATGTGCAGCACGTCGCGGTCGCCGAGATAGAGCCAATAGACCGGAAATTTGAAGTCCGGGGCGGGGCCGACGCGGAAGCCCAGCACGTCGACATACCAGTTCTTGGTCGCTTCGATATCCTCGGTTTGGAGGAGGAAGTGTTCCATATACGTAAGGGGCATGTTGGACCTCCGGGTGCCCGCCCGGCGTGGGCAGCACGAACCCTATTTTAGCATTGGGCCACCCAGTGTTCAAAATGGACGGGGCGCCGCTGGCTGGCGGCAGTCGCCGTTGCCATCGGCGGCAATCGGCCCCAGCCGCCTCTAGCGCGGCAAGCGGGAAACCGCATAAGATGCTGCAAAATATATCACTGGGAGGATGCGAATGCTTCGATCTCTGACGTCCAAGTTGCTCGCTTTTGCCTCTGTCGGCGCCATCGCGCTGGCGGTGTCCGCTCCGGCGCAGGCGCAGTCAGGCCAGCCGATCACCATCGGCTTCGGGATGGCGCTGACCGGCCCGCTGGCCGCCAACGGCAAGCAGACGCTGCTCGGCATGAAAATCTGGGAAGAGGAAACCAACGCCAAGGGCGGTCTGCTCGGCCGTCCCGTTAAGCTCGTGTTCTATGACGACCAGAGCAATCCTTCGACCGTGCCCGGCATCTACACCAAGCTGATCGACGTCGATAAGGTCAATCTCGTGGTCAGCGGCTACGCCACCAACATGGTTGCGCCCGCGATGCCCGTCGTGATGCAGAAGGGCAAGGTGTTCCCCACGCTGTTCGCGCTGGATGTGAACGCCGAGTTCAAATATCCGAAATACTTCTCGGTGCTGCCGACCGGGCCGAACACCAAGGGCTCGTTCACGGAGGGCTTCTTCTCCTCGGCGATGGAGCAGAATCCGAAGCCCGCCACCGTTGCGATCGCGGCCGAAGACGCGGAGTTTTCCAACAACGCCTGCGAAGGCGCCCGCGAGAATGTCAAGAAGCTCAATCTGAAGGTCGTCTATGACCGGAAGTATCCGCCGAGCACGACGGACTTCACGCCGATCGTGCGCGCGGTGCAGGCGACGAACCCCGACATCTTCGTCATCTGCTCCTATCCGCTGAGCTCGGTCGGTATGGTCAACACCATCAACGAACTCAACTACAAGCCGAAGATGGTCGGCGGCGCGATGGTCGGTCTGCAGGCCACCGTGTTCAAGCAGCGGCTCGGCGCCAAGCTCAACGGCATCGTCAACTACGAGACCTGGGTTCCGTCCGAGAAGCTGATGAAGCCCGCGGCCGATTTCTTCAAGGTCTACCAGTCCAAGGCCGGCGCCGAGGGCGTCGATCCGCTCGGTTATTATCTCGGCGGCTGGGGCTACGCCTATCTGAGCGCTCTGGGCCAGGCCATCAACGGCGCCCAGAGCATCGAGGACGACAAGATCGCCGACTACTACCGCAAGAACACCTTCAAGACGATCATGGGCGACTGGGCTTACGGCCCGGGCGGCGAATGGACCAAGTCGGGCATGATGCAGGTCCAGTACCACGACATCAAAGAGGGCGAGACCTGGAGGGGCATGAACTACCAGACCGTGCTCACCCCGCCGGAAAACAAGACCGGCACGCTGATCTACCCGTACGAGAAGGCCAAATAACAAGGCCCGTTCAGGGGCCTGCTGGCCTGCTACGAGACGTTTCTGCTAACATGGCGCCGCGCGGACTTGGTCCGCGCGGCGTTTTGCTTGCCGGATCGCAGCTCGATCACCAGACCAAAGAGGATTCCATGCAAGTCACCGGCCTGTTCCATGTGGCGATCAAGACCAACGATCTCGACGCGACGGTGAAGTTCTACACCGACGTGCTCGGCATGAAGCTGGTGCATCGCCCCGACTTCGGTTTCCCGGGTGCGTGGATCGCCGCCGGCGATGGAGATCCGATCATCCACATCTACGCCGGTGGTCCGGCGATGGGCGCGGATGGCAAGACCCCGTACGGCACGTCGGCGCTCGATCACGTCAGCCTGACCATCAAAGGCTGGGACGAATGTCTCGAACGGGTGAAAAAGCTCGGCTACGACTGGCGCGCGGCCATCGTGCCGGGCACCTCGCTGTGGCAGATTTTCGTTCATGATCCGAGCGGCGTGATGATGGAATTGACCTTCGACGGCAAGGTCGAAGGCCGTCCGACACCGGAGATCGCCGCCGACCGCGTTTATGTGGCCGGGGTGCCGTTCGGACATCCGAAGGCGAAAGCGGCGTAGCGATTCTCGTTAGCGCAGAGGAACCTTCTCCACCTCATGTTGAGGAGCATCGCGAAGCGATGCGCCTCGAAGCGTGGGCTATAGACGGGATTGGCGCCATCCTTCGATACGGCGTTTCCCGCCTCCTCAGGATGAGGGCGGTGTGCGCAGCAAGCGCTCACAATCCCAGATAAAATTTCCGGATCAGGTCGTTGTTGTTGAGTTCGTCCACCGAATTGCCGGCGAACGCGATCTTGCCGTGCACGATGACGTAACCGCGGTCGGCGATGCGCAGCGCCTGCGTGAAGTTCTGCTCCGCCATCAGCACGGTCAGATTGAGCCGGTCTTTCAGTTCCTTGATCTTGTCGATCGTGCGGCTCACCAGGATCGGCGCGAGTCCAACCGACGGCTCGTCCACCAGCAGGATTTTCGGCGCCAGCATCAACGCGCGGCCGAGCGCCAGCATCTGCTGTTCGCCGCCCGACATCGACCCGGCCAACTGGCTCCTGCGTTCGGCGAGCCGCGGAAAGGTCTCGAAGCAGGCTTCGAGGTTCTGCTTGATCATCGCGCGGGCGGTCGGCCGGAATGCGCCGAGCGCCAGGTTTTCCTCGACGGTGAGCTTCGGAAACAGCCGCCGCCCTTCCGGCACCAGCGCGATGCCGAGATCGACGATCTGCTCCGTGGTCAGGCTTGTCAGATCGTGCTGCACGCCGTCGATTGAGGCCATGATCCGCCCGGAGCTCGGCCGCACGATGCCCATGATGCATTTCATCAAGGTGCTTTTGCCGTTGCCGTTGGTGCCGAGCAGCACCACGGTTTCCGCCGCCCGCACGTCGATGGTGACCGCTTCCAGCACGCGGACGGCGCCGTAGGCGGCGTCGACGTTGTCGATGGTGATGCTACTGGCCAAGGTAGGCTCCAATCACCTCGGGATGGCCGACCACCTCCTGTGGTGGGCCGTCGGCGATCTTCTTTCCGGTGACCAGCACCACGAGCCGCTGCGAGAAGGCCATCACGGCGCGCATGATGTGCTCGATCATGATGATGGTGACGCCGCGCTCGTTCATTTTGATCAGCAGGGCGACGATCTCATCGACCTCCGACTGCGAAAGGCCCGCCATCGCCTCGTCGGCGATCAGGAGCTTCGGATCGGCGGCCATCGCGCGGGCGAGTTCGAGCTTGCGCATCTCCACCTGGGTCAGATCGCGCGGCAGCTTGTTCGCCTTGGCGGCAAGGCCGACGAGGCCCGCAAGCTCATGGCAGCGGTTTTCGGTCTCCTCCTTCGACAGGTGGCGGCCGCCTCGCGAATGGGCGGTGAACAGCAGCGGGATACGGAGGTTTTCCGCCACCGACAGCGTCACGAACGGTCGCGGCAATTGGAAGCTCCGCGCCATGCCGCGGTGGGTGCGCTTGTTGGCGGGAAGGCCATCCATGATTTGGCCGTCGAAACGCACGGAGCCGGTTTCGTTCTGCAGGGTCCCGCACATGCAATTGACCAGGGTGGACTTGCCGGAGCCGTTCGGCCCGATCAGGCCGAGGCGCTCTCCCGGCTGAACTGCTAGGTTGATGCCGTCGAGCGCAACGAAGCCGCCGAAGCGCTTGCCCAGGTTGTCGACGTGGAGCAGCGGTTCCGCCATCAGCGCGCTCCCGGGCGCATGTTGGCGAAGATGGCGAGGCGCGAGCGCCACGTCGGCTGCCCCTTGTCGGACGCGCGTTCGCGCATGAAGTCCTGGACCAGGCCGATGATCCCCTTGGGTGCGACGATCACGAAGCCGACCAGAAGGAGGCCGACGATCAGCAGGTTGATCGCCGATGAGATAGTCACGGTTGCGATCTGCTGGATGATGCCGAGCAGCAGCGCGCCGACCAGCGGGCCGACCCAACTCGTGGTGCCGCCGATCATCGGCATGGCGATGGAGTTGACGGCGTAGGCGAGGCCGAACGCCGAGCTCGGTTCGAGATAGCCGATGTAGTAGGGAAACGGCGCGCCAGCCATGCCCATCAGGGCGCCCGACATGGTCGTGGCGATCAGTTTGAGCTTCAGCGTCGGAACGCCGCAGGCTTCCGCGGCCATTTCGTCGTCGCGGATGGTGGCGAAGCCGTAGCCGAGCCGCGACTGCTCGATAATGCGCGCCGCCGCCAGCGCGACCACCGCGAGCACCAGCATCACCAGGAACAGGTATTGGATGTAGCTGCCGAGGATCGGCACCTCGCCCGGACGGATGATGTAGGCGCCGCGCGAGCCGCCGACAAAATCCCAGTTCACGATCAGCGTCTGCAGCACGACCGCGAGGGCGAGGGTGGCGATGGCGAAGAACGCGCCGCGCAGCCGCAGCGTCAGGTAGCCGGTCCCCAGCCCGACCAAACCGGAAACGATGCCGCCGAATATAATCAGCGTGGGAATGTTCAGCGGCAGGATCAGCTTGGCAAAACCTACGAGCGACTCCGGAAAATAGCGATCGACCCCGGCCGCGAGCTTGTGCAGCGCCACCGACGAATACGCGCCCATCGCGAAAAACGCCGCGGAGCCGAAGTTCACGTAGCCGCAATAGCCGCCGAGGATGTTCCAGGCGGTCGCCAGCACGACGAATTGCAGAACGGTGTAACCGGCGAAGAACAGGTAGTCGTTGCCGAGCCATCGCGCGAAGGCGAAGAACAGTCCTCCGACCAGGATGCTGCTGACGTAAAAGTAGAATGCGCGCACGGCGGCGTTCCTATCGTCCGAGCAGGCCGGCCGGCCGGAAGGCCAGCGTCAGCAGTAGAAATCCGAACGACACCGCCGGCGCCCATGACGGGCCGGAGAATGTCGCCGTCAGGCTTTCGACCACGCCAAGCAGCATCGCGGCGATCACTGTGCCGGGCAGGCTTTGCAGGCCCCCGAGCACGCAGATGGCGAACACCCGGCCAATGTATTCACGGCCGACCGAAGGCTCGACCGGCTGGATCACAATCAGGAACGCGCCCGCCAGCGACGCGGTGGCGATCGAGATGGCGAAGGCGGTGCGCTTGATCTTGATCGGATCGGCGGCCATCAGTTGCAGCGCGAGCTGATCCTGCGACACCGCCATGATCGCGCGCCCGGTGAAGGTGCGCGACAGGTAGAGCTGCAGGAGGCCGACCATCAGCAGCGACATCACGCATGGGATCAGCATGCGGAACGGAATATCCATGAAGCCGAAGTGCCACGTATATTCGATGTAGGCTGCCTGCACGTAGCGGTAGTCCACCCCGAACACCAGGATCAGCAACACCTCGGTCACGAACAGCAGACCGAAGAAGAACGCGAGGCCGCGTAGGGCGTCCTGGCCGCGCTTTTCGAACGATTGGTAATAGACCTGATAGACCACCATGCCGAGCGCGTAGAAGCCTGGAAGCACGATAATGGCCGTCAGGATCGGATCGACGCCCAGCGTCTGGTTGACGATGTAGGCGATGTACGAGCCGAGTATGATGAAGGCCGGATGGGCGATGTTGACAATGTCGAGGATGCCGAACGAGATCGACACGCCGACCGTTACCGCGGCGTAGAAGCCGCCGAGCAGCAGTCCGGCAATGATGGCATTGATGAGCAGTTCGACCGACACGCGACCCGTTTCCCCCACACCGCCGGTACCGGCTTGTTTTTCTACAGGCTACCGAAGCGGCCTTCGGCGGTAGTCTGCAGGATGACTGACGGCTTGGCTAGTGCGTTGCTGCAGTGCGTTGCTGCGGGCATCGCTGCGGCGTGCGGACACGCCGCACGGATTGTGGCGGGCAAGGTCAGGGCCGGGCCAGGCGGACGTGGTCGGGCACCGGCAGCGGCCGGTTGGCGCTGTCGAGGAATTCGATGGTGTTGAAGACCATCTCCTTGTCGCCGAGGTTCTCAAGATCGTGCACCTTGCACTCGCCAGGGCCGTAGGTTTCGTGCCGCGTCTCGCCGGGGTAATAGCTGTGTTCGACCGTGGTGCCGTCCATCAGGTGCTGGCGGCCACGGCCGCCGTTCACCGAGGTCCAGAAGTAGTTCAGCACATGGCGGTGGAAGCCGATTCGCTCGCCCGGAGCGAGCCGGATGATCCAGACTCGGACCTTGTCGGTCTCGGAAAGAAGCTCGCTGCCGACGCAGCCGTTGTTCTGGCGGCTTTCGCGCTCGAACTCCGCCTTGAGTTCGGCCGGCCACTCGCCGTGATCTTCGGAAACGGCCTTCTTGTCCAGCATGGTCAAAGCCATGGCGTTCCTCCATCGAATGTTGGCACAATATAGAACATGCCCGGGTCAGCGCCAACGGATCGTGGAAGGCAAGCTATCGTCATAGGCGGCTCGATGGGCGGCCTGTTCGCGGGCCTGCAACTGCGGGCGCGCGGCTTCAAGGTTGAGGTCTACGAGCGGGTCGAGAGCGCGCTGTCCGGACGCGGCGCCGGCATCGTGGCGCAGCCGGCGATCCCTCGGACAATGCGGGCGCTCGGTATCGACACCACCGATCTCGGCGTCGAGATGAGCAGTCGCAAAATCCTCGATGCCGATGGCGGACTGGTGGCCGAGGCGCATTGCCCGCAGACGCTGACGGCCTGGGAGCGGCTCTATCGAATCCTGCACGATGCGTTCCCCGCCGCGCACTACCACCGGGGTGTCGGACTGAAGGGCTTCGAGCAGAGCGCGGACGCGGTGACCGCGCATTTCAGCGATGGCACAAGCCGCACGGCCGATCTTCTGGTCGGCGCCGACGGCATCCGCTCGACCGTGCGGGCGCAGCTTTTGCCGGACCTTAACCCGCTCTACGCCGGCTATGTGGCATGGCGGTCCCTCGTCCCCGAGCACGCCATCCCGCCGGACATCCATCGCGAGATATTCGAGAGCATGGCGTTCGGCCTGCCGCCCGGCGAACAGTTCCTCAGCTATCCGGTGGCAGGTCCCGATAACGATCTCCGCAAGGGGCATCGCCGTCTCAACGTGATCTGGTACCGGCCGGCCGAGGAATGCACCGAGTTGCAGAGCCTGCTGACCGACGCGCGCGGCGTCATCCACGCCCTTTCGATTCCGCCGCCGCTCATTCGCCCGGAACACATCGCCGCCATGCACGCCGCCGCCGAGCGGCTGGTCGCTCCGCAGTTTCGCGCCATCGCCCGGCTGATGGAGGAATTGGTGTTGCAGCCGATCTACGACCTGGAAACGCCCCGCATGGCGTTTGGCCGGGTCGCGGTGATCGGCGACGCGGCCTTCGTCGCGCGGCCGCATGTGGGCGCCGGCGTTGCCAAAGCGTGTGATGACGCCACGGCGCTGGCCGATGCCGTCGCCGCCGGCCCCGTCGAGACGGCGCTGCTCCAACTGGAAGCGCGGCGGTTGCCGTTCGGACGCCGCATTGTCGAGCGCGCCCGCCAACTCGGCGCCTACCTGCAGGCCACCCAGACCGCCGTGGAACGCGCCCACGCGGGGCGCTACAGCACCGCGCAGGCGGTGCTCCGGGAGACCGCCCTGGTGGACTTTCTCGACGATTAAAATCTGGTTGACCGATACTGAGTTGACCGCGTCGCAAGCCCCTCTTCACCTCTCCCATAGGGAGAGGTGACCGCCGAAGGCGGGCGGGTGGGAGGTTACGATCGAAAGTCCGAGACCGCCTCACCCCGACCCTCTCCACGTCAGGGCGTTTACGCCCGTCTTCGACGGGCTATGGGGGGAGAGGGAGCGCGCCGCCGTTTTAATAATTCGCTTTATCCAATTGGATCGCCCTTAAAGCCCGAGCAGCTTCTTTGCGGTGCCGCCGGTGATTGCCCCCACGGTCGAAGCGTCGAAACCGGTCGATACGACATGCTCGATCGGATCGAAATCGGCCATGTCGAACGGGTAGTCGGTGCCGAGCATGACGTGATCGACGCCGAACGTCTTAACCAGCGCTTCGAGCTGGATCGGGGTGAAAACCACCGTGTCGAAAAAGACCTTCTTCAGATACTCGGTCGGCGGTTTCGGCAGGCTACCCCGCGAATCTGAGCGCGCGCCCCAGGCGTGGTCCATCCGGCCGGAGTAGCCGCCTAGAAAGCCACCACCGTGCATCGCGAAAATCTTCAGGTTGGGATGGCGCTCCAGCACGCCGTCGAAGATCAGGTAGTGCAACGCGATGGTGGTCTCCAGCGGATTGCCGATCACGTTGTTGAAGTAGAAGCGCGACAGCCGGTTTGCCTGGGTAAAGCCGTTCGGATGGATGATGACCAGAGCGCCCAATTCCTCGGCCTTCTTCCAGAACGGCGCGAAGGCCGGATCGGACAATTCCCTGCCGCCGACGTTGGTGAGGATTTCGACCCCCTTGAACTTGAGCTTGGTCATGCAGCGCTCAAGCTCTTTGGCGGCCTCGTTGCCGTCGGCCATCGGCACGCCGCCCAGCGCGACCAGGCGGTCGCTGTGCTTGCCAACATATTCTGCAATGCCGTCGTTGATGACGTGGTTCGACTTCACCGAAATGTCGAGCGGCACCGTGTACCAGATCTGCGGCGGCGCCGGGCAGACGAGCTGCATGTCGATGCCCATGTCGTCCATGACCTTGAAGCGTTCGTCGGTGTTGCCGATTTTCTCGCGGAGATCGGCCTCTTGCTTTGCGTTGAGCGCCTTGGTGCCGGCGTCGGAGAAATGCGCCAGCGGGATGGTGGACATATCGAGCTTGTCCTTCACCAGTTCGAAGGCCTGCGGGATCACCACATGGGCATGCATGTCGATGGTGGTGCTCTGCGGGCGTGTTTGCCGCCCCGGCTTGCCGCGTTTGCGCGCCGCCGTCGGTTCGTACTTGTTCCACATGTCCGCCATTTTCTTGCCCTCTCGCCGTCGTGATGCCGATCTTAAAACACGCCCAAGTGCTGCGAAACGATGGCGTCGTCAAGCTTGATCGAGCGCGCCTCGCCTTTGAACACCACGGCCCCGGTGTTGATGATCGCGATGTCGTCGGCGAGTTCGAGGGCGAGCTTGACAGCTTGATGTTCTGTTCGACCAGAATGATCGACTGACCTTCGCGCTTGAGCTGCGCGATGATGCGGCCGACCTCGGCCACGATCTGTGGCGCCAGCCCTTCCGACGGCTCGTCCATCAGCAGCACGCGCGGATTGCCCATCAGCGCGCGTCCGATCGCCAGCATCTGCTGCTCGCCGCCCGACAGAGAGCCCGCGACCTGGGCGTGACGCTCGCTGAGCCGAGGGAAAAGCTGCATCACCCGGTCCATCGTCCAGCCGGGTCCGCCGTTTGAGCCGCGGATCCGCTGCGCCGCCACCATCAGATTTTCGCGCACCGTGAGCGAACGGAACATGCGGCGGCCCTGCGGCACCAGGCAGACGCCCTTACGTGCGATGGCGTCCGGAGCGAGCCCGCCCACGGGCTCGCCAAACAGGCTGATCGAGCCGCGGCGCGGCTTGAGGAAGCCCATGATCGTATTCATGCAGGTCGTTTTGCCGGCGCCGTTGCGGCCCAGGAGCCCGAGCAGCCGGCCGGCCCTGAGCGTGAAGGAAACCCCGTGCAGGACGTGGCTGTCGCCGTAGAAGGCGTCGATGCCCTCGATATGCAGCGCGTCGGCCGCTGGGTCGGCGGTGCGGTCAGTCGCCAAGATAGACCTCCCGCGTGCGGGGGTCCGCGACCACCTCGGCCCGCGTCCCTTCGACGATTACCTCACCATAATGCAACAGCGTGATGCGTTCGGCGAAACCCAGCGCCGTATCCATGTCGTGCTCGATCATGACGCAGCGGCTCGTCGAGCAGCAGGAGCTTGGGCTTCTGCGCCAGCGCCATGGCGAGTTCGAGCCGCCGCCGCTCGCCATAGGAGGTCTCGGCGACAACCCGTTGGGCGCTGTCGTCCAAGCCCACCAGCGCCAGTGCCTCGCGCGCCTGGTCGTACAGATGCCGATGCCCGGTCAGCACCGCCCAGGGGTTCCAACGCAGCTTGTCGAGGCCGAGCAGCGCCAGAACCACGTTGTGTACGAGTTGCTCGCGCGGGAACAACGTCAAAATTTGGTAGGTTCGCGCGAGCCCGCGATGCACGCGGTCAGGCGTGCGCATGCCGAGCAGTTCCTGCCCGAACAGCTTCACTGAGCCGCTGTCGGCGGTGAGGTCGCCGGTGATCAGGTTGAACAGGGTGGTCTTGCCCGCGCCGTTCGGGCCGATAATCAGCCGGCGTTCGCCAGGCATCACCGAAAGCGAGACGTTCTTCGTCGCCGGCAATCCGCCGAAGCGCCGGTTGAGCCCCACGATTTCGAGCGCCGGCGCGGTCATGCGATGTTCCCCGGCGTGGATTTCGGCGTGGTGATCTTGCGCCACAGCGTCTGGCAGCCCGGCACAAGCCCGTAGGGCATGAAGATGATGACGACGACGAAAACCATGCCGAGCAGCGTGTTCCACCGCTCAACGTAGGTGGAGATCACGTTCTTCACGAGCGTGATGATGGCGGCACCGACGATCGGGCCGGCCAGCGAACTTGCGCCGCCGAGGATCGCCATCAGCAGGATTTCGGCGGATTGCTGCAGGCCGAGCGCGTGCGGGCTGAGAAACAAGTTGTAATAGACGAACAGCAGGCTCGCGACCGATCCCCAGAATCCGGCCATCACGAACGTGAGCCAGCGGATCAGCCACACGTTATGGCCGAGCATCGACATGCGGCGCGGCTGGTCGCGGGCGCCCTTCAGGCTCGCGCCGAACGGCGAGCGCGAGAAGCGCCAGATGAAGAACAGCGCCAACGCCACCACGATCAGCGCGAAATAGTAGAAGCGCGGCGCGCTGCTGAGGTCGATGCCGAACGGCACCGGTCGCGCCGGAAGGCGGAGGCCGTTGTCGCCGCCGGTCAGCGTGTTGGCGCGGTAGGCGATGCCCCAGACGATCTGGCCGAGCGCCAGCGTGATCATGATGAAGCCCAGCCCCGGTGCGCGCAGCGACAGCATGCCGAACAGGCCGGCCATCGCGGTCGAGAACGCGAGCGCCAGGATCGCGGCGGTGAGCTGATCGAAGCCGTTGATCGTCAGCAGGATGCAGGCATAGCCGCACAGCCCGAGATAGGCGGCGTGGCCGAGCGAAACCATGCCGCCGAAGCCGAGCATCATGTTGATACTGAGCGCGAACAGCGCGTAGATCAGCACTTGGCTCGCCATGTTGACGTAGAAGTCGTTGCCGATGATCGCCGGCACGGCAATCAGCAGCGCGGCCGCGACCGCAAGCCAGATCGCGTTCCAGCGCGTCACAGCTGCACCCGCCCGAACAGACCTTGCGGCAGGAACACCAGCACCAGAACCATCGGCAGGAAGAGGACAAAATAGGCGAGGTCGGGCACCAGCGCGATGCCAAAGTTATAGAGAAATCCGACCGCGAAACTGCCGACGAAGGCGCCGAGCAGGGAGCCCGCGCCGCCGAGGATCACCACGATCAGGGCGAGCGGCAGCATGTCGGCATCGAGGCCCGGATAGGCGTTGAGGATCGGCCCGCCCAGCACGCCGCCGATCCCGGCCAGCGCCGAGCCGAGCAGGAACACCAGCGTGAACAGGCGCGACACCGGGATGCCGACGCCGCGCGCCATCTCCATGTCATCGACGCCTGCACGGATCATGGCGCCGATCCGCGTGCGCTCCATAAGAAAATAGAGACCGACCGCGGCGACCAGCGCGATCGCCAGAACGACGAGGCGATAGGTCGGAAAGGCATAGCCTGCGATGAACAGCGGGCGGCGTAGCTCCAGCGGCGCGGGGAGTGGCATCGGATCGCCGGTCCATGCCAGCAGGCAGATGTCAGCGATGATGAAAGACACGCCGAGCGTGACCAGGACCTGGCCCTGCTCGTTCCCGCTGATCTGGCGAAGCACCAGCCGTTCGAGTGCGATGCCGAGCAGTCCGACACCGAGACCCGCCGCCCGCGCGACCAGCCCGAAATTGCCGCCGCGCGCGAGCAGGCTGTAGCCGAAATAGGCGCCCAGCATGAAGAACGCGCCGTGCGCCAAGTTCGGAATTCGCATCAGCCCGAAGATCAGCGAGAAGCCTGAAGATAACAAGAACAGCAGGCCGCCGAAGGCCACGCTGTTCAAAGTCTGGATGATCCAGAATTGCCACTGCATGAATGCAACGTACTAGGACATCGTGTCCCGGACGCAGCGCACCTCAAAGTGATGCGCTGCAGACCCAGGCCAAGGGTTTCGCGGTGGGAAGGCAGCGGAGTCCATCATAAGCGGTGCGCCGCTTCGCGCCGCACCGCTTAGTGGACTCGCCACCATCTGCGGTTTCTCAATTCTCCAGATTCTTCGATAGCGGGAAGTCGCGCGAGTAAACCGGGTTCTTCAGGAACTCATCCTTGCCATAGGTCCAGAACTGGCCGACATCCGGGTACGTCTTGACGACGGAGTTGACGTACTTGCCGCCCTTCTTCTCGACCTTGCGGATGTACGCGTTGCCGACCGAGTTGCCCAGTTCGTCGAAGCGCATCGGGCCGCGGATCGTATTCGGCGCCTTGGCGTTGAGCAGCGCCTTCATGAACACGGCCTTGTCTTCGACCTTGCCGCCGGCATCCTTCACCGCCTGCTCCAGCATTTCGCAGGCGACATAGGTTTCCGCCGCATAGACGCCCGGATCGACCTTGAAGTCGCGCTGGATGCCCTCGACAAATTTCTTGTTGCCGGGGAATTCGAGTTGGGCCGAATACCAGTTTCCGGTAATGGCGCCGAGGGCGTCGTCGCCCATCTGCTGCAGCAGCGACTCATCGACCGGCGTAAACCCGCCGAGCACCTGGGTCTTGTTGCCGTACTCGCGCAGCTGTTTGATGAACTTAAAGCCGTTCGAACCCGCGTGCGCCGTGAATACGGCGTCGAGGTTCGGCTTCAACTGCGAAATGTAGGTGCCGTAGTCCGGCGCATTGAGCGGGGTGAACAGCTTCTGCACGACCTTGCCGCCGCTCTCCTCGAACACGCGCTGGAAGCCGGCGACGCATTCATGACCGAACGCGAAGTCGTCGCC
The DNA here is from genome assembly GCA_026400395.1 of Alphaproteobacteria bacterium. GTDB lineage: Bacteria > Pseudomonadota > Alphaproteobacteria > Rhizobiales > Xanthobacteraceae > Z2-YC6860. The sequence continues at coordinate 787 of JAPLPD010000100.1, read as the reverse complement.
GATCACCGCTACGCGCTTGGCTTTCAGTTCCTTGGCGGCGTAGTCGCCGAGCGGATGGCTGGTTTGCGCCGAAGTGCAGCTTGGCCGTACCAGCCAGGGGTTGGCCTTGCGTTGGGTCATGTCTTCGGCGCCGGCCACCGTCAGGATCGGCGTCTGCGACGAGCGGACATAGTCGTCGATTGCCAGCGCTTCGAAGGCGGCGAGCGGGCCGATCAGACAATGGACGTTGAGCCGTTCGACCAGTTCCTGTGTCTTGGTGCGGGCCTGGGCCGGGTTGCCGCCGGTGTCGGCGGTGTGCAGTTCGACGGCGCGATCACCGAGTTTGTTGCCGCGCTCCTTGAAGAACAGCGTGACCCCTTGCTCCATCTGCAGGCCGCCTGAGGCGAGAGGGCCAGTTTTGACGGTGAGAAAACCGACGCGGATCGGACCGGCCTGCGCGGCAGCGGCCGGAATCCTGAGCGCCTGCGAGGCGACGCCCGCGGCCAGCGCGCCCTTGATGATGGTACGGCGATTGATCGACATTTGGTCCTCCCTGGTTGATCTGGCCAGCCGGCTTTGTGCCGTACCGGTTGCGTGTCCCTCTGTCGGGGGCTTGTTCGGTGGACATCAAATCAGATTGTGTAGCCGTGCGACACTGGCAAGTTGCGCGTGTTAGCGCACAATGAGAATGTCCCCTTTGTGCAAAGTGAGAATGTCCCCTTTTCGAGTTTGATTCGACGGGGCATTGATGGACAGGGGATTACTGACGATGAGCGCGTCGGAGCGCGAACGGGCGGGCGTCGTGCGT
>JAPLPD010000200.1 GCA_026400395.1 Alphaproteobacteria bacterium | reverse complement strand
CGTCCGCCCGCGCTGGCGCGAGACAAGGCCCCGGTCGCCATCCGCCCGAAACGCCCGCACCAGCCGCTTCATCTGCCGCACGCAAATCCCCAGACGTTCCGCGCCCTCGCGCTGAAGCAGCTGCCCCGCGACTATCGAACACACGACGCCCGCCCGTTCGCGCTCCGACGCGCTCATCGTCAGTAATCCCCTGTCCATCAATGCCCCGTCGAATCAAACTCGAAAAGGGGACATTCTCACTTTGCACAAAGGGGACATTCTCATTGTGCGCTAACAGACTTTGGCGTCCATGGCGGGGGTCCTATGCGCAGGCTGTGCAAAGCCGCCCGTCCCACATATTGGGCGCAATTCCGGGGGCTCCAGCAGCGCGCCCAACACAACAGCGTGAGCGTTCCGCGTGCATCCAGGAATCGAAGCCGTTGAGGAACGGCGGGTTCCGCACTCCGACCTGGGAGGCCAGGACCATGCCGCCTGATCCGCAGGCCATCGCCACTGACGACGTGCGCCTATCGGCTGCAGCCGCTTGGCGGCAGCACCCGCTCGCGGGAACGGCCAGTCACCCCGGAAATGATGTCGCGGCGCGTGACACCAACATGGGCACCGGCATGGGCACCGGCATGGAAACCGGCATGGAAACCGGCATGGAAACCGGCATGGAAACCGGCATGGCGCTGGCGCCTTTCACCTCCGGTTAGGCATTTTATTTAGGAAACTATTTCCGGATGAAGCTTCAAATGGCGCTGACCGAACAGAAGGTATTTCGGTGACGGGAGACAGAACAGTCATGATCTGGCGTTTCTTAGCCGACGAATCCGCCGCAACGGCGATTGAATACAGCCTCATCGCCGCGGGCATCGCATTGGCCATCATTACGACCGTGCAGGGATTGGGGTCCAAGCTGACGTCCAGTTACACGAGCGTGCAGAACGCGATGAACTGAACTCTGGCTGTCTGAGCCGGGAAAGGGGCTCCCTCAACGGGGAGCCCTTTTCTTTTCACGATCCGGCGCGGCCGGGTGCTATTGCGGCCGCATCAGTTCGGCGCGCGGGCAGCTGACGGTCTGGCGTCCGCGCTTGAACACCGCCAGAACCGGCGCGTTGACCGCCACCGCCTCGGCCGGTGTTTTGGCATCGAGCACGGTCACCTCGGCCTGACTGCCGACCTTGATGCCGTAGTCCTTGGCGTTGATCAGGCGTGCCGAACGGTCGCTGATCATCGAGAACAATTCGGTCAGCCGCGTATTGTCGCCGACCTGCAGCACGTTGGCGTGCATGTTCACCATGCGCACCAGCGAGCAGTCGCCGAACGGCGTGAACGGATTGAGGATGTTGTTGGTCGAGATCGAGCAGTTGCAGCCATTCTCGGCGAACAGGTTCGCGTCGGTAATGAAGCGCGGCACATCGTAGTCGCGATGCCGCGCCAGCACGAACAGGTCGGTCGCCGGCAGCACGGTCACCGCCGCGCCCACGTCGGCCAAGCGCTTGGCGATGTCCCGCTGCTTTGCCGGCGGAAGCGCGGCGACCTTGGTCATGTGCCCCATGGCGACGCGCCCGCCGTATTTGAATTCCTCGGTGAGGTCCGCCACCAGGGTGTTGTCCATCGTCGCCGGATCGTGGCCCGAATCAATGTGCAGATCGACGTGAATGTCGTATTCCCGCGCCAGTTCGAATACGCGATGGATATGGCCGGGATGGTCAGTGTCGTAGTTGGGCGCACCGCCGATCGAGGTCGCGCCCATCTTCAGCGCCTGCACCAACGCCTTGTCGGCCTCCGGCACATGGGCCAGCCCCTCCTGTGCGAACGCGCAGATTTCCAGATCGACCGCCCAGGCGTACTCTTTCTGCAACATCTGCAATGCCTCGATGCAGCGCGTGCCGACCGGCATGTCGATCTCCGCGTGGGTGCGGATGCGCGTGGTGCCCTGCCGGATGCAATTTTCCAGCGTGACCTTGGCGCGATTGTAGATATCCTCGACGGTGAAGCCCTGCTTCACCGTCGCCACCCGTTTCATGTGGTTCGGGTTGTCGCGCGACGGTTCCGGCGCGCAGCGATCGATGATGCGGGATTTGTCGAGGTGAATATGCGTCTCGACCAGCCCGCCGCAGCACAGACAGCCTTGAGCATCATACGACGGCGAGTCCGCGACCAGTTTCGTCTCGATCGCGGCGATCTTGCCCTTTGAAAAGCCGATATCCACCGCGCCGCCGTTGCCCGATCCCGGCACGCGCGCGTTGCGGATCACGTAATCGATCATGAAAAGCCCCCTGATATTTCGGCGCCATTCGAGCGTGTTATCGCCGTTCCGTCCAGGCGTGATCGCAAGCCGATCAGGGGGCGGCGCTGATTAACTGTACAAATTCGCCGGGGAGGCGGGCCCAGTAATCCCACGACAACGGTCCGCGCCGCTGGCAGGGGTTGCGCGCAACCAGATCTTTGCCGTCGATCCCGCGGAGAATCGGATCGGCAAGTTCGATCGCCGTGAAATTCTGGGCGGCGCCGGGAAGTTTCTCCGAGCACACGCGATCGCGCAGCGCATCGCCGCGGACCAGCGTGGCCCATGAGACGTCCCATAAGCGCGCGGTGCGATCATCCGACGCAGTTACCACCCGCGTCCCGTCAGGGCTGAACGCCGAAATTGACAACGCATCGGTGTGACCTTTGAGGATGGCGATCTCGGATCCGCTCTCGGCGTCCCATAGGCGCGCCGTGCGATCTCGGGACGCTGTCACGATCCGATTGCCGTCGGGACTGAATGCCGCGCTGAGAACAAGGTTGGTATGACCTCGGAAAACAGTGATCGAGGCACCGCTCTCCCCGTTCCAAAGGCGCGCCGTATTATCATGCGACGTGGTCACCACCCGCGTACCATCCGGGCTGAATGCCACACTCCACACATCGTCCGTGTGGCCTTTGAGGACCGCGATCGCGGCGCCGCTTTCCGTGTCCCAGAGGCGGGCCGTATCGTCGTGAGACGCGGTCGCGAGCCGCTTGCCATTGGGGCTGAACGCCACGCTCCAAACGACATCGGTATGCCCCTTCAGCACCGCGAGTGCCGCGCCGCTTTCCGCGTCCCAGAGGCGCGCAGTGCCGTCATTCCCGGCTGTGACAATCCTTCTGCTGTCTGGGCTGAACGTCGCGTTCCAGATCAAACCGACGTGGCCGTTGAGAACCGCGACGGGGGCGCCGCTGTCGGCGTCCCAAAGACGCGCCGTCGAGTCGTGAGATGCTGTAACGATCCTTCTGCCGTTGGGACTGAACGCCACGCTCCGTACCTTTTCGGTGTGCCCTTTCAGCGAGACGATCTCGGTGCCGTCGGCGCGCCAAACGCGCGCCGTTCCATCATCGGACGCGGTCGCAAGCCGATCGCCGTTCGGGCTGAATGCAGCGTGCAACACCCAACCTGTGTGACCCTTGAGGACGGCGATCTTGGCGCCGCTGTCGACATTCCAGAGACGCGCCGTGTTATCGTGAGCTGTCGTCACGGCGCGGCGCCCAGTCGGACTGAATGCAGCGTGCGACAATCTCCTGGTATGGCCTTCGAGGACAGCCGTTTCAGCGCCGCTTTCAGCTTCCCAAAGTCGCGCCGTGTTGTCTCTGGCTGCCGTCAGCACCTGCCTACCGGTCGAACTGAACATCGCGCTACGGACTATGCCGGAGTGGCCTTTGAGCACGACCGCCTGCGCGCCCGTCGCAGCGTCCCAGAGCCGCGCCGTGCCGTCATTGGACGCAGTCACCACCCTTTTCCCATCCGGACTGAATGTTGCGCTCGACACGACGGCCGTGTGTCCGATGAGAACGGAGATTTGAACGCCCTTGCCATCCCAAACCCGCGCCGTACGGTCGTCGGACGCCGTTACAACCTTTGTGCCGTCAGGGCTGAACGCCGCGCTCGACACGCCGTCAAGATGGCCATTCAGCACAGCCGTAACGCTGCCATTCTCCGCGTCCCAAAGACGCGCCGTATTCTCTTGGGAGGCCGTCACCAGCGTTCGGCCGTCCGGACTAAACGCGACGCTCAGCACGGGGCGGGTGTGGCCTTTGAAAATAGCGGCCGGGGCGCCGCTGTCGGCTTCCCAGAGCCGCGCGGTGCCGTCATATCCCGCGGTAACCAATCTTCTGCCGTCGGGACTGAACGCCGCGCTCCGCACGCTCTCGCCATGACCTTTCAGGACCGCGATCTCGGTGCCATTTTTTGCGTCCCAAAGACGAGCCGTGCCGTCGTCCGACACGGTCACCACCTGCCGGCGGTCCGGGCTGAATGCCGCGCTCCATACGGCGGCCGTGTGGCCATTCAGGACGGCGATACCGTCACCGTTATCGGCGTTCCAGACCCGTGCGGTCTGATCGTCCGAAGTGGTCACGATTTGTCTGCCATCCAGGCTGAAAGCCGCGCTCCGAACGTTGTTGGTGTGGCCCGTGAGAAAAGCGATGTCGGTGCCGCTGTTGGTATCCCAGAGGCGCGCCGTGTTGTCGCTCGCCGTTGCCACCACCCGCCTGTTATCCGGGGGATGTCCCGTCCGTTGTTGAACTTGGCTGGACGAGCGTTGCCTGTTGATGATGCTATGCGGCTTTTAGATCGTCCTCAAGTTTCTGTTCGGTCGTGTGCTTGGCATGATGTGCAATTAGCGCGGCTTTGAGTATTG
>JAPLPD010000217.1:7951-24583 GCA_026400395.1 Alphaproteobacteria bacterium | reverse complement strand
CAACAACAAGATCCGCGTCATCCAGCGGCGCGCCTACGGTCTACGCGACCAGGAATATCTGCGGCTCAAGGTGCTCACATGCATGCTCCCAGCGCTCTGAAGTTGCTGAAAACACCCACTCGTTTTCCTGAAGACCCTTAAGATTGGACATGATCTTCGGCCACCCGCCGGATACCGCCTCGACGAACTTGGTGCCCTCACCTTCAAGATGGTGGTGAATCGTGAGTTTCACTGCCTTTCCGCTAAAGTTCGGATAATAATCTGCCATCTCGATTTCCATCGTGCAACGCGAGTAGCCCTCGGCCTTCAACTCAGGCTTAAACTCGTTGCGCCAGCGGATTACGAGGCGCTTGCCCGGCACCGCCTCCAGGATTTCGCCGGCATCGGCGGTGCGGCCGTCCTCGAATATCAGGCGCCAGGGCGAGCCCGGCTTCCAGTCGCACTCAGCGGTGATGCCGAACCAGAATTTTTTGATCATTTGCGGATCAGTCAGCGCCGCCCAAAGCTTTTCCGGCGTGGTGCGGATGTAGGTGACATAGACGAACTCCGGCTTTTTGCTTTCGCGATCACTCATCACCAGCCTCCAATGCTTTTCTCAGGTCGCCCAATGCCTGCAGGCGCGAGCGTTCAAACTTGCCGACCCAGCGATCCGCGATGTCGTGGATCGGGACCGGGTTGAGGTAGTGCAACTTCTCACGGCCTCGCCACACGACGACGACGAGGTTCGCGTCCTCCAGAATGGAAAGGTGCTTGCTGACCGCCTGCCGCGTTATCGACAAGCGAGCGCAAAGCTCGCCCAAGGTCTGGCCGTTGTCGGCGCGGAGCCTGTCCAGCAGTTCGCGGCGGCTTGCATCAGCCAGCGCTTTGAACACCTCATCCATCAATACAATATGCAATCATTTGGTTGCATGTCAATGAATGAAATGGGCATCCCGTGAAATCGAGGGGCGATCATCGGCGCCTATTGGTTGAGCCGCTGCCGGATGAACTGCTGCTGGTCACTCGGATTGTTGCCGGTGCCTCCCTGCAGCGGATACGCCTGTATGGCGTTGTTCACCCGATCGCTAAAAGTAGTGATTGGCGCCGGCTGGTACGGCGCGGGCGGCGGCTGGATAAACGCAGCGGCGGGCGGGCTGTTGCTGGAGTATGGCGATGGGTTGGGCGGCGGAATATAGGTGCTGCTGCCGCGCGGAATGCGAACCGGATGCTCGACCGGCCTGTTGGGCTCCGATCGCGGCTCGCCCGCATCCCGCATCATGACGGGCGAGCGATAGCCCTTCATGATGATCGGCGTGCCCTCGCGGTCCCGCGCCACCAAGCTACTGCGGCTGCTGCGGGACACGCCGCTGAGCCAGGATTCGCTCGACGTGGCTTGCGGTTTCGATTTGTATTTCTTCTTGGACCGCGCAGAAGCGTCGTCGAGAGTACCAGCGGCCAACAAAGCTGCCAGTGCGAAAAACAGAACTCGCGATAATCGGGCCTGCATGATCGGTCCTCTTCGCCGCCCGTCTGTACGAACCCCGGCCAGCGCCGGTGGTTCCGTTTATTCCTCTGGCGCGTCCTCGATCGGATCATAGCGCTTGGCGTCGAAGCCCAGCAGATTCCAGCTCTGCTGCATGTGCGGCGGCAGCGGTGCGGTGACGTCGATCACTCCGCCGCGAGGGTGCGGCACCGCGATGCGCCGCGCCAGCAGATGCAGCTTGTTCTGCATGCCCCCGGGAAACTCGTAGTTCTCGATGCGGAAGTATTTCTCGTCGACGATGATCGGGTGGCCGATGTGCTCCATATGGGCGCGCAACTGATGGGTGCGGCCGGTCACCGGCTTGAGCGACAGCCAGGCGAGCTTCTGCGCCGCAGTCTCCACCACGGCGTAGTAGGTAACCGCGTGGCTGGCGCCGTCCTCGCCATGCTTGGCGATGCGCATCATGCTCTCGTCCTCGCGATCTTCCTTGGCGAGGAAGGTCGAAACCCTGCCCTGCTTGGGCCGCGGCACGCCGGCGACGAGCGCCCAGTAGATCTTGCGGGCCGAGCGGGTGCGGAAGGTCTTGGTCAGCGACGTCGCGGCAAAGCGGGTCTTGGCCACCAGCAGGCAGCCCGAGGTATCCTTGTCGAGCCGGTGGACCAGACGCGGGCGTTGGCCGTCCTTCCCAGTCATGCTGCCGAGCATGCCGTCGAGATGGCGGTAGGTTCCCGACCCACCCTGCACCGCGAGCCCCATCGGCTTGTTGAGCACCAGCACGTCGTCGTCCTCGAACAGCGTGATCGACTTGATGAAGGCGCGGTCCTTCTGGCCGCTCGGCGCATCGTCGCGCGGCTTCGGCGGCTCGACCTTGAGCGGCGGGATGCGGATCGACTGGCCCTTTTGTAGCCGATCCTTGGGCTGCGCACGCTTGCCGTTCAGCCGCACCTCGCCTTTGCGGATGATGCGCTGGATGTGGGAGAACGACAGGCCCGGGTAGCGCGCCTCGAAAAAGCGGTCGAGCCGCATGCCGTCCTCGTCGGGCGTGACGGTAACGGTCTGCACGCCTTTGCCGGCTTTCGGCTGAACTACCGCCGGGGCCTCGGTTTCGGTCTCGCTCATGGTGTCTCGGTTCCGGCGATTTCGTCCGCCTTTTGGGCGGTTTTCAACTCGGTCGCCTCATCCAACGAACGGATACGCCGCAACTCGGGGAAAAGAAACATCCAAATCAGGGTCACCAGGATGGTGCCCAGCCCGCCGATCGCCACCGCCGGCACCGCCCCGAACAGCGCCCCCACCACGCCGGCGCGGAAATCACCGAGTTGGTTGGAGGTCCCGGTGAACAGGCCGTTGACCGCGCTGACCCGGCCGCGCATCTGCGGCGGGGTGCGAAGCTGGACCAGAGAAAAGCGGATCACCACGCTGACCACGTCCGCAGCCCCCATCAAGGCCAGCGCCACCATGGACAGCCAGAGCACGGTGGAGAACGCGAACAGCGTGACCGCCAGTCCGAAGATGGTCAGCATGCTGAACAGGACGGTGCCGACCGGCAGGGTCAGTGGCCGCCGCGCCAGAATGACCGACATGACCAGCGCCCCCGCGCCGGGTGCGGCGCGAAGCAGTCCGAGCCCCCATGGCCCGGTCTGCAGAATATCGCGGGCGAAGATCGGCAACAGCGCGGTCGCGCCGCCAAGAAACACCGCGAACATATCAAGCGAAAGCGTGCCGAGAATAATTCGGTCATGCCGCACGAAGCGGAAACCGCCGAGCAAAGACGCCAAGCCGAACGGCTCGGTCGAGCGCGGCCCGCGTTCGAAGCGCATCAGCGCCAGCATGAACCCGCCGAGGCACCACAGCGCGATGGTGATGCCATAGACCGCCGCCGGTCCGAGCAGATACAGGAGGCCGCCGAGCGCAGGCCCGACGATCTGTCCGGTCTGGTTGGCGGAGGCAAACCATGCCATCGCCCGCTGGACATCCTCACGCGGCACCAAGTCCGGGATAATCGCAGCCATCGTCGGAATCTCGAAGCCGCGGGCTGCGCCGACCAAAGCGACAGCGGCGTAGATGACCGGCGTGCCGAGCGAACCCGTCAGGGTGCTGAAGACCAGCAACGCAGCGGCGCAGCCTTCTGCGATCTGGCAAAACATCAGGATCCGGCGATGATCGTGGCGATCGGCGACATGGCCGACGACCAGCGTAAGAAGCAGCATCGGCGCAAACTGCGCGAGACCCAACAGGCCCAGGTCGAAAGCGCTGCCGGTCAGTTCGTAGAGTTGCCAACCGACCGCCACCACCAGCATCTGGAAGGACAGGATCGAAGCGATCCGGCTGAACCAGTAGAGCGCGAAAGCGCGATGCCGGAACACAGATTGCAATGGGGCGGCCGTCTCGCTCAAGGACGGCCCTGCTCCGATGACGGGTGTTCTAGTTGCACCGCTTCAGTTCCTCGGGCTTGGCGCCGCCCCACGTCACACGCATGCGGCCGCCCTGGGCGTCCATAGTGACCGACACGTCGCCCTTGCTGCAATGAGCCTGCACGTAGACCGCCTTGGCCTTGTACATCTTGCCGATGCGGCAATAGCCATCGAACCACCACAGCGAGGTGTCGGTGGCGACCAACGCGGAATTGGCGGCGCTGTCGCCGCCGCGCGCCGAGCACAGTTCAGGATTGGCCGCCCAGCGGCCGATGAATTGCTCCTGCGCCTGCGCGGACGACACAGCAAACACGCCTGCCGCGCAGGCGGCCCACACCACAAATCGCTGCATCAATCGTCAACCCTGTCTTTGCGAAGCTTGGCCCAGTAGTCCAGGCGCTTGCGGATTTCGCGCTCGAAGCCGCGCTCGCGAGGATCGTAGAACGTCTGGCGGCCGAGTTCTTCCGGGAAATAGTCCTGTCCGGAGAACGCCTCCTCCGCGTCGTGGTCATAGGCGTAGCCGCGGCCGTACCCCTCCGACTTCATCAGATTGGTCGGCGCGTTGAGGATGTGCTTGGGCGGCAGCAGCGAACCGTTCTCCTTCGCCGCGCGCTTGGCCGCGCCATAGGCCTTGTAGGCGGCGTTCGACTTCGGCGCGGTCGCCACGTAGATCACCGCCTCCGCGATCGCCAGATCGCCCTCGGGCGACCCCAGGAAATCGTAGGCGTCCTTGGCGGCGTTGCAGATCACCAGCGCCTGCGGATCGGCGAGGCCGATGTCCTCAACCGCCATCCGCACGACGCGCCGCGCGAGGTACAGCGGGTCCTCGCCGGCGTCGAGCATGCGGGCGAGGTAGTAGAGCGCTGCGTCGGGATCGGAGCCGCGCACCGACTTGTGCAGCGCCGAGATCAGATTGTAGTGGCCGTCCTGCTTCTTGTCGTAGATCGGCGCGCGCCGCTGCACCACGTTCTGCAGCGCCGCCTGATCGAACACCTCGCCCGGTCGCGCGGCCCGCCAGATTTCCTCGGCCAACGTCAGCGAAGCGCGGCCGTCGCCGTCGGCCATGCGCGCGAGCGACAGCCGTGCATCGGAATCGAGCGGCAGTTTCTTGCCTTCGAGTTCCTCGGCGCGGGTGAGCAGCTTTTCGACCGCTTCGGGGTCGAGCGATTTGAACACCAGCACGCGGGCGCGCGACAGCATCGGCGCGATCAGTTCGAACGACGGATTCTCGGTGGTGGCGCCGACCAGGACGATGGTGCCGTCTTCCATCACCGGCAGGAATGAATCCTGCTGGGCACGGTTGAAGCGGTGAATCTCGTCGACGAACAGCAGCGTGCCGGTCCCGGTCTCTCGGCGGCTGCGTGCCTCCTCGAACACCTTCTTCAGGTCTTGAACACCGGAAAAGATCGCGCTGATCTGAACGAACTCGAGGCTGGTCTCGTGCGCGAGCAGCCGGGCAACCGTTGTCTTACCTGTCCCCGGCGGTCCCCAGAAGATCAGCGAGCCGAGCGAGCGGCTGTCGAGCATCCGCGTCAACGCGCCATCAGGCCCAAGCAACTGGTCCTGGCCTACGACGTCGGAGAGCTTCTGCGGCCGCAGCTTGTCGGCCAACGGCCTTGGCGCCCCGGCGTCGAGCCCCGCCGCGGCGAACAGGCTCGGGCCTTCGCCGCGTTTGGGGCGACTGGTCATCCGCCGAACACGGCCGATATCTGCTGACCGCCGCGCTGGATGTTGATGCGCCAAAGCCTCGCGCCCGCCTTGGCGAGCCGTTCGAGGTCGCCGGTCTTGGCAATCTTGGTGCCATTGATGGCGAGAACGATATCGCCGCGCTGAAAGCCCAGTTGTTGCGCCACCGTGCCTTCCGTGACGTCGACCACCGCGACGCCCTCCGCCGCCGCATCCACCCGTAGTTCATCGGCCAGGGCGGGCGAAAGATTGGCCACCTTGGCTCCGGCGAACGGCGAGCGCGCTTCGATCAGGATTTCATCGCGCGCCGACTCCGGCGCAGTTTCCAGCGATACAAGCAGCTTGCTTTCCTTGCCGCCGCGCACCACGCCGAACTCGACCTTGCCGCCGAGTTCGTTGGTCATGAAACGATAGTCGAAGGCGTTCGGATCATCGACCGGCTGGCCGCCAACCGAGACGATGACATCGCCAGGCTTGAGCCCGGCCCGCGCCGCCGGCCCCTTGTCGGTGACGCTGGTGATGACCACACCCGACGGCCGCTGCAAGTTGAACGCCTGCGACAGTTCCGGCGTCAATGCCTGCAGCTTGGCGCCGAGCCACGGCCGCTTGACGGCGCTGCCGCCGGCGCGCGCCGAAGACACAACCAGCCGCACCATGGTTGCGGGAATAGCGAAGCCCACACCTTGCGAACCGCCGGAGCGCGAGAAAATCGCGGTGTTGATGCCGACAAGGCGTCCGGCCATATCGACCAGCGCGCCGCCCGAGTTTCCGGGATTGATCGCCGCGTCGGTCTGGATGAAGAACTGGTAGTCGGAGATGCCGACCTGAGTGCGCGCCACCGCCGAAACGATACCGTGGGTGACGGTCTGACCGACGCCGAACGGATTACCAACCGCCAGCACCACGTCGCCGACCTGCAGATCGTCGGAGTTGCCGAAGTCGATGACGGGGAAACGTTCCTTATTGGTTTCCTTGACGCGCAGCACGGCGAGATCGGCACGAGGGTCTTTCAGCACCACGTCGACCGCGAACTCGCGCTTGTCGGCGAGCGAAATCTTTACCTGGTCGGCACCGTCGATCACGTGATTGTTGGTCACGATCAGGCCCGACGGATCGACGATGACGCCGGAGCCGAGCGACCGCTGCTCGCGCGGCGCCCCGAACTGCTGACCGCCGCCGAAGAACCGCCGAAAGAATGGATCGTCCATCAGCGGGTTGCGGTTCTCGACCGTCTTGGCGGCGGAGACGGTCACGACCGCCGGCACCACCCGCTTGACGATCGGCGCATAGGACATCCGAAGCGCTTCGGGCGACGGCGGCACCACGCGAGTCTGCGCGGCGGCCGCCTGCGGCAGAAGCAGCGCGGTGGCGGCGGCAAGCGCGGACAACAGGCTCAGACGTGAAAACATGGCAGATTCCCTGGTCGGCGGACCAGAGATATAGGCCGCGCGGAACGGCAATAGAAGAGCGAGAAACAGGTGTTTACCGCCCCCGGCCCATCCGGCCAGGGTGGCAAACGGCCCTAGTCCTTCGGGGGCACGGTCCGCAGATAGGCGACGATGGCGTCGAGGTCGGTGTCCGTCATTCTAGCGTAGAGCGGGTAACCCATCGGCGGCTTGAGCGGCGTGCCATCCTTGCGCTTGCCTTGGGTGATGGCGGTCTTGATCTCCGCGTCGGTCCAGGCCCCCAGGCCCTTTTCCCGATGCGAGGTGATGTTACGAGACACCGACACGCCCCACGGGCCTTTGAACTCCTGCCCGCCCTTGCCGAGACCGCCAACAAAGTCGTGCTTGTCGTTGGTCACCGGCGAATGGCACTCCATGCAGTGCCCGATACTGGCGAGATAGAAGCCGCGCTTGACCGGATCGTTCATATCGGCAGGGTTCGCCGTCTTGTCGGTGCCCGGCGGGCCTTCGCTGCGCATCGCCGCCTTGTAGACCGGCGGCACCACCTCGTTGCGCACGGCCGGCACCGACTTGATGTAAGCCACCACCGCGTCGAGGTCGGCCGGAGTGAATATCTTATAGAAGTTGAACGGCATGATCGGCGCGAGGGGCGTGCCGTTGGGGCGCACGCCATCGACCATCGCCTTCTTGATCTGGGCGTCGGTCCAGTTGCCGATGCCGGTGTCCTTGTCCGGCGTGATGTTGGCACCCTTGACCCTGTAGGTGGGCTCGTCCCATGTCTGCGGCCCGCCGGAGAGCTGCTTGCTCATGTCGAACACGCCGCCCGGCCCGCGCGGCGTGTGGCAATTCCCGCAGGTCAGGAGTGAATTGACCAGATAGCTGCCGCGCTCGACTGGAGCCTGCGCCTCAGATGGGCCCGCAGCGGCGGCTGCAAAAACGGCCGCGATCAATGCCAACAACCGGCGCATCGAAATTCTCCCCCCGGAAAAGATTTAGAATCGGATCAATTCTACCGTTGCGATGGGGCAGCGCCAATCGGCGGAAACCGTCCGCTAAACAATTGTTCAGCGCCCGCCGGCGGCGGTGAGGGTATGGACCATCGCGGAATAGCCGGACTTCTTGGCGTGGGCGAGCGGAGACACCCCGTCGCGGTCCGCGATGTTCACGTTGGCGCCAGCCTCGGCGAGCAGGCGAACGATCTCGGTGTGCGCAGCACCGCCGTCCCCCAAGATCACAGCCTCCAGCAAAGCTGTCCAACCAAGCTTGTTGACGTGATCCTTGTCGATGGCGGTTGCGAGCAAAATCTTCACTGCTTCCACATGGCCGTGATGCGCTGCCGGGATAAGGCCGGTGCCGCCATAGCGGTTGGTGTCCTTGAGTTCCGCGCCAGCGCCAAGCGTCAGCTTCAGGATTTCGATGCGCCCCTCCGCCGCCGCGTAGAGATACGGCGTGTCCTGGATGAAATCCTTGGCGTTGACGTCGGCGCCCTCCCGGATTAGATGGCGCGCGATTTCGACCCGGTTGCGGTGCGTCGCGGCGAGCAACGCCGTGCGCCCGCGTTGGTCTCGGGCGTCGATGCGGACACCGCCGGAAAGCAGCTTTTTCAGCACCGCCACTTCTCCGCGCTCGGCCGCGGCGATCATCTCACGCTCGGGCTCGCTTACGGTCTGCGCGATGGCGGTACTCTGCGTTTCAAAAACCTGGACGGTAAAAAGCAAAAAGGCGGCCGAAGCCGCCTTTGCCATCTATGACGCCAGCACGGAACGTTACGCCATTGCGTCTTCATCGACCCTGCGCTCCTGCACAGGACCGGAGTCGAGACCCTTAGCGCCTTCGTCGCGATCGACGAACTCGATCACGCCGACCGCGGCGTTGTCACCGTGGCGGAATCCGGCCTTGAGGATGCGGGTGTAGCCGCCCTTGCGATCCTTGTAGCGGGGGCCGAGCACTTCAAACAGCTTCTTGACCATCCCGACGTCGCGGATCTGCGCGATCGCCTGGCGGCGGGCGTGCAGGTCACCGCGCTTGCCGAGAGTGATCAGCTTCTCCACGACGGGGCGAAGCTCCTTGGCCTTCGGCAGCGTTGTTGAGATCTGTTCGTGCTTGATCAACGCGGCGCACATGTTGCCGAACATCGCCTTGCGATGCTCCGCCGTGCGGTTGAGCTTACGATGAACCTTGCCGTGACGCATCGAATTATTCCTACTCTATCTTTGTGTCGCGACGGTCCGTCGGACGCGCTGCTCAGGTGGGCTTCCTGCGTTCGCCCAAAAACTCATGCCCGGCAGAACGCCGGGCATGATGAACAGTTGTCTAGTAGTGATCTTCGAAGCGCTTGGCGAGTTCTTCGATATTCTCGGGCGGCCAGCCGGGCACTTCCATACCGAGGTGCAGACCCATCTGCGCCAGCACTTCCTTGATCTCGTTGAGCGACTTGCGGCCGAAGTTCGGGGTGCGCAGCATCTCGGCTTCGGTCTTCTGAACGAGATCGCCGATGTAGACGATATTGTCGTTCTTAAGACAGTTGGCCGAGCGCACGCTGAGTTCGAGTTCGTCGACCTTCTTGAGGAACGCCGGGTTGAAGGCGAGGTCCGGGATCGCTTCCGCGGCCTGCTCCTTGCGGGGCTCTTCGAAGTTGACGAACACGTTGAGCTGATCCTGCAGGATGCGCGCGGCATAGGCCAACGCATCCTCGGGGCCAACCGCCCCGTTGGTCTCGATCGTCAAGGTCAGCTTGTCGTAGTCGAGAATCTGGCCCTCACGGGTGTTCTCGACCTTGTAGGAGACCTTGCGGCACGGCGAGTAGAGGCTGTCGACCGGGATCAGACCGATCGGCGCATCCTCGGGACAATTGCGCTCGGCCGGGACGTAGCCCTTGCCGGTCGCGACCGTGAACTCCATGCGAATCTCTGCGCCCTCGTCCAACGTGCAGAGCACGAGGTCCGGATTGAGCACGACGATATCGCCGACGGTCTGGATGTCGCCGGCCACCAAGGTGCCAGGACCCGACTTCTTCACCACCATGCGCTTGGGGCCTTCGCCCTGCATCTTGATGGCGATGTCCTTGATGTTCAGCACGATGTCCGTCACGTCCTCACGGACACCGGCAATCGAGGAGAACTCATGCAGCACGCCGTCGATGTGGACGGACTGCACCGCAGCGCCCTGCAGCGACGACAGCAGAATGCGCCGCAGCGCGTTGCCGAGCGTCACGCCGAATCCGCGCTCGAGCGGCTCGGCGACGAGCGTCGCGTGCCGCTTCGGATCGGTGCCGAGCGAAACCTGCAGTTTGTTCGGCTTGATCAGTTCCTGCCAATTCTTCTGGATCACATTTGCACCCATCGTATTGAGTGGCGCGCTCGCCTTCGCTCCCCACTCCGCCCCGTGGGAATGATCGGCGGCAGCCGGCGACTCCGGCCGGATGTAAGTGTCGCTCATACGCGCCGGCGCTTTCTCGGCCTGCAGCCGTTGTGAGGAATTGGGGTCACGTCACGGATCGAGGTCACGGTGAAGCCCGCGGCCTGCAGCGCGCGGAGCGCCGACTCGCGGCCCGAACCTGGACCGGCGACTTCGACTTCAAGCGTACGCATGCCGTGCTCGGACGCTTTTTTGGCGGCATCCTCGGCGGCCATCTGCGCGGCGTAGGGCGTCGATTTGCGCGAGCCCTTAAAGCCCATGGTGCCGGCCGACGACCAGGCGATAGTATTGCCCTGCGCATCGGTGATGGTGATCATGGTGTTGTTGAACGACGCATTCACATGCGCAACGCCGGAGGCGATGTTCTTACGCTCGCGGCGGCGGACGCGCCCGCCTGCGGGATTTGCAGCTTCCTTAGCCATTCACGATCCTTTCAAGGCTCGCCAAGCGAGCCCAATCAATTCGGCCTGGCGTCGTTACGCCGTGGGCTTCTTCTTGCCGGCAATCGCTTTAGCCGGACCCTTGCGGGTACGGGCATTGGTGTGGGTGCGCTGACCGCGAACCGGCAGGCCCTTGCGGTGACGCAGACCACGGTAGCAGCCGAGATCCATCAGCCGCTTGATGTTCGTCGCAACCTCGCGGCGCAGATCGCCTTCGACAATGTAGTCGCGGTCGATCATCTCGCGGATCTGCAGGACCTCGTTGTCGGACAACTGCGACACCCGGCGTTCCGCCGGAATGTTCACCTTCTCGATGATGTCCTTGGCGTTCTTCTGGCCGATGCCATGGATGTACTGCAGCGCGATCAGAACGCGCTTGTTGGTCGGGATGTTTACGCCTGCGATTCGGGCCACGTCTTCACTCCTGTTCCGGTCGGCTCAGTACCAGACCGTTCCTGCCTGTTCAGCAGGGCATTCCAAGCAACAATGCGACGCCCTCCCCGCCACCCCGGGGCCGGCATCGTTCGAACTGAGTCCGACTGAATACCGGGCTTATTAAGGGATTCAACATCACTTCGTCAACCTCCGCGCCGACTTGGCTTTTTTGCCCTTCTGCGGACCACGGGCGGCGCGGCGCGCAGCGGCCTTCACCACGCGCTTGCCGGTCGATTTGCGGCCCCGGATGGGGGTCTTTGACCGGGTCTTGGACTCAGTTTTGGATCGGCCTTTGATTGCGGCCTTAACCCTGCCCGCAGGTTTTCCCGCAGGTTTCTTGGCCGTTTTCTGGGCCTTGGAGGCCGATTTACGGGCCACGGAAGCCTTGCCGGCGCGCTTGCCGGCCGAACCCGTCTGCAACGCCGCATCGGCCAGCGCCTTCGAAATCGCGGCGGTGACCTCGTCGATCGGCGCCATCCCATCGACGGTCCGCAGGGCGCCCCTACCCCGGTAGTAATCCACAAGCGGCGCGGTCTGGCTACCGTATGCCTCAAGCCTCTGCTTCAGAATCTCTGGATTGTCGTCAGCGCGCAGGGCCTCGCCCCGAAGCTTCATCTGCTCGATCCGGCTTTCGATTCGACGGAGCAGGACACTGGGATCGACCTTGAGTTCGAGCACGGCATCGAGCCGCTGCCCCTTAGTCTTCAGCATCCGGTCGAGCGCCTCGGCCTGCGGCACGGTGCGCGGAAAGCCGTCGAGGATAAAGCCCTTGAGGGCGTCTGGCTGATCGACACGGTCGGACACGATACCGACCACGACGTCATCCGGCACCAGGGCGCCGCGCGCCATGATGTCCTTCGCCTTGAGCCCGATCGGCGTGCCGGCCGCGACGGCCGCACGTAGCATGTCGCCGGTGGAGAGTTGCACGATGCCGTATTTCGAAACGAGTTCCTTGGCCTGCGTCCCCTTGCCAGCCCCCGGCGGGCCTAGCAAAACAATCCTCATCTCCTGCGCCCCCGCAGCTTTGAACGTTTGATCAAACCTTCATATTGATGCGCCAGCAGGTGGCCTTGGATCTGAGCCACCGTATCCATGGTCACGCTGACCACGATCAACAGCGACGTGCCGCCGAAATAGAACGGCACCGCCGCGTATGAGATCAAAATTTCCGGAATGAGGCAGACGATTGCCAGATACGCGGCCCCCAGTACGGTGATGCGGCTGAGTACGTAGTCGATGTACTCCGCGGTGCGCTCGCCCGGGCGAATGCCGGGAATGAAGCCGCCGTGCTTCTTGAGGTTGTCCGCGGTCTCGGTCGGATTGAAAACGATCGCCGTGTAGAAGAAGGCGAAGAATACGATCAGGCCGATGTAGAGGATCAGGAACAACGGCCGGCCGTGGCCGAGTTGCGTGACGACCGTTTGCCACCACTCCGGTCCGCCGCCGGCGTTGAACTGAGCGATCGTCGTCGGCAACAACAGCAGAGAAGAGGCGAAGATCGGCGGGATCACGCCCGAGGTGTTGAGCTTGAGCGGCAGATGCGACGACTGCCCCTCGAACATCCGATTGCCGACCTGGCGCTTGGGATACTGGATCAGCAGCCGGCGCTGCGCGCGCTCCATGAACACGATGAACGCGATCACCACGACCGACATCACGATCACGACCAGGATCAAGCCGGTCGACAGCGCGCCCTGGCGCCCGAGTTCAAGCATGCCGGCGATGGCGGACGGCAACTCCGCGACAATACCCGCCACATCGTGCCGCCGGTCAGCGTGATCGCCGTCGAAATGCGGAAAAAGTAGCCGGGATCGGCCACCGCGCCACCGGCGCCTTCGAGACCGATCGCAATGCCATAAGCCTGGAAACCCGCAAGGATTACAGTAAGATAGCGAGTGTACTGATTGATGACCTTGCGGCCCTGCTCACCCTCTTTCTTAAGTTGTTCAAGCGTCGGTGAAACAGTCGTCATCAACTGAATGATGATCGAGGCCGAAATGTACGGCATGATGTTCAACGCAAAGATCGCCATGCGATGAATGCCACCGCCGGAGAACATGTTGAACATGCCGAGGATACCCCCGGCCTGCGACTTGAAAATCTGCTCCCAAGCAGTGGGGTCGATACCCGGCAGCGGAATGTAGGTGCCGAAGCGGTAGACCAGCAGCGCGCCGAGCGTGAACCAGATGCGCTTCTTCAACTCGTCGGCTTTGGCGAGCGCCGAGAAATTGAGATTGGCCGCCAGTTGTTCCGCTGCAGAAACCATCGAGAGCTCCCTTCCGCCCCAAACCCGTCAGGTACAAGCCCCTCAGATATAGGGATCAGGCGGCTTTTTCGCCCTCTTCACGCTTCGGTGCCAGTATCTTGACCGATCCGCCGGCCTTCTCAACTGCTTCCACCGCGGCCTTGGACGCGCCGTAAACCTCGAAATTCACCTTCGCCTTCAACTCGCCATTGCCGAGCAGCCGAACGCCGTCCTTGGCGCGCCGCATCAGGCCCGCCTTGATCAGGGCCGCGGAATCGACGGTCGCCGAGGCATCGAGCAGCTTGGCGTCGATCGCCGTCTGCACCTTACCGAGGTTCACCTCGTTCAGCTTCAACTGGAAGCTGGTGTTGCGGAAGCCGCGCTTCGGGAGCCGGCGATGCATCGGCATCTGGCCGCCTTCGAAGCCCTTGATGCGTACGCCAGAGCGCGCGGTCTGGCCCTTGCCGCCGCGACCGCCGGTCTTGCCTGCGCCTGAGCCGATGCCGCGGCCGATGCGGAAGCGTTTCTTCCGTGCGCCGTGCTTCGGGGCGATTTCGTTCAATTTCATCGCAGCCTCTCCTTATTTCCCGTCCACGATGCGGACGAGATGCTGCACCTTTGCGATCATCCCGCGGGTCATCGGCGTATCGACCAGTTCGCGAGAACGGCCGATCTTGTTCAGCCCGAGCCCGACCAGCGTCTCGCGCTGGCTGTGCTCGCGCCGCAACGGGCTGCCGATCTGTTCGACTTTGAGCATTTTATCTTTGCTGGCCATGACGAATTTCCCGCTTACTCGGTCGCCGCTTCGCTGTCGGCGCCCTGACGGCGTCCTTGCAGCGTAGAGACCTTGATGCTGCGACGCGCCGCAACCGAACGCGGCGAATCCTGGTGCTTGAGTGCGTCGAAGGTGGCGCGCACCATGTTGTAGGGGTTCGACGACCCCAGCGACTTGGCAACCACGTCCTGCATACCGAGAGTCTCAAACACCGCGCGCATCGGACCGCCAGCGATGATGCCAGTGCCGGGGGGAGCCGCGCGGAGGAACACCTTGCCGGCGCCGTGGCGGCCATGCACGTCGTGATGCAGCGTGCGGCCTTCGCGGAGCGGCACGCGCGTGACGTTGCGCTTGGCCGCGTCTGTCGCCTTGCGAATTGCCTCCGGCACCTCGCGTGCCTTGCCGTGACCGAACCCGACCCGGCCCTTCTGGTCACCGACAATCACCAGCGCGGCGAAGCCGAACCGCCGCCCGCCCTTCACAACCTTGGCGACGCGGTTGATGTGCACGAGCTTATCGACGAACTCGCTTTGCTCGCGTTCGCCGCCGCGCTCGCGGCCACCCTCTCGTCTCGGTTCACGTGCCATAACGATCTTTCCCTTCGAGCCTGACGCCCGTCATCATCCGTTCAGAACTGCAGGCCGCCCTCGCGCGCGGCATCGGCGAGCGCCTTGATGCGCCCATGGTAGAGATAGCCGCCACGATCGAACACGACGCTTTTCACGCCCTTCTCGATCGCTCGCTGAGCAACCAACTTGCCGACCGCCTTGGCAGCATCGACATTGGCGCCGGTCTTGCCGCGCATGTCCTTCTCGATCGACGAAGCCGACGCGACCGTCCCGCCCTTCTGGTCGTCGATGACCTGGGCGTAGATGTGCTTGGACGAGCGGAACACGGTGAGGCGCGCGCGTCCGGTCGCCGCCTCCTTGATGGCGCGCCGGACGGTCGCCTTGCGCCGATCGGTTCTTGCTTTGACTGTGGCCATCGTTGCGCTCCGTTACTTCTTCTTGCCTTCCTTGCGGAAGATGTATTCGCCGGCGTACTTCACGCCCTTGCCCTTGTAGGGCTCCGGCGGCCGGAAATCGCGGATATCGGCGGCCACCTGGCCCACCTTCTGCTTGTCCGAGCCAGTGATGGTGATTTCAGTCGGCTTCGGCGCCACGATCGAAATGCCTTCCGGGATCGGAAACACCACGTCGTGGCTGTAGCCCAACTGAAGCTGCAGGTTCTTGCCCTGCACTGCGGCGCGATAGCCGACGCCGGTAATCTCGAGCTTCTGTTCGAAGCCCTTGGTCACGCCGGTCATCAGGTTGTTGACCAGAGTCCGCGCGGTGCCCCACTGGGAGCGCGCGCGCTTGGTCTCGAAGCGTGGATCGATCTTGATTGCGCCCTGGTCCATCGTGGCCTTGATGTCGTCGTGCAGCAACAGCTGCAGCGCACCCTTCGGACCCTTGACCTTGATGGTCTGGCCTTCGACGTTGGCCGTGACGCCGGTGGGGACCGGAACCGCCTTTTTGCCGATACGGGACATGGTTGCTTCCTCGATCTCCGGCTCAGAACACGGTGCAGAGCACTTCGCCGCCAACGTTGGCGTCGCGTGCGTCGTGGTCGGCCATCACGCCCTTGGGTGTCGACAGGATCGCGACGCCCAGGCCGTTGTTGATGCGCGGCAGATTGCGAACCGCGACGTAAACCCGGCGGCCGGGCTTGGAAACGCGCGACATTTCGCGGATCACCGGCTCGCCGTCGAAATACTTCAGCTCGATTTCGAGCTCGCTACGGCCGTCGGAGTGATCGACCTTGGAATAACCGCGGATGTAGCCCTCGCTTTGCAGCACCTCGAGGACGCTGACGCGGAGCCGCGAGCCCGGGGTCGAAACCTTGGGCTTCTTGCGCATCTGCGCGTTGTTGATGCGCGCGATCAGATCGCCGATTGGATCGTTCATCACCATGCGATCCCCCTTACCAGCTCGACTTCACGAGACCGGGAATCAGGCCCTTGGAGCCTAGTTCCCGGAGCGCGATACGCGACAGCTTGTGCTTGCGATAGACCGCGCGCGGCCGACCGGTGATCTCGCAACGATTGCGATAACGAATCGGAGCCGAATTGCGCGGCAGCTCGGCCAACTTGAGGCTGGCGGCGAAGCGCTCTTCCACCGGCTTGGTCTTGTCCATGACCAGCGCCTTCAGGCGCTGCCTGCGGCCGGCGAACTTCTTCGCCAGCTTCTTTCGTCGGTTGTTCTTCTCGATCGAACTCTTCTTCGCCATCTAAGTCTCCTGGCTATCCGCGTTTGAAGGCTTGCCGTTTAAGGCTGCCCTCACTGCCGGAACGGGAAATTAAAAGCAGTCAGC
>JAPLPD010000217.1:0-7945 GCA_026400395.1 Alphaproteobacteria bacterium | reverse complement strand
TCAGCAGCGCGCGGGCCTCGTCGTCGGAAGCGGCCGTCGTGCAGACCGTGATGTCCATACCCCACATGTCCTGAGCCTTGTCGTAATCGATCTCAGGGAAAATGGTGTGTTCCTTGATGCCGAGCGAGTAGTTGCCGCGGCCGTCGAAGCTCTTCGGATTAAGGCCGCGGAAGTCGCGAACGCGCGGCAGCGCAATGTTGACCAGGCGGTCGAGGAATTCGTACATGCGCGCCTTGCGGAGCGTGACCTTGCAACCGATCGCCTGGCCGTCGCGGAGCTTGTAGGTCGCAATCGACTTGCGCGACTTGGTGATGATCGGCTTCTGGCCGGCGATCGCCGCCATCGCCTCGGCGGCCTGCTCGACCTTCTTGCGATCGGCCACTGCTTCGCCAATGCCCATGTTCAGGACGATCTTATCGACCCGGGGCACCTGCATCGGATTCTTGTAGCCGAACTGTTCGGTCAGGGCCTTGCGGATCACCTCATCGAACTGCGTGCGCAGACGCGGCGTCACACGCTCCTCGGGAGCGCGCGGCTTTTTCTCGCCGCTTTCCTCGGCTGCCTTCTTCGCAGCTGCTTTTGCCTTTGCCTCGGCAGCTTTTTCGGCGCGAGCCTGGGCTTCCGGCGACTTGTCTGCCTTCGGGGCCTTGTCGGCCTTGCCGGCGTCGTCAGGTTTCTTAGCCATCGATCTCGACTCCCGAACGCTTGGCGACGCGCACGAGCTTGCGCTCATCGCCCGAGCCTATGGTCTTGAAGCTGACGCGCGTGGCCTTGCCGTCCTTCGGATCGGCCAGCGCGACATTGGACAGGTGAATCGTCATCTCTTTGGAGATGATTCCGCCTTCCTGCTGCGCAGTCTGCTTCTGGTGGCGCTTGACCATGTTGACGCCACGAACGAGCGCGCGCTCTTCGCGCGGATGAACTTCGATCACCTCGCCGCTACGGCCTTTGTCGCGGCCGCTGAGGATCACAACCTTGTCACCCTTCCTGATACGAGCCGCCATCACAGCACCTCCGGCGCAAGCGAAATGATCTTCATATGGTTCTTGGCGCGCAATTCACGGGGCACCGGCCCGAAGATACGGGTGCCGACCGGCTCCATCTGCGGGTTGATCAGCACGGCCGCGTTGCCCTTCTTGACGCGGCCGCGCGGGATCGCCTCCTTGATCGAAACGACGATGACGTCGCCGATAGTCGCGTATTTGCGCTTGGACCCGCCAAGCACCTTGATGCACATGACGCGACGCGCGCCGGAATTATCGGCAACGTCGAGATTGGTCTGCATCTGGATCATAAGGCGCCTCGTACTTCTTTCTTGCGCGTCTGGGTTCTAGGAAACCGCGCGCTTAGTTCGGTTTGGCCGCGGCGGCCGTATCTGCTTTGGCGTTCTTCTTTTTCGAAGACGAACGCTTCTCGGAGTCAGACGCTATCGGCGCCTCGCTCTTGGCGCGCTTCTCGCCCCGGACCACCGCCCAGCGCTTCAGCTTGGAAATCGGCTTATGCTCCTCGATCCACACGAGGTCGCCGATCGAGAATTCGTTGCTCTCGTCGTGAGCATGGAACTTGTTGGAGCGGCGCACGGTCTTCTTCATGACCGGATGCGTAAAGCGCCGCTCAACGCGGACAATCACGGTCTTGTCCTGCTTGTCGCTGACAACCACGCCCTGGAGCGTTCGCTTCGGCATACGATCCTCTTACTTCTTCGACTTTTTCGCCGGCGCCCGGTTCTTCAGGCTCGGCTTCGATCTGGATGGCTGGGGAGGACGGCGCTTGGCTGTCCGCTTCGGCTTCACGCGCTCAGGCTTTGCTTCGACCGTTTTCAGCGCGGGCTCGGCGCCGGTCCGCTTCTGCTTCGCGACGGTCAGGATGCGCGCGATATCGCGTCGCACCACACGCACGCGCGAGGTGTTCTCGAGCTGGCCCGTCGCCCGCTGAAAGCGCAGATTGAACTGCTCCTTCTTGAGCTTGAGCACCTCGTCGTCGAGCTGATCGACGGTCATGGCGCGGGCATCGGAAGCTTTCATGGCCTTGATCCTCGAACTTAAGCGGCGATACGGGCGACGAAACGGGTCTTGATCGGAAGCTTGGCGGCGGCCAGCGTCAGCGCCTCTTTGGCGAGCTGAGCAGAGATACCGTCGACCTCGAACAGGATACGGCCCGGCTTGACCCGGCAGACCCAGAGTTCGACCGAACCCTTGCCGGAGCCCATGCGGACTTCCAGCGGCTTCTTGGACACTGGCACGTCCGGATAGACCCGGATCCAGACCTGGCCTGCGCGCTTCATGTGACGGGTGAGCGCACGGCGGGCGGCTTCGATCTGGCGCGCGGTGACACGCTCAGGCTCGGTCGCCTTGAGGCCATACTGGCCGAAGGCCAGATCCTTGGCGCTGGTCGCCAGGCCGTGGATGCGGCCCTTGTGCGCCTTGCGGAACTTGGTGCGTGCCGGTTGCAACATGACGAATGACCCTATTCTTTCCCGTGCTCGCTTTAAGCCGTCGTCGTTTCGCGCCGCGGCCGACCGGCCTCGGCTTCGGCGAGACGCTTATCCTGCGCCATGGAGTCGTGCTCCATGATCTCGCCCTTGAAGATCCAGACCTTGACGCCGCAGGTACCGTAGGTCGTAAAAGCGGTGGCTACGCCCTAATCGACATCGGCGCGCAGCGTGTGCAGCGGCACGCGGCCTTCGCGATACCATTCCAGGCGCGCGATTTCGGCGCCGCCGAGACGGCCCGAGCAGTTGATACGAATGCCCAGCGCGCCAAGCCGCACCGCCGACTGAACGGCGCGCTTCATCGCCCGGCGGAACGCCACGCGGCGCTCAAGCTGCTGGGCGATCGATTCCGCGACCAGGGTGGCGTCGAGTTCCGGCTTCCTGATCTCGAGAATGTTGATGACGACATCGCTGTCGGTGAGCTTGGCGACCGACTTGCGCAGCTTCTCGATGTCGGCGCCCTTCTTGCCGATGACGACGCCGGGACGCGCGGAGTGGACCGTCACCCGGCACTTCTTGTGCGGGCGCTCGATCACGATCTTCGACACCGCGGCCTGCTTGAGCGCGACCATGAGCTCCTTGCGGATCTTCATGTCCTCGTGCAGCAGCGTTCCGTACTCGTTCTTGCCGGCGTACCAGCGAGAATCCCAAGTGCGGTTGATGCCGAGCCGCAATCCGATCGGATTGACCTTTTGACCCATGGTGGCTCCTTAAACCCTCTTCCCTAAGCCGCTTCGCTCGCAACCTGACGCACAACGATGGTCAGGTTCGAGAACGGCTTCAAAATCTTTCCCATGCGGCCACGGCCGCGGGGATGGAAACGCTTGAGCACCAATGCCTTGCCGACATGCGCCTCGGCAACGACCAACTCGTCGACGTCGAGGTCGTGATTGTTTTCGGCATTGGCGATCGCCGATTCCAGGCACTTCTTCACTTCCTTGGCGATCCGCTTCTGCGAGAACTGCAAGTCCGCGAGCGCCATCGCCACCTTCTTGCCGCGAATAAGCTGGGCGAGAAGATTAAGCTTCTGCGGCGATACCCGCAGCATCCGGGCGACCGCCTTGGCGTCGCTGTCCGGAAGATCTCTTTCGCGTGCGCGTTTGCCCATGATCGTTTCCTAACTCTGCTCTCAGCCCGCCGCCGAGGCCGAACCGCTCGAACGCTTCGATTTGCGGTCGGACGTGTGGCCGTAGAACGTACGCGTCGGTGAGAACTCGCCGAACTTGTGACCGACCATTTCCTCGGTGACGTTCACTGGGATGTGCTTCTGGCCGTTGTAGACGCCGAACGTCAGGCCGACGAACTGCGGCAGGATGGTCGAGCGGCGACTCCAGATCTTGATCATCTCGTGGCGGCCCGACGAACGCGAGGCATCTGCTTTCTTGAGCAGATAGCCATCGACAAACGGACCCTTCCAAACCGAACGTGACATGTGGCGTCCCTTACGATGACTTCTTGCGCGCGTGGCGGCTGATCATGATGAACTTGGTGGTCGACTTGTTCTTGCGGGTCTTCTTCCCCTTGGTCGGGAAGCCCCACGGGGTGACCGGATGGCCACCGCCCTTGGTGCGCCCGCCGTGCGGGTGATCGACCGGGTTCATGGTGATGCCGCGGTTGTGCGGCATCCGGCCCTTCCAGCGCTGACGGCCGGCCTTGCCGATCGTGATGTTCATGTTGTCTGGGTTCGAGACCGCCCCGACGGTCGCAAGGCATCGGCCATGCACCAGCCGCTGCTCGCTCGAGTTCAGACGAAGGATGACGTACTCACCGTCACGGCCGACGATCTGAGCGTAAGTGCCGGCCGAGCGCGCGATCTGGCCACCCTTGCCGATCTTGAGCTCAACGTTATGGACAATGGTACCGACCGGCATGTTGCCGCACGGCATCGCGTTGCCCGGCTTGATGTCGACGGACTCGCCCGCGATGATCATATCGCCGGCGGCAAGCCGCTGTGGCGCCAGGATGTAGGACAGCTCGCCGTCCTTGTACTTCACCAGAGCAATGAAGGCGGTGCGGTTCGGATCGTATTCGATCCGCTCGACCGTCGCGGCCTCCTCGCGGCGCAGCCGCTTGAAGTCGATGGTGCGATAGGCCTGCTTGTGACCACCGCCGCGGAAGCGGCTTGTGATGCGGCCATGGTTGTTGCGGCCACCGGTCGAGTGCTGACCTTCGACCAGGCTCTTCACGGGCTTGCCGCGGTAGAGACCGGTACGATCGACGATCACCAGGTGGCGCTGGCTCGGCGTCGTCGGCTTATAACTTTTGAGTGCCATATTCGCCTCTTCGCCTTACAGGCCCGTGGTCACATCGATGCGGTGACCTTCTTCGAGGGTCACCACGGCACGCTTGGTGTTCTGCAGTTCGCCGGGCCGTCCCTTGAAAATGCGGACCTTGCCCTTGCGGATCAGCGTGTTGACGGCCTTGACCTTGACGTCAAACAGCTTCTCGACCGCTTCCTTGATCTGCGGCTTGGTCGCCGTTCGCGCGACCTTGAACACAACCTTATTGTGCTCGGAGGCGGTGGTCGCCTTTTCGGTGATCACCGGCGAAATCAGAATGTCGTAGTGGCGCGGATCGGTGGTGCTCATTTGAAGCGCGCCTCCAGCGCATCAAGCCCGGCCTTGGTCAGCACGAGCTTGCCGCGTCGCATGATGTCGTAAACGTTGATGCCCTGGATCGGCAGAACGTCGACGTTCGGGATGTTGCGCGCCGCATTGGCGAAACCGACGTCGATCTCGGCGCCGTCGATGATCAGCATGCTGCCCCAGCCGAGTTTCTCGAAGTGCGAGGCAAGATGCTTGGTCTTGCCCTCCTTCACCGTGGCCTTGTCGAGCACGACGATGCCGCCGTCCTTCGCCTTGGCCGAGAGAGCATGCCGCAGCGCCAGCGCGCGAACCTTCTTCGGCAGCCCGATCTCATGGCTGCGCACGACCGGACCGAACGCGCGACCACCGCCGCGGAACTGTGGCACGCGCGCCGAGCCGTGACGGGCGCCACCGGTGCCCTTCTGCGCGTACATCTTCTTGCCGGTGCGCCAGATGTCGGCGCGGTTCTTCACCGCATGCGTGCCGGCGCGGCGCTTGGCCAACTGCCAGATGACGCAGCGCTGAATGAGATCCGGGCGGACTTCCAGGCCGAAGATCGCATCCGATAAGGTGACCGAGCCGGACTCCTGGCCCTCAATGGTGGTGACTTTCAATTCCATGTCACACGCCCTCCTTCGGAGCAGCTTCAACCGGCGCGGCTTCCGAAGCTGCAGGGTTTACCTCGGCAGCGACAACCTTGAACTTGCCGGGTTTCGGAGCTTCCTTCGGCAGCGTCTTCTTTACGGCGTCACGCATGGTGATCCAGCCGCCCTTGTGGCCGGGAACGGCGCCTTCGATCATGATCAGGCCGCGCTCGACGTCGGTTTGCACGACGCGAAGGTTCAGCGTGGTGACGCGATCGACACCCATGTGGCCCGGCATCTTCTTGTTCTTGAAGACCTTGCCCGGGTCCTGACGGCCGCCTGTGCCGCCGATCGAGCGATGCGAGACCGACACACCGTGGGTGGCGCGCAGGCCGCCGAAGTTCCAGCGCTTCATACCGCCGGCGAAGCCCTTGCCGATGGAGGTGCCGGTGACATCGACGAACTGGCCGATAACAAAATGATCGGCGGTGATTTCGGCGCCGACCGGGATCATCGCATCATCACTGACGCGAAACTCGGCGATCGTGCGCTTGGGCTCTACCTTGGCCACGGCGAAACGTCCGCGTTCGGCCTTGCTCACGTTCTTCACCTTGCGGGTGCCGGAACCAAGCTGAAGCGCGACATATCCGTCCTTGTCCTTACTGCGATGCGCAATGACTTGGCATTGCGCGAGACGCAGCACAGTGACGGGTACATGCTCACCGGCCTCTGTAAAGAGGCGGGTCATTCCCATCTTTTGGGCGATCACACCGGAGCGCATTTTCTAATCCTCGTTGTTCCGGTACGGCTCAGAGCTTGATCTCGACGTCGACGCCGGCAGCGAGGTCGAGCTTCATCAGCGCGTCCACGGTCTGCGGCGTCGGATCGACGATGTCCAAAAGGCGCTTATGAGTGCGCATCTCGAACTGCTCGCGGCTCTTCTTATCAACGTGCGGCGAGCGATTGACCGTAAATTTCTCGATCCTGGTCGGCAGCGGGATCGGTCCACGCACCTGGGCGCCCGTGCGCTTGGCGGTGTTGACGATCTCGCGGGTCGACGCATCGAGGATGCGGTGATCGAACGCCTTGAGCCGGATCCGAATATTTTGCAACCACGCCGGCGCCGACGGTGCGGCCGCCCTCGCGGATGGCGAAGCGCAGCTTCTCTTCCATGGCGATCGGCACGATCAGCGTCACTTCCATGGCGATGTTGTCGCCCGGCATCACCATCTCGGTGCCCTCCGGAAGCGTCACCACGCCCGTCACGTCGGTCGTGCGGAAGTAGAACTGCGGCCGGTAGTTGGTGAAGAACGGCGTGTGACGCCCCCCCTCTTCCTTGGTCAGGATGTACGCCTCGGCCTTGAACTTGGTGTGCGGCTTGACCGAGCCCGGCTTGCACAGCACCTGGCCGCGCTCGACGTTGTCCTTGTCGATGCCGCGCAGCAGCGCGCCGATGTTGTCGCCGGCCTGGCCCTGATCGAGCAGCTTGCGGAACATCTCGACGCCGGTGACAACCGATTTCGCGGTCGCCTTGATGCCGACGATCTCGACTTCCTCGCCAACCTTGATGATCCCGCGCTCGACGCGCCCGGTCACCACCGTGCCGCGGCCCGAGATCGAGAACACGTCTTCAACCGGCATCAGGAACGGCAGATCGATCGGACGCTCCGGCTGCGGGATGCTGGCGTCGACCGCCTCCATCAGCTTGAGGATCGCGTCGTGGCCGAGCTCGGGGGTCTTGCCCTCGAGCGCCGCAAGCGCCGAACCGCGGATGATCGGGATCTTGTCGCCCGGGAACTGGTACTTCGACAAAAGCTCGCGAACCTCAAGCTCGACCAGGTCGAGCAGCTCGGCGTCGTCCACCATGTCGCACTTGTTCATGAACACCACCAGCGCCGGAACGCCGACCTGGCGCGCCAGCAGGATGTGCTCGCGGGTCTGCGGCATCGGGCCGTCGGCGGCCGAAACCACCAGGATCGCGCCGTCCATCTGCGCCGCGCCCGTGATCATGTTCTTCACATAGTCGGCGTGCCCCGGGCAATCGACGTGCGCGTAATGCCGGTTCTTGGTCTCGTACTCCACGTGCGCCGTCGCAATCGTGATGCCGCGCGCCTTTTCTTCCGGCGCCTTGTCGATCTGGTCGTAGGCGGTGAACGTCGCCCCGCCCGTCTCCGCCAGAACCTTGGTGATCGCAGCCGTCAAAGACGTCTTGCCGTGATCGACGTGACCGATCGTGCCTACGTTGCAGTGCGGCTTGTTGCGGTTGAATTTCTCTTTGGCCATTG
>JAPLPD010000339.1:12099-26813 GCA_026400395.1 Alphaproteobacteria bacterium | reverse complement strand
CTGCGCCTCCGGCCAGCTCCGCAGGGACCCCCATCGCCGCCAGGACGTGGGAGGCTGAGACTTTGCCCGAGGAACAGGCCGCCCCCGAGGATACCGCCACGCCTTCCAGATCGAAGGCAATCACGGCGGTTTCCGCCTTCATGCCCGGCACCGAATAGAGCGTGGTATTGGGCAACCGGGGCGCCTCCGTGCCGAAAATCACTGCTTGAGGCGCAATCGCCTTGATCCCGGCTTCAAACCGGTCCCGCAGCGCCGCCATCCGGGTAGCCTCGCGGGACCAGCCTTGCTGGGCCGCCTCGGCGGCGGCGCCGAACCCGGCGAACCCCGCCACGTTCTCGGTGCCGGCCCTGGCGCCGCGCTCCTGCCCGCCGCCCCTGATCTGCGGATCGAGCGGCAAGCCCTCCCGCCGGACCAGCGCGCCCACGCCCTGTGGCCCGCCGATCTTGTGCGACGACAGCGTCATCAGATCGGCGCCGAGTGCCGGGAAATCGCAAGCGATCCGCCCCGGGCCCTGCACCGCGTCCACATGCAAAAGCCCGCCGGCCGCATGGACCAGCGCCGCCACCTCCGCCACCGGCTGGACTGCGCCGGTTTCGTTGTTGGCGAGCATCAGCGAAACCAGGGGCCGCAAGCGGCCGGCCAGCAGACGCTCCAGCGCCGCCAGATCGACGAGGCCATTCGCCGTCACCGGAAACTCCTCGACCGCGGCAAACCGCCCGCCGCTCCGCACCGACGGATGCTCGATCGCGGAGACCAGCAGCGTGTCGCCGAGCGCGGGCGAAAGCGCCAACATGTTCGCCTCGGTGCCCCCCGAAGTGAACACCACATCGCGCGCTGCTACGCCGACCAGGGCAGCGACCTGCTCGCGCGCGGACTCAACGATGCGACGCGCGGCACGGCCGGACGCGTGCACGGACGACGGATTTCCTGTCACATTCAGCGCGCCCCCGACCGCGGCCTTCGCCTCCGGCCGCAGTTCCGCGGTTGCGTTCCAGTCAAAATAGGCGAGCGTTGCCATGCACCTTACGTCCAGACCAGCGGCGGGACATCCAAGCCCCTGACCCTGCTCATTTTACTTGCTTTTGGCACCCGGGATCATGTTAGAACCCGCCTCCCATCGGCCGTACGCGTTGGCGCGCCAGCCGTCGGAAGCTCCGAGATTTGGGAACAATCTTAATCAGTTACGTCCGCCTGCCGGTGCCGTCAAGCACACCCCTTGGACCGCCGCAGAACACGCTGACCGAGGTTTAACGCTCATGCCTGAAGTCATATTCACGGGACCCGCCGGCCGTATCGAAGGCCGCTATCACCCGGCGCCGCAGAAGAACGCACCGATCGCGATCATCCTGCATCCGCATCCGCAGTTCGGCGGCACGATGAATAACCAGATCATCTATCAGCTCTACTATGCCTTCGTGCATCGCGGCTTCGCCGCCATCCGCTTCAACTTCCGGGGCGTCGGGCGCAGCCAGGGCAACTTCGATCACGGCACCGGCGAATTGTCGGACGCCGCATCCGCGCTCGACTGGGCGCAGTCGATCAACCCGGAAGCTCGCTCGTGCTGGATCGCCGGCTTCTCGTTCGGCGCCTGGATCGGCATGCAGCTTCTGATGCGGCGGCCGGAGATCGAGGGCTTCATCTCGATCGCTCCGCCCGCCAACCTTTACGACTTCTCGTTTTTGGCGCCCTGCCCTTCGTCCGGCCTGATCGTTCACGGCGACAAGGACGCGGTGGTGCCGCACAAGGACGTCACCGGCCTCGTCGACAAGTTGAAGACCCAGAAGGGCATCGTCATCGAGCAGAAGGTAATCCCGGGCGCCAACCACTTCTTCGACGGCAAGGTCGAGCCGCTGATGCAATCGGTCAGCGCCTACCTCGACAAGCGCCTCAAGGGCGACCGGCGCGACTAAGCCTAATCGATGATCGGCAGGCCAGCCGCCTTCATCGCCAGGCGGTTGGAGACCCGGGACTCTTCGATCACCTTGCGGAACTCACCCGTGGTCGTGCCGAACGGCAGGATGGCGAGGCGATTCAATCGCTCAACAATGGCGGGCTGGTGCGCAGCCGCGATCGTTTCCTTCGCCAGCGCATCAAGGATCGCCTCAGGCGTTCCGGTCGGCGCAAAGAAGCCGTTCCACGACGACGTGTTGAATCCCGGATAGGATTCCGCGATCGTCGGAACGTCCGGAAGCTGCTGCAGCTTCTGCAGCGTCGAAACCGCCAGAATCTTGATGAGCTTGCTGTCGGCGTGCTGAATCAGCTCCGAGGCATTGCCGAAGTACATCTCGACTTCGCCCGCAACCAGCGCGGCCATGGCAGGCGCGCCGCTCTTGTACGGCACAGCCACCATGTCGAGACCGGCCCGAGCGATAAAGAGCGCCGTGTTGAGATGAATGTTGCCGCCGACTCCGGCCGTCGCGTAGTTGAGTTTTCCGGGGTTGGCTTTCACATAGCCGATGAACTCCTGCACCGTGTTGCAAGGCAACGACGCCTTGATGCCGAGCAGGTACGGCCCCGCGCCGAAGATGCTGATCGGAACCAGATCCTTCTGCGGGTCGTAGCTCACCTTCTGCAGCATCGGAATGTTGATGATCTGGGTGGAGGCGCCGAACAGCAACGTGTAGCCGTCAGGCTGCGCACGAGCGACCGCGATGGCGCCAACCGAACCGCCGCCGCCTGCGCGATTCTCGATCACGAAGGGCTGACCGAACTTGTCCGCTAGGTATTGAGACGCAAGCCGCGCCATCATATCGGTGTTGCCGCCCGGCGAGTACGGAACCACCACGGTCACCGGCCGCGTGGGCCAATCCGCGGCTCGCGCCATGCCCGCGGACAACGCAGCCGCGCCGATTCCCAAGCAAGCCGCCCGACGGGACAGGCCGGGGGCGACGGCGAAAAGCTGATTTTCAGGTTACATTTCTGATCCTCGGTCAAAGGTCCGGCTTGCCGCATACCAAGCAAGAGCCATTCCAGCCAGGATCGTAGTATGCAGGTTCCAGGACTAAGGCAGCGCCACAATGCCGCCCGCCATGGGCTGCGGCGCGCCACTGGTTGTTGGAAATGTGATCGGCAACCCGCGCATCGTGCGCACCGCCAGAAAAGCGAACGCCTGCGCCTCCAGCGCATCGGCGGAGAACCCTGCCGCGTCGGCTGTCTCGACGGTCGCGGGCTTGAGCTTCTCAGCAAGCATCTTCATCAGCGTGCGGTTGCGCGCGCCGCCGCCGCCGACGATCCAGGCGCGCGGCGCGGCCGGCAGATGCGGAACCACGCGCGCCACCGCCTCGACCGTCAGCGCGGAAAGCGTCGCCGCGCCATCCGTCACCGAGTATTCCGGCAAGCCGATGTTGCCGAAGGCGAAGGCGTTGCGGTCGAGCGACTTCGGCGGCGTCAGATCGAAGAAGGGATATTCGAGCACGCGGGCGATGAATGCATAATCCGGTGTGCCGGTCGCCGCTGCGTCGCCATTGTCGTCGTAGGCCGCGCCGGTGCGCGCGCGCATGAAGTCGTCGATCAGCGCATTGCCCGGCCCGGTGTCGCAGGCGATCGGAGCGGGCCCGCCGTCGACAAAGGTGACGTTGGCGACGCCGCCGATGTTGAGCACCGCGACCGGATGCGGCCGGTCGATCGTGCTGACGATGGCGCGATGAAACACTGGGACGAGCGGCGCCCCCTGCCCGCCGGCCTGGATATCGGCCTGGCGGAAATCATGCACCACGGCGATGCCGAGCCGCTTCGCGAGCTTGGGACCATTGCCGATCTGGACGGTCAACTTGTCGGCCGGGCGGTGGAGCACGGTCTGGCCGTGAAAGCCTATCGCGGCGATGTCGCCTGGCGAAAGCGACCGCCGCAGAAGCAGTTCTTCGACCGTTTCGGCATGAACGCGGGTGGTCAGTTCCTCGGCTTCCGCGAGCACGCCGGGCCGGGCCGTGCGGTCGGTCAGGCCGACCGCATCGGCCAGCGCCTGGCGCAGCAGGGCTCGTTCCTGCTCACGGTACGGCCGATATTCGGTGGGGCCGAAGGACACGACGCGTTCGCCGTCCGTCTCGATTACGGCGGCATCGACGCCGTCGAGCGAGGTCCCGCTCATAAGCCCAATGGCCCGAACAACCCCCACCCGTTAACGCTCCCCGTCGCGCTTTAAGTTGAATCCGACGCCGGACCTGTTACACCACCGACGCAACGGACATAAGCCCAAGAACCGTCCAAGAGAACAGCCGAAGACCGCCCGATGACCGCTTATAAATCGGATTTTCTTAACGTTCTGGCGGAGCGCGGCTTCATCCATCAGGTGTCGGAGCCGGACGCCCTCGACCAGATTGCCCGATCGAAGACGATCACCGCCTATATCGGCTTCGACTGCACGGCCGCCTCGTTGCACATCGGATCGCTGCTGCCGATCATGATGCTGCACTGGCTCCAGCGGACCGGCCACCAGCCGATCGCGCTGATGGGCGGCGGCACCACGCGGGTTGGCGATCCCTCCGGCAAGGACGAGAGCCGCCGCATCCTGACCGACGAGATGATCGGCGAGAACCTGAAGGGCATCCGCGCGATCTTCGACAAGTTCCTCAAGTTCGAGGGAGCCGGCGGCAACGCTCTGATGGCCAACAACGCCGACTGGCTGAACTCGCTCAACTACATCGACTTCCTGCGCGACGTTGGCCGGCACTTCTCGGTCAACCGGATGCTGAGCTTCGACTCCGTGAAGATGCGCCTTGAGCGGCAGCAGGAACTTTCGTTCATGATTCTGCAAGCCTACGACTTCGTCGAACTGAACAAGCGCACCGGCTGCGTGCTGCAGATGGGCGGCTCCGACCAGTGGGGCAACATCGTCAGCGGCATCGACCTCGGCCGCCGCATGTCGAACGCGCAGCTCTTCGCGCTCACCGCGCCGCTGATCACCACCAGTTCCGGCGCCAAGATGGGAAAGACCGCCGCCGGCGCGGTCTGGCTCAACGCCGATCTGGTGAGCCCGTACGACTATTGGCAGTACTGGCGCAACACCGAGGACGGCGACGTGGCGCGCTTCCTCAAGCTGTTCACGGTGCTGCCGCTCGACGAGATCGGCCGGCTTGCGGCGCTACAGGGCTCCGAGATCAACGAGGCGAAGAAGGTTCTCGCCACCGAAGCAACCGCGATGGTGCATGGGCGCGCCGCGGCCGATGCCGCGGCCGATACGTCGCGCCGCACCTTCGAGGAAGGCACCCACGCCGAAAACCTGCCGACGGTCGAGATTTCCGGCGCCGAACTGGCGAACATCGGCGTGCTGACAGCGTTCGTACGCGCCGGCCTCGTTTCGTCAACCGGCGAAGCGCGCCGCCAGATCAAGGGCGGCGGGCTCAAGGTCAACGACGCGACCGTCACCGACGAAAAGATGGTTCTAACCGCCGCGGCGTTGACGGCTGACGGCATCATCAAGCTCTCGCTCGGCAAGAAGCGGCACGTCCTGCTCAAGCCGGCTTGATCCGCCGACGCGTAGCGCCTCCAGCACCGCTTATCAAGCAGCGTAGGCGGTTGGAACAACCGGTTCCTTGTCCCATTCGACAATCGGATCGTATCCCAGGACCCAATCCGAACTGCCGTGCACGCTGCCTTTGCCGGACGCAATCGCTTCCTTCTGCGCGGCGGCATCACGCATGTGCTTGAATTTTGCATTGGACAACGAGAGCCGCTGCACCCCATGCACGCGCGGAATGCGGACGCGCCGGAAGCCCGCAAAGGCTTCGGCTGGATCGGCGCAACCGTTGAGCCAGCGTCCGAGAATGTAGGCGTCCTCGAACGCCTGACAGGCGCCCTGCCCGGCATTCGGCAGCATCGCATGCGCCGCGTCGCCGACCAGTTGAATGCGCCCGCGGCCCCAGTTCCGCGTGAGCGGCCGCGTGAACAGGCCCCATTTGGAGCAGTCGGTCACCAGGCTCAGAAGCGCCTTGAGACGCGGCTCAGGGTTGGGGAAACTCAAGCGCATTTCGTCAGGGTCACCGCGGGTCGACCAGCCCTCCTCCACCCATTTGTCCGTGTCTTCCTGGGTGACGATATTCACCTGCTTCTCGCCACGGATGTAATAGGCAAGCAGATGGCACCCGGGCCCGACCCATTGGGTGCGGCCGGCCGGCTCCATGATTTCCTTCGGCACATCGCTGCCGTTCAGCAGCGCACGCCAGACCATCTGCCCCGTATATGTTGGCTTGTCTTCTCCATAGAGCATCTGCCTGATGACCGATCGCACGCCATCGGCGCCGACCACATACTCGGCCTCCACGCGAGCACCGTTGGCGAATGCGAGCACGGCACGGTCGCTGCGCTCCTCGATGCCTGTCAGCCGATGATCCAAATGAATCAGGCTATGATCGAGCCCGCTGGCGAGTGCGTCCAGCAGGTCGGCGCGATGGAAGGTGTAATATGGGGCGCCGTATTTTTCCGCGGCCTTGAGCCGATCGTTGAACTCGACGAACTCGCCGGTCTGCATGTTGCGGGTGTAAATTCCGGGCGAAGTGGTGCCGGCCGCGGCGACCGCGTCTCCGACGCCAATCGCTTGCAACGCCTTGACCGCTTGCGGACTCGTATTGACCGCGGCGCCGATTTCACCCAACGCCAAAGCGGCCTCGAAAACCTCCGCCTTGATCCCGAAGGTCTTCAGCGCATTGGCCGCTGCGAGCCCCGCAAGCCCGCCACCGACAATCGCGAACTTGCAGTTCGGCGACATTGATCTCTCCGTATTTGCCTAGGCCAGAGTCGCGCGCCACCCCACCGCCGTCAATCGACCGAGATGTGTGTGGCCTCTACGATACCAGACCAGCGGGATTGTTGCTGCGCCAAGTAGGACGAAAGCTCCTCCGGTGAGGCCGGACGCGCTTGGGCGCCGATTTTTGCAAAAGCCTGCTGAACTTCAGGACTCGCAAGCGCTCGCGCCACGGCGTCGCTGATCTGGGTTCTGATGGGCAATGGAGTGCCCGGCGGCGCGACAATGAAACTGACCGAAGAGGTTACGAACTGATCGAATCCGCTTTCCACCATGGTTGGAATTTCCGGCGCCAGCGGGCTGCGCGTTCCGCTGCTCACCGCCAGCCCCCGCAGGCGGCCATCGCGGACGTACGGGAGCAACTGGGTGATAGCCGAGACAAAAACATATGAACCTCGCCGCCCAGCAGGCCGATCAACGCCGGACCGCCGCCACGATAGGGAACGTGGCTCACGTCGATCTGCGCACGCGCCTTCAGCAATTCGCCTTCGATATGCGGAAGCGTGCCGACCCCCGCCGAGGCGTACCGGAACGTGGCCGGTTGCGACTTTGCCAGCTTCACCAGTTCGGCGACGGAGTTGACCTGCACGGAGGGATGCACAGCCAGGATTTCGGTGCTTTCCGCAATGCCGGCAACGGGCGCGAACGTCCGCACATCATAACCGGCATTCTTGTAGATCAGCGGCGCTATGAGCATGTTGCTGGTGCTGCCGAGCACCAGCGTATGACCGTCAGGCTCGGCGGCGATGGCCGATTTGGTGCCGACCGTTCCCGCGGCTCCGCCGGGCCGGTTATCGATGACGACCGCCTGTCCGAGAATGGCGCTCATTTTGTCCGACAGGAGCCGCGCCATGATATCCGGTGGACCGCCCGCCGGCGACGGCACGATAAATTTGATCGGCCGGTCCGGGAACGCCTGTGCGTTTTGAAAGGCCGGCAACTGCGCAATGAACAGGATCAAAAAGCCGATGACCGTCCGCTTCATATGCCCTCCCGAAACCACGTTGTTGAACGTCACGAGACGAAAGCTCGTGTTAAAAATTGCCCGAGAGACCCGGCCATTCCTGATCGCGCGGTCCAAGGCCCAGCCTAGCGCGTCGATGGGTCGGCAAACGCACGATCGTTGTCCGGCGTCTCGCGGAATTCGAAGAACTTGCGCAGCACGCCCGGCGCAATGGCCGAGATCGGGTTAACCACCGGCCGCGGATTGCTGGTGCTGCCACTCACCTCATAGGTGATGCCGAACATACCCTCATTGCTTCCGCCGAGGAACAAACCGACGATTGGTATCTGCCCGAACATGTTGTTCAACCCGAACAACGGTACCAGCGTGCCGCGCATCGAGACCTGATCACGCATGTAATCAATGCTGCCTTCGACGGTGGCGCCGATCATCGGCCCGCGCAGCACGCCATCTCTGACCGCCATGCGGCCGGGCAGCCGGGTGAAGTCGGCGCGGGCCTGACTGAACTCGATGTTGTTGTTCTGGCCGCCATTGGGCGCATTCGACACCACCCGATCGAGCGTGCTGTCGCCACGGATGGAGAAACCGCTGACATTGATGATGCCATCCTGCGCCGAGCCGTCCTGCGCCGGCGGGTCCATGCCGACCCACATCTTGCCGCCGATCATCCGCTGGTACAGATCAGTGAAGCGGAACAGCGCCCCGGCGTCGTTGGTCTCGAAGTAGAGCACCGGCCGGCCGTTGTTGGCGCGCGTGCGCATCTCGCCGATCAGCGGGGTGTCGCGGCCGATCTTGGCGTTCATCGAGAACGTACGCACCCGGCCGCCACGCCGCGACATCCGCCAATCGAGCCCGCGAACGGTCTCGCCGAAATTGCCGGCAACCACGCCGATCTTGATGTCGAGATCGAGGTCGGGATGCTTCGCCTTGATCCTCGGATCGGTTGGCCCCGTCATCGCAGCCTTGATGAAGTTTCGGCCGTCATACACGTCGCCGCGCATCACCACCCGAAGCGCCCCATCCGCGCTGCGGTCGACCTTCACCGACGTCTTGTCGCCGTCGGACGTCGCAAACACTGGGAAATTCGCGGCCTGCAAATCACCATCGCTGTCGAGTTCGACCGAGCCCTTGGCGAGCACGCCTTGACCGTCGATCAGCACATCTTCGAACCGCAGGCCGCCCGCCTTCGGCTTCACCAGGGTGAAAGCCAAGCGCGCCTGCCGCGAGGGCGGCTTGACCCAGCCCGGCAGCATGTTCTCGATCTTGGCGCTGGTCAGATCGGCCTCGACGTTGAAGCGAGCGTCGCGATCGTCCTGTGCCAACCGGCCGTTCAGCTTCAAGGGAACGAGACCACCAAGTGCAGGGCCGATATCGAGACCGAGCC
Source organism: Alphaproteobacteria bacterium (assembly GCA_026400395.1). Lineage (GTDB taxonomy): Bacteria > Pseudomonadota > Alphaproteobacteria > Rhizobiales > Xanthobacteraceae > Z2-YC6860. Next base: position 17,726 of record JAPLPD010000339.1, on the reverse strand, counting down.
GCGTGCGCGCCGCTTCATCGAGCGTCGCCGTCACCTTGATCTCGGCATCGGGGTCACCCTTGAGCTTGCGGTATTCGATCTGGGCGGGCGAGCCGCCAATCTTGACGTCGCCTTTGATCTCATAGCTCTGGTTGTTGGCGGTGACCCGCAGAGTCTGCGCCTCAACCTTGTGACCGGAGATCATCTTGTCGGCGCTGAATCCAGTGATATCGACGGCCACCTCATATTCGGTGGAGCCCGGCGGCAAATCGGGCCGCAGCGGCATGCCGAGTTGAATCTGGCCGGCCACGTTGCCTTTCGTGGTCGCGGGATCGAACGGCGCGCCGGAATAGTCGCGCAGCCGTTCGCTCGCAAGTAACTCCGCCGCGGCGGGCACCGAGCCTTCGACGCGGAAGCTGACGCGGGCCTGCGGCGCCTTCGGGCGGGTATTGGGTATTTCGAATACGCCGTTGGACAACGTGAGCCGCCGTCCGGCGGAAACATCGACGATACCCTTGCCGAGCGTGATCTTAGCGGTGCGTCCGTTCATACGGAGAACCATGTCCGCGTCGCGGATCGAAGGCAGCCCCACGACCGGCCGAATGGTCGCGGAACTCCCGACCATCTCGATCGACAATCCATCTTCGGGCATCGGCGGTCCGCTCGCCTGCATCTGGGCGATGGTGGCGTTGGCCGCAATGTCGAGGCGCTCGACGGTCCCGCTGACGATGTGCTGCAACACCCATTCGCGCACCTTGGGCGAGATGAACGCAGGCCAGAGGCGCTTGAACGCGGCCGCCGACATCGGATTGCAGGCGATGCCGAGTGCAAGGCGCGGCTCGCCGCCGTAGTCGAACTTGCCGGACATGGCGACGGTGACACCGCCGGCTTCCGCGCTGATCATATCTTTAGTGCCGATGTCGCCATTTTCGAGCGTGACACGTTGCTGGGCCAGGTCGATGTTGCCGCGCAACGCCACACGCTTGAGAACCAGCCCTTCGTCGTCGGCGGACAATGGATCGAGAACGACCCAGCCACCACCAAGCGCGAAGATCCAGTTTCCTCCCGGCTGAGGGGGAGCGGCGAACTCAGCGCGGAGCGTGTAGCGGGCGGCCCCGGCGGTCACTTTGAACGGCACGCGCAACGTGCGCCGTTCGGCATTCCAGTCCAGGCCGAACTCGGCGCTCTTGATCGGAATTCGCGCTTCGGGTTCGTCCGGGCTGCCGATCGAGCCGCCCTCGGCATAAACCGAGCCGGCGATGGTCTGAGGCGTGCCGTCTGCCGCGATGTCGGAATCGATCGAGGCGGAAACCAGCGTATCCGAGCGGAGCTTGGACTCGGTCATGCGCAACGCCAGAAGATCGTCGAGGATCACCTTGCGAGCTTCGAATTGCAGACGCCGGTGGCCGAGCGGCGCCGGCGACAGCGCCGCGCTTACAACCCAAGGCCGCTCCGGGCTCTCCGACAGAACCGAGAGCGCGACGCCTCCCGCCCGCGGCCGATTGAGGTTGAGACTGATCTGCGTGAACTTCCACTCGGTACCGCCGCGGCGATCGTCGATGGTGAGCGCACCATTGGTGATGCCCACCTCGTTCAGCGACTGCCCGTCAAATCCACCGGCCCCCCCATCGAGGCCGAGCTTGCTGAGTTCATCAACCCAGGCGAGCAAGGCCGCGGCGTTGCTGGCAAGGCTGCGATCTGAGAGCGCCTGCATGGAAAACATTTTCGAATTGTCCGGCGCCTTCCCAGCCGCCGGGGGACGCACGGGCACCGGCGCCGCACTGGCCGGGCCCGGTCCGTTCGACTGCGCCTCGCGCTCCGGCGCGATCGACATGAACGGCTTGTCGCCGCCGACAATCACATTGATCTGGCCGTCGGGATCAATGCGGATCGTCATGTTGGCATCGACCAGACGGAAACTCTCGGCACGGGGGCTCGCAGTCAGGATGCTCGTCCCGGAAATTCCGACCTCCGCCTTGGGCGCCACCGCGACCGTGGAACCCGTAGCGTCACGCAGCACAATGTCGCGCATGCGCAAGGCTGTGCGCCCCTGGGTGTCACGCTCGATTTGGGGCCAAGATTTTGCTCGATCGCCGATGTCAGCCAGGGCGTGGCAAGATCGAGCATGATCGGGCCGCTCGACAGCCGCCACCAAAGGCCGCCGACGCAAAGCACCAGCGCCAAGCCCACCGAGCCGCCGATAATGGTCGCCCGGCGCACCACCGGATGCCGACGGTCGAACAGGAACCAAGGATTGAACGGCAGCCGCCAGCCGGGCGCGCGGAGACCCCACTCGCGAGCGACCCACTCGCGACGCGGCGGCTTCTTGGCATCGGCGCGCGTGGACGCCCCGGCGACCGCCTGGGTGCGCCGGTGCTCATCAAGCGCCGCCTCCAGTTCCTGGAGCGCCGCGATGTGCGGACTGTTATCCTTGTCCGTCATGCCCGATCGGCCGTCCCCTCGTCCGCCGGTTAACGACTGGCCCTTTTACATGTCACTTTATGCCGGCCAACCGATTCTCCTGACACTACAGCGGTTTCGCATAAAACACCGCTGCACCGCCACACCCATTCTGCCTTGTGTAAATCCAGCTTGAACCCTCGAAAACGACGAAAGGAAGGCGCATGAACTCAAAGATCGCTGTCGGTGACAAGGCTCCCGGCTTCAAGTTGGCCCACGATGGCGGGGGCAAAGTTTCGCTGACCGAATTCAAGGGGCGCAAGCTTGTGCTCTATTTCTATCCCAAGGCTGACACCTCGGGCTGCACCGTGGAAGCCAAGGATTTTTCCAAACTGGCGGCCGCCTTCACCCGCGCCGAGACTGCAATCCTCGGGGTTTCCGCCGATCCGGTGCCCAAACTAGATAAGTTCAAGGCCAAACATGACCTCACGATCACGCTTGGTTCGGACGAGGAATTGGAAATGCTCAAGGCTTATGGGGTCTGGGCCAAGAAATCGATGTACGGCCGAAGCTACATGGGCATCCTGCGCAATACCTATCTGATCGGCCCCGATGGCCGGATCGCCCGCATCTGGGAAAAGGTGAAAGTCGCAGGCCATGCCGCCGAAGTCCTGGAGGCGGCCAAGGCGCTCTGACGGCCCCCGTCCGGCAGTGCACGTTTGGTTTACCGCGCCGACGCATTTTCCCGATTCCGTTTCAGGAAAATTAACCATGGCGGGCTGAAATCGGACCTCAGACGCGCCGGCCCCGGTCAACGGGGACCGGCGGTCGGGGAGCGTCGATGTCGCAGCGCGCCAGCGTACAAAATTCATGGGCCGATTCCGGCCGGATGTCGCCTGCCCAAGTGGCAAAGGCCGCCGCCTCGGGACAGCGCGCCGGCTACACCATTGCGCACGCGGGCCATCAGTTCCGGCTCGGACCGCTCACCTTCTGGATCGCCGTCGGCAGCCTGGTGATCATGGCCGGCTGGTCGCTCGCCACCCGGACCTATTTTGCTTTCCACGATGACGTACTGTCGCGGCTGATCGCCCGTCAGAAAGAGCAGCAATTCGCCTACGAAGACCGCATCGCCGAGCTCCGCGCACAGGTCGATCGTATCACCAGCCGCCAGTTGCTGAACCAGGAGCAGTTCGAGCAGAAGCTCGAGCAAATCATGCGCCGGCAGTCGACGCTGGAATCGCGCGCCTCGACGCTAGCGGGCGTCCCCGGCCCGGCTCCCACCGGTTCGATCAAGCCCACCCGCCCGACGCCGATGGCCGAGCCGATGTCAGCCAATGGTCCGCTCAAGGTCTCGCCGATCAGCGACACGGTCATCTTTACGCCGCCGCCCGACCGCGAGGCAAGGCTGGAGTCGCGCGAATTGCCGGCCACGGCGCGCCGCGTTGCAAACGCTGCCAAGCCCACGGTGGCGGGCGTCGATGGCGCCCTCGCCCGACTGCAAAGTTCGCTCGACCGCGTCGAGTCCCGCCAGATTGCGACGCTCAACACCCTCGAAGAGCGCTACGATTCCAAGGCCAAGCGGATTCGCGGCGTACTGACCGATCTTGGTATGGACAAGAAAGCGGGCGGCGGCCTGCTGGCTCCAGCGACCGGCGGGCCGTTCGTGCCGCTCACCCTTCGCAAGGACGCCGGCTCATTCGAACGCCAGCTCTATCGGATTCACGTCGCCCGTGCCTCGGTCGACCGGCTGACCCGTACCCTTGGCGCCGTGCCTGTGCGCAAGCCGATCGTGGGCGAAATCGACCTGTCGTCCAGCTTCGGCGTGCGCTCCGATCCGTTCCTCGGCCGCCCGGCGATGCACACCGGGCTGGATTTCCGCAGCGGCAGCGGCGACCCGGTGCGCGCGACCGCCACAGGTACCGTTGAATCCGCGGGCTGGAACGGCGGCTACGGCAAGATGATCGAAATTGACCACGGCAACGGATTCTCGACCCGCTACGGCCATCTGTCCGAAATCGAAGTGAAGGTCGGCCAGCAGATCAAGATTGGTCAAACCATCGGGCGTGTCGGATCGACCGGGCGCTCGACCGGGCCGCATCTGCATTACGAAACTCGCATCGACGGCGACGCGGTCGATCCGCAGAAGTTCCTGCGCGCTGGCCTACGGCTCGGCAACGCGCTGTAAGATCAGTTAATTGAATGTCAAAAAAAGCGGGCGGCTGCGAGGCCGCCCGTTTTTTAATCCCATTCTGGGATTGCACTTGCTCAGTCAGTCAACGCCGAACGGCCTCAGCCGCGCAGGATGTCTCCCTGGTTCGCTTGAACCATAACAGCCGCCACGCTCAAGCAAACCGCGGCCACCGAAGTGATCGAAAAAAACGCCATCCAAGTCATGACTTCCTCCATCGCAGGTCGATCGAGCTCCATCGGCGTGCGTGGTGCTCGACGGAACGCGGCTGGCAACGCCGCGGCGGGTCGACGGTTCCCAATGGAACCTGCACTCCTGGGCCCATGCCAGCGAGGATACGTCCGGGAGTTTGAACGCCGCGTATCGCGGCGTGCCCGCAAATGAATCAAATCGCGTTCAGATATTCGATCAAATTATTCGACGTCTTCGACGACCTCAGGGCCGCCGCCGAACGCGCGCTGCGCCAGCACCGCGGCCATGAACGGATCGAGGTCGCCATCCAGCACGTCGGACGGCGTCGGCGACGTCACGCCGGTGCGCAGGTCCTTCACCATCTGATACGGCTGCAGCACGTATGACCGGATCTGGTGGCCCCAGCCGATGTCGGATTTGGCGGCGTTGTCGGCCGCGGCCTTTTCCTCGCGCCGCTTCAATTCGATGTCGTAAAGCCGCGCGCGCAGCATGTCCCAGGCCTGGGCCTTGTTCTTGTGCTGCGACCGCTCCTGCTGGCACACCACCGCGATCCCCGTCGGGATGTGGGTGAGCCGAACCGCGGATTCGGTCTTGTTGACGTGCTGACCGCCGGCGCCCTGCGAGCGCATCGTATCGGTGCGCACGTCGGATTCGTTGATCTCGATCTTGATGCGGTCGTCGATCACCGGAAACACCGCCACGCTGGCGAACGAGGTGTGCCGCCGCGCATTGGAATCGAACGGCGATATCCGCACCAGGCGGTGCACGCCGGACTCGGTTTTCAGCCAGCCGTAAGCGTTGTGGCCCTTCACCTGGATGGTGGCCGACTTGATGCCCGCGCCGTCGCCCAGGGATTCGTCGATCAGCG
>JAPLPD010000339.1:0-12051 GCA_026400395.1 Alphaproteobacteria bacterium | reverse complement strand
TGCCGGCCCAGTCCTGGCTTTCGGTGCCGCCGGCGCCGGCATGCACTTCGAGATACGCCTCGAAGGCGTCGGCTTCGCCGGACAGCAGCGCCTCGAGCTCGCGCCGGGCCGACTCGGCCTTGAGCCGCCTGAGTGCCGCTTCGGATTCGGTGATGACGCCCTGATCGCTCTCGGACTCGCCGAGCTCGATCATGCCGATGTGATCGTCGACCTCGCGCTCCATCCGGCCGATGGCGTTGAGCTGATCGTCGAGGGCGGTGCGCTCCTGCATCACCCGCTGGGCGCGAGCGGTGTCGTTCCAGAGCGTGGGGTCTTCGGCCTGCGCGTTCAGTTCGGCGAGGCGAGCCTGGGCTGCATCGAAGTCAAAGATGCCTCCTCAGCAGTCCAATCGACCGCTTGATGTCCTCGACCAACTTTTCGATTTCAGCGCGCATGACGGGAGAATCTTTCCTTGCTGAGCCGATGTAGCCATTGCGGCAGCGCCACGCAACCGTTGCACCGGCCGCGGCGCGGTTCCAATGCCGGAGCCGAGGCTAATACAACCCGGTGCCCCGCCGAACGGCCCGATCGGCGTCCGGCGGCGGGCTGATGTAGCCGGACTCCTGCTGCGCCTGATCGCTCGAGCCGACCACCGAGTAGGCGTCGGGCGGCGCGGTGCCGGGCTTGAAGGCTTCGAGGATGATCTTGCCGTCGGCGCTCGGACCAGCTCGCATTCCGGTCCGCGCATCGACGCGGATCAACTTGATGCCGGAGGGCACCCGGAACGGCACCGCCGGCTTGTCGGCCAGCGCGACCTTGAGGAAATCGCCGACGATCGGCGCGGCGAGATGGCCGCCGGTCGCGCCGCGGCCGATGTGCCGGGGCTTGTCGTAGCCCATGTAAACGCCGACGGCCAAGTCCGGTGAATAACCGACGAACCAGACATCCTTTTCGTCGTTGGTGGTGCCGGTCTTGCCGGCAATGGGCTTGCCGACTGACCGCAGCACAGTCGCAGTGCCGCGCTGCACGACGCCCTCCATGATCGAGGTGATCTGATAGGCGGTCATCGGATCGATGACCTGCTCGCGCTTGTCGATCAGACTTGGCTCCGGCTGGTCCTTCCAGTTGTCCGCCTTGCACTCTTTGCATTCGCGCTGGTCGTGCTTGTAGACGGTTCGGCCGTAGCGATCCTGGATACGATCGATGAAGGTCGGGATGATGCGCTTGCCGCCGTTGTCGAACATCGAATACGCGGTGACCATGCGCAGCACTGTGGTCTCGCCGGCGCCGAGCGAAAACGAAAGATAAGCTGGCAGGTTGTCGTAGACCCCGAACCGGCGGGCGTATTCGACGATCAGTGGCATGCCGACATCCTGGGCAAGCCGGACGGTCATCGTGTTGCGCGACTGCTCGATGCCGTAGCGCAACGTCGAGGGGCCGGCGTATTTGCCGGCGGAATAGTTTTCCGGCCGCCACGGCGCCTGGCCCGGGCCCTGATCGATTTCGACCGGGCCGTCCACCACCAGGGTCGATGGCGTATAGCCGTTGTCGAGGGCGGTCGCGTACACGAGCGGCTTGAACGACGAGCCGGGCTGCCGCATCGCCTGGGTGGCGCGGTTGAACTGGCTCTGGTCGTAGGAGAAGCCGCCGACCATCGCCAGCACGCGGCCGGTCGCCGGATCCATGACCACCATCGCGCCGGATATTTCGGGCGGCTGCCGCAGGCGCCAGGTCCCGGCGTCCTTGTCGAGCGGCTCGACATAGACAACGTCACCGACGTTGAGAATCTGGCTGACCTTGGTCGGCACCTTGCCCTTGATCGCGCCTTCGGTGGGCTTCGCCCATTTCAGGCCGTCGAGCGCGACGGTGCCGGTCGGGCGTTCTTTCGACAGAACGCCGCCGCCGTCACGCGGCGGATAAAGTCCCACGCGAGCCGACGCATCACCGGTTTCCAGCACCACGGAGAGCCGCCAAGGCGCGATATCGTTGAGTTGCTTAACCTCCGCGAGCTTCTGCCCCCAATCGCCGGCGGGAACCAGCTTGGTGACCGGACCGCGCCAGCCCTGCGTCTCATCGAACTTGACCAGATGATCGGTCAGCGTCTTGCGCGCGACCACCTGAAGCTTCGGATCGAGCGTGGTGCGGACCGAAAGGCCACCCTCGTACAAGGTCTTCTCGCCGTACTTTTCGTAGATCCAGCGGCGCACCTCTTCGGCAAAATACTCGGCGGCGAAAATATGCGCGCCGGTCGGCCGCGTGGTGACGTTGAGCGGCTCCTTCTTTGCCTTCTCCGCGTCGGCCGCCTTGATCGTGCCGGTGATCACCATCTGCTCGAGCACCCAGTTGCGGCGCTCAAGGGCCCGTTCGCGCTGACGGAACGGGTTGTAGTTGTTCGGCGCCTTCGGCAGCGTCGCCAGATAGGCCGCCTCGGCGATCGAAAGCTCGTGAACCGACTTATCGAAATAAAGCAGCGACGCCGCAGCGACGCCGTACGCGCCAAGCCCGAGATAGATCTCGTTAAGATAAAGCTCGAGGATCTTTTCCTTGGAATAGGCACGCTCGATCTTGAGCGACAGCAGCGCCTCTTTGACCTTGCGCTGGAGCGAGACCTCATTGGTCAACAGAAAGTTCTTGGCGACCTGCTGGGTGATGGTCGACGCGCCCTGCGGGCGGCGTCCCGAGCCATAAGTCTGCACATACAACAAACCGGCTCGCACGATGCCGCCGAAGTCGAGACCGTTGTGCTCGTAGAAATTTTTGTCTTCCGCCGACAGGAAGGCGCTGATCACCATCTTCGGCACCGCCTGGATCGGAAGGTAGAGCCGCCGCTGCGTGGCGTATTCAGCCACCAGCGCGCCGTCGCCCGCGTGGACGCGCGTCATCACCGGCGGTTCGTAATCTTGCAATTGGGAGTAGTCCGGCAAATCTTTGGAAAAATGCCAAAGCAGTCCCGCAGCCGCGCCAACGCCGACCAGGAACACGATCGTCCCGGCAGCGAACAGGAAGCCGCAGAAGCGCAGCAGCATTCTCATTGCGGAATATCCATCTGCTCAGTTCTAACCAGCCGGCGACCGCCGCCTTCGGCGGAGCCTCCCGTCGGCAGCGAAATCATCCCGAAGCCCACCGGGTGATTCCGCACCAACTCCCACCGTCGGCAACTCATCACATTGTTCGACTGGAAGCCGCGCAAAGCACTCACCGAAGCTTGCGATATCGCGGAAAATCGCCGGTTTTTATGTTCAAACTGAGGCTTTCGCGTCATCTGCTCCCCGCCGCCGCCCCGGCCATGCGGGTGGTGAAAAAATTGTCGATCGCCTGGCTGACCGCTCCGGCGGTTTTCGTTCGCCATGCGCCGGAAGTGAGCAGTTTCAGATCGTCCTTGCTCGACACGTACCCCAGTTCGATCAGCACCGCCGGCACATCCGGCGCCTTCAGCACCTTGAACCCGGCCGATTTCATCGGATTCTTGTGCATCCGGGCCACTTTTTTCATGTCGCCGACCAGGGTCCGGGCGAAATGCAGCGAGAACGCCTTGGTCTCCCGTTGCGCTAGATCGATCAGGATGTCGGCGACGTCGCCGGGCTCATGCGACATGTCGATGCCGGCGATCACGTCCGCCCGATTCTCGGTCTCGGCAAGGCGGCCCGCGTCGGCATCGGATGCGGTTTCCGAAAGCGTGTAGACGGTCGCGCCCTGCGCCTCGCCCTCACCCTTCTTGATGGCGTCGGCATGGATCGAAACAAACAGCGCGGCTTGACGGATGCGCGCCATCCGGACCCGGTCGATCAGCGGAATGAAGGTGTCGTCGGTGCGCGTCAGCACCACACGATATTTGCCGGAGCGTTCGAGTTGATCCCGCAGTTCGGTGGCGAACTCCAGCACGATGTCCTTTTCCATCACGCCGGTGCCTGCGACGGCGCCATTGTCGATGCCGCCGTGCCCGGGATCGAGAACGATGATCGGCCGCGGATCGCCCTTGGGCGCGTTTTCGCGCTCGACACCGCCGGTCGCGGCAGCCCGAACCGGACGCCCCTCCGCCGCCAGCGCTTTCATAAAGCTGTCCCGGTCGGTGGCGGCCAGATCGACCACGAGGCGCGCCGGCTGGCCCGCCGCGGCATCGACCACGAAGGCCTTGTCGATGCGCACCGGTTTGCCGACGTCCATCACGATCCGGGAGCCGCCCTGCATTACCAGACCGAAGCGAAACGCCTTGACCAACCCCCGGCCGGTTTCGCCGGTCTTCGGCGGGAGGTTGAAAGTCACCTGGGGAAGATCGATCACCACCCGGTAGGGATCGGCGAGCGTGAAGGCTCGCATCTCGACCTTTTTGGAGAAATCGATGACGAAACGGGTCTGGGAATCATCCCCCCCGACGCGGGTGTCGGTGGCGACCGGATGGGCCGCGGCGCCTGCGCGAATCTCGGCCCGCTCGGCAGACCAAGCGGTTCCTGCCCCGGTGAGCAGCGCCAAACCAATGAAGATTGTGAGGTCTACCGCCCGAATAGCCACGAATCCAGTGCCTCCGAGACCCTCTTACTCCATACGGACCGGACGGTTAACTGGAACTTAACGGGCTGCCGCTCGCCTCCGTCCTGTGTGACTTTTCCGCGACCAAGCGACCAAGCTTGCCATCCAGAGATTCGACCCGTAAGTATGGGGTGCTCACGATTTGAGTACCCGGGTGTGCCGTGTTCGGCCCTCCGGCACGGTGGCCAAGGATTGTGCTCCCCACGGGGACCGGCTTGGCCAGCGAAATGCGACCGGCCCTGTTCGCGCCAGGGTTTTCCATCCAGGCGCTTTTGACAGGATCGTTCGAAGCCGAGGCTCTTGTTCAGGACATCCGACTGACGCGGCGGCGCCAAGACGCGCATTCCCCGCGAATCGTGAGTGTAAGCGACCGGTTGCGCCTTGCGCTGCCGTCCTCCAACGGGTTGAGGTCATGCCCGAAGCGTTTTTCCAGATACGGCCGGAGCGCAGCTCTCTTCAGAGCGCGCGCGTTTCAAGCCGAGTCTGTACCGCGCCATGGCGTGGCTCCGTGACCCAGACCTTCCACGACAAATCAGGCCCGTCCCTGCTCGCGCCGCCGTTCGGCGGCAGTGAGCCGGCGCGCCGTAAAGAGATAGTTCAATGGCCAATAAGATGCTCATCGACGCGACGCACCCGGAGGAGACCCGGGTGGTCGTGCTGCGCGGCAACCGCGTTGAAGAATTCGACTTCGAAACCGCGCACCGCAAACAGCTTCGCGGCAACATCTATCTCGCCAAGGTAACGCGGGTCGAACCGTCGCTGCAGGCGGCGTTCGTCGAGTATGGCGGCAACCGCCACGGCTTCTTGGCGTTTTCCGAAATTCATCCCGATTACTATCAAATCCCGGTCGCCGACCGTCAGGCCCTGATCGAGGCCGACGCCCGTGACGCGCGCGAGGATGAAGAGTCGGACGATCATCAGCGCGGCAACCGCCGCCCGCGCGGCCGCAACCGCCATCGTGAGCGTCCGCACGCACGCCGCGACGAAACCGTCCAGAGCGCTCCCCTCGCCGCCGGTGAAGCCCCGCACGACATGGCCGAAACTCCGATCGGCGAAACCATGTCGGGCGACCCGCCGCACGACGAACACACCGAGCAGTCCGCGTCGGAGATTGCGCACCAGAACGAAGCTCACGCCGACGACGCCCATACCAACGACGCCCACCCTTACGAAGCACCGGTCGGCGAGACCGAGAACCCGCCGGTTCCGGCCGAGATCGGCACCCCGGTCGAGGTGACGCATCGTTCGGAGTATGAGACCCACGGGTCCGAACCATCCGCGCCGGCGGAAGCCGAACTCGCCGGCGAATTCCATTCTCCGTCCGAAGGCGGCCAGGAAACGGCGCAGGACCACCCGCTAGATCACCCGCTGGATCCCACCCACGACGAAGAGGAAGAGATCGTCGAATCGGTCGGCGGCGCCGACGCGATGGAAGAGGTGATGGAGCGCGCGCCGCGTTATCACCGCCGCCAGTACAAGATCCAGGAGGTCATCAAGCGCCGGCAGATCATGCTGGTTCAGGTGGTCAAGGAAGAGCGCGGAACCAAGGGCGCGGCGCTGACGACTTATCTCTCTCTGGCCGGCCGCTATTGCGTGTTGATGCCCAACACCGCCCGCGGCGGCGGCATCAGCCGCAAGATCACCAGTGCCGACGACCGCAAGAAGCTCCGCGAAATCGCCGAAGAACTCGAAGTGCCGGAGGGCATGGGCGTCATTCTGCGCACCGCCGGCGCCGCCCGCACCAAGGCCGAGGTCAAGCGCGACTTCGAATACCTGTTGCGCATCTGGGAGCAGGTCCGCGACCTGACGCTGAAATCGACCGCGCCGACTCTGGTGTACGAGGAAGGCTCCCTCGCCAAGCGATCGATCCGCGACCTCTACAGCAAGGACATCGACGAAATCGTCGTTGCCGGCGAGCAGGGTTACAAGGACGCCAAGGATTTCATGCGCATGCTCATGCCGAGCCATGCGAAGAACGTGAAGCTCTATCAGGATACCCAGCCGGTCTTCACGCGCTACGGCATCGAGAGCCAGCTCGACGCGATGTTTACGCCGACCGTGCAACTGCGGTCCGGCGGCTACATCGTCATCAACCAGACCGAAGCGCTGGTCGCGATCGACGTCAACTCGGGGCGTTCGACCCGCGAGCATCACATCGAGGACACCGCCCTCAAGACCAACATCGAAGCGTCGGAAGAAGTCGCGCGTCAGCTTCGGCTGCGCGACCTCGCCGGCCTGATCGTCATCGACTACATCGATATGGACGAGAAGCGGAACAACCGCACGGTCGAGCGGCGCCTCAAGGACGCGCTGCGCCACGACCGCGCCCGCATCCAGGTCGGCCGCATCTCGCACTTCGGCCTGATGGAGATGTCGCGTCAGCGCATCCGTACATCGGTGTTGGAAAGCTCGACCGAGAAGTGCCCGCATTGCGGCGGCACCGGCCATGTGCGCTCGGTGTCCTCGGTGGCGCTGCAACTGCTGCGCTCGATCGAGGAGATGCTACTCAAGGGCCCGACCCACAACCTCATCATCCGCACGTTACCCGACACCGCTCTCTATGTGCTGAACCACAAGCGCGCGCATTTGCGCGGGCTGGAAGAGCGCTTCCGCGTCATGCTCACCGTCAACTCCGACGAAGAGGTCGGCGGCCAGGTCGGCTTCACGATCGATCGTGGCGATCAGGTCATGACGATCGACCAGGCCAAGGCGCTGCTGTTGCAGGCCGCAGCCGATGCGCCGGCGCTGCACGAGGACGAGGAGCCCGACTTCCCGGAGGAGATCGACGAGGAGGCTGGCGCCGAGTCAAACGAGATGGCCGAACACATCGGCCATATCGACGAAGTCCCCGATGTCGATGACGACGCTTCACCGATGCAGAGCGACAGCGCCGGTGACGGCGGGCGCGAGGATGGACGCGGCGGCGAAGGCCGCGAAGGCGGACGCGGACGGCGGCGACGCCGGCGCGGACGCAGCGGCCGTGAGGGCGCGCCGTACCAGCCACGCGAAAACGGCTCGACCGAACACCGTTCGGCCGAGGCCGGCGAGTTTGCATCGGATACGGCACAAGGCTTCGCTCCGGCTGGCGGCGAGTTCGCTCCGGGCGAAACGCCGCCCGAGCAAGGCTACGGACGCCCCCGTCCCGAAGGCGGCGAACCGACCAATGGCGATGGCGAGCCCCGCCGCAGGCGGCGCGGACGGCGCGGCGGTCGACGCAATCGCCGCGATGGCGGCCCGGGAGGCAACGGTGACTTTGCCGCCACTCCGGGTCACGACGCGAATGGACAGCATGAGCATGGCGACCGGCCAGAGTGGTCGTCGCCGCGCGAGACCGGCACATTCGAGCAAGCCGCACCGGCTTCACCGCCGTCGTTCGAGCCAGCCCCGCAAGCGGCACCGGTTCCGCACCCTGCACCCGCGGCGCAGGCCGCTGCTCCGGAGACCGCGGCCGAACCGCCTCGACGGCGATCAACTGTGCGCGAGCCCGCGCCCGTATCCAGCAGCGAACCGATAGTGACGCCGATCCCGGCGCCACAGCCGCCGCCGGCTCCCGTCGTGACAACCACGGCCGACGCTGACGCAAGTAAACCCAAGCGCAGCGGCTGGTGGGCCAAGCGACTGCTCGGCGGCGACTAGGACCGGTTTGAATGCAAAGCCGATGGGTCGATCGCGACGCCAAGGCTGCGGTCGATCGCGGCGCGGCGGCGGGTGTTTCGCCAGAGCTGGCGCTTCGTGTCTATACGACGCGCCTGCTCGGCGGCGATCCGGCGCTCGTGCTGCACGGCGGCGGCAACACGTCGGTCAAAACCAGAATGCCCGACCTCGCCGGCGACGAGGTCGAGGTGCTTTGCATCAAGGGCACCGGCGGCAACATGGCGACGATCGACGTCGCCGGCATGGTCGCCGTGCGACTGTCGTCCCTGCAACGGCTGCGCACGCTCGATGACCTCTCCGACGACGACATGGCGCGCGTGCAGCGCGGCCATCTGCTCGATCCGATGGCGCCCAGCCCATCGCTGGAACTGCTGCTGCACGCCTTCATGCCGCACACGTTCGTCGATCACACCCACGCCAACGCCGTGCTGAGCCTGATCGACCAGCCCGACGGCGCAAAACTGTGTGAAGAGGTCTACGGCCGCCGTGTTGGCATCGTGCCCTACGTTCGCCCGGGCTTTGGCCTCGCCAAGGCCGCCGCCACCACGTTCGACCGCAATCCGACGGTCGAGGCACTTATTCTCGATAAGCACGGGATTTTCAGCTTCGGCGCGGGCGCCAGGGACTCCTACGAGCGGATGATCGAATTGGTCAGCCGCGCCGAAGAGCGGCTGCAGAAAAACCGGAAGGCCGTTTTCACAGCGGCACGCCTGCCGCAACAGGTGCCGCCCAGCGCCGACATCGCGCCGACCGTGCGTGGCGCCTGCGTCCTGAAGGATGACGGTGGCGAAGGCGCCCATCGGCGCATGATCCTCGAGTTCCGAGCCAACGACACCATCCTCAACTTCGTCAATGGCGCCGAACTGAACCGCTACGCTAACGGCGTCATTACGCCGGACTACGCCATCCGCACCAAGTGCTGGCCGCTGATCGTGCCGGCGCCCGAAGCTGGCAAGCCGGAGGAGTTCAAACGCGCGGTGCGCGCGGCCGCCGAGGCCTATGTCGAGAACTACAAGCAGTATTTCGCGCGGCACAACGCGCGCGCCGGCGGCGGCAAGAAAATGGTCGATCCCCTGCCCCGCATCGTTCTGGTGCCGGGCCTCGGTCTCTACGGACTTGGCCGCTCGGCAAAGGACGCGAAGATCGTCGCCGATCTCGCCGAAGCCGCGGTCGCCACCATCACCGATGCCGAGGCGATCGGACGCTTTCAGTCAATCACCGAAGCCGACGTGTTCGACACCGAGTATTGGCCCATCGAGCAGGCCAAGCTCGGCAAGGAAAAGGAGCCGCCGCTGGCGGGCCAGGTCGCCGTGGTGACCGGCGCCGGCGGCGCGATCGGCGCGGCCACCGCCAGGGCGTTCGCCGGCGCGGGCGCGGCGGTGGCGCTGATGGACAAGGATTTCGCCGCAGCCCAGGCCCAGGCCGACGCGATCGGCGGAGCGGCGATCGCCATTGCCTGCGACGTGACGCTCGCTCCCACCGTGAGCGCGGCGTTCGCCCAGGTCGTCGAAGCGTTCGGCGGCGTCGACATCGTCGTGTCGAACGCAGGCGCGGCCTGGCAGGGCCGCATCGGCGAGGTCGATGAGGCCACCCTGCGCAAGAGCTTCGAGCTGAACTTCTACGGCCACCAGCGCGTCGCCCAGGCCGCCGTGAAGATCATGCTGGCGCAGGGCAACGGCGGTTGCCTTTTGTTCAACGTGTCGAAGCAGGCGGTCAATCCGGGCGCGAACTTCGGCCCCTATGGTCTCCCGAAAGCCGCGACCCTGTTCCTGGTCCGCCAGTACGCCGTCGATTACGGCGCCGATGGCATTCGCGCCAATGCGGTCAATGCCGATCGCATCCGCTCCGGGCTCCTCACCGAAGGCTTCATCAAGGGACGCTCAAAGGCGCGTGGCGTTTCCGAGAAGGACTACATGAGCGGCAATCTGCTCGGGCGCGAAGTCACCGCCGAGGACGTGGCGCAGGCGTTCCTGCACCAGGCGCTGGAGTTGAAAACCACCGGCGATGTCACCACCGTCGATGGCGGCAACATCGCAGCGGCATTGCGCTAGCCGCGACGGCTAGACGCAACATCCGCCCGTTCGGTGGGACGCACCTCGAACGTACGCAACTGGCCGCGCCGCAGCACGTCGATCTTCACCGCGCGGCCGATGCGTTCGGCGTTCAGCCTCCGGATCAGATCGTCGACGCCGGTGACCGGCTCGCCGTCGAGCCGCACCACGACATCGTAGGACATCAGTCCCGCCACATCGGCCGGCCGGCCGGGCTCGCAAGCGGTGATCATCGCGCCGAATGCGTTATCGGCTTCGGCCGCCCTGGCATGCCGCCGGGGCACCGCGACGGTCTGCGCGGCGATGCCGATAAAGGCGCGGCGCACCCGGCCAAGCTGCAGGATCTCGCCCAGCACGAATTGCGCGGTGTTGCTCGCGACGGCAAAGCAGATGCCCTGCGCGCCCGCGATGACCGCCGTGTTGACGCCGACCACCTCGCCGCGCGACGACACCAGCGGACCGCCCGAATTTCCGGGGTTGAGCGCGGCGTCGGTCTGGATCACGTCCTCGATCAACCGGCCCGTCCGCGCGCGCAGGCTGCGGCCGAGCGCGGAAATCACGCCAGCGGTGACCGTAGACTCGAAGCCCAGCGGATTGCCGATGGCGACCGCGAGCTGTCCGCGCCGCAGTTTCTTCGAATCGCCGAGAATGGCTGGCCTGCCCCGATCGAGTGGTCCGGTTGGGATGTTAGTTTAGGGTTGGTCTTGGCGCCAGCGAGAGCGCGCCTGGCGTAGCCGGTCCAGATTGCGAAGCCGGGCGCGCGTGCATGATGGCTTCTGGAGCGGGTGGCCGATAGCCAAGCGAAGAGTGCGGGCGAACGGTGTTGTAGTGCCGTCTCCAGGTCTCGATGATCACCTTGGCCTCTTGTAGCGTGTAAAAGATTTCCCCGTTGAGCAGTTCGTCGCGGAGCTTGGAGTTGAAGCTTTCGCAATAGCCGTTCTCCCATGGACTGCCAGGCTCGATGTAGGCGGTCTTGGCTCCAACGGCTGCAATCCACTTGCGGACGGCTTTGGCGACGAACTCCGGCCCATTGTCGGAGCGAATGTGACCGGGAATTCCGCGCAGGATGAACAGGTCTGAGAGCACGTCGATCACATCGGTCGACCTGAGCTTTCGGTCCACTCGGATCGCAAGGCATTCTCGCGTGAACTCATCGATGATGTTGAGCATGCGATACTTCCTTCCATTGTGGGTGCGATCCTCGACAAAGTCGTAGGACCAGACATGGTTCGGCCGCTCCGGCCGCAGTCGGATGCACGAGCCATCATTGAGCCAAAGCCGGCCTCGCTTCGGCTGCTTTTGCGGAACCTTCAGCCCCTCCAGCCGCCAGATCCGCTCGATGCGTTTGACGTTCACCACCCACCCGGCGAGCCGGCCTCGCTTCGGCTGCTTTTGCGGAACCTTCAGCCCCTCCAGCCGCCAGATCCGCTCGATGCGTTTGACGTTCACCACCCACCCGGCGTCCCGCAGCATGGCTGCGATCCGTCGATAGCCATAACGGCCGTACTCGGTGGCGAACGCGATGATGTCGGCGGTCAGAGCCGCCTCATCATCCGGCATCGTTGGAATCTTGCGCTGTGTGGATCGATACTGGCCAAGAACCCGACACGCAAGGCGCTCGGAGACGCCATGCTTGGCAACGACATAATCCACGCAGGCACGACGGCGGGCGGGGCTTACCAGTTTCCCGAGGCGGCCTCCTTGAGGATCAGCTTCTCTAGCGGAGCTAAGCCGGAATCTGGGTGACGACGTTTGATTGAAGGCGGCGTATCGAGGCGGGTGTCGAAGCCTGCCAGAACCTCCCCGAAAGGAGCGATACGCCATGTCGAGAGATACCACT
>JAPLPD010000007.1:3857-7311 GCA_026400395.1 Alphaproteobacteria bacterium | reverse complement strand
GCAGCCTGTTCAAACCGGTAGGCGGTTGGTGTGCTGAAACCGGCCTTCGCGCCGGCGATGGCCGGCGAATGGTTGCGACGCAAGGTCATGTAAAGCCTCATCTGGTGGTCGGTGACATGTCGGCCGGGCAAGGAATCGGTACTCTCGAAAGAGCAAACCGACCCTTTATCCCACCGCCGTTACCGCCAGACGCGGCCCTACGGGCGCACGCCGCCGCTGCTGGGGCGCCTCCGGTCGGGCTCCGCCCTCCCTTCGTCACCCCAGCAGCGGCGCATTCTCATCCTGATTGTCGCGCCGCACAAGCTATGCATATTTAGGCTGGAACGAGGATCGAGAGAAGGCTAGCCATTGTGGTTTCGCCTTTGAGGAGCAGTGATCGTGACAAGCGGTAAAGATGACGATGATTTTTTCCGTCAGCGCGGCTTTGGCATCAAGATCGGCTTCGGCGAACACCCAGCGCTGCTCATCATCGACATGCTCAAAGGTTTTACCGACAGCACGATGCCACTTGGAGCCAATCTCGACCCTCAGATCGAAGCTCAGAAGCCGCTGCTCGCCATCGCGCACGAGCGTGGAATCCCCGTGATATTTTCGACCGTCATCTACAACGACGCCGATCTCAAAGATGCAGGTCTTTGGGGCATCAAGATGAAAGGTTCGTTCTCTCTGCGGGCCGGGACACCGGCCGTAGAGATTGACCCGCGGCTTCATATGTGGCCAACCGACAGTCTACTGATCAAGAAGTATGCATCGTGCTTCTTCGGCACGGATCTCGTACCTCGGCTAATGAATCAACACGTTGACACGCTGATTATCGTTGGCTGCACGACGAGTGGTTGCGTGCGGGCTACGGCAGTAGACGCGGTGCAAAATGGTTTTCGGCCGATGGTCGTACGCGAAGCTGTCGGCGATCGCTCCGCTGCTGCCCACGAGCAGAGTCTGTTTGATCTCAACGCCAAATACGCCGACGTGGTCTCATTCGATGAAACGCTTCTTTATCTCCAAACCGTCGGCCATAACCAGACAGCGTCGTCCTGATCAGAATGCGGGATAGGTTGGATTGAGACCAAGGCCGAACTCCATGCGTCCGAAGTTCTCAGCCGGCACGTCCCAGTTCATCACCACGTGCGAAGAGATCGCATGCACATCCCGCCAGCAGCGCTGGATGGAGTTTTCCTCCATTAGCCCGCTGGACCCGCTGATCTTGATCAAGGAATCCATTGCGTCACGAAGCAAACGCATGGCGTAGGTCCAGTCACGCCGCAGCAGGGCCCTTTTCTCGATCGATATGCCGGTGTAATCAGAACGTGCCGTCTCGAACGAACGTCGCGCCAGCAATTCGGCCGCGTCGATCTGTGCACCGACCTCGGCCACCTTGATCTGGACCGGCACATGCTGCGCGATCGCAAGCTGCGTGTAGGTCAGATAGCGCTGTCGCGTCCATTTCACGAAATCCTCGTAGCCGCCACGCGCCACACCAAGAGCAGGGCCAAGCAACGCGTAGGAGTGAACGGCAATGAAGGGCGTGCGATAGATCGGATTGGTGTTGACGGCCGAGCCCGGCGAGTGACCCTCGCGCAAGGTCGAAAAGGACACGCTCCGGTGCTCGGGGACGAACACGTTATCGAGAATCGACGTGTTCGAGCCTGTCGCGCGAAGGCCCGCGCAAAACCAAGTATCCTCCTGCTTTAGCTCCGACACCGGGACAAGAAATAGGCGCATATCGGGGTGATGTTGCCCTTCACGGTGCACCAAGCCGCCTATCATGATCCATTGGGAATGGCGCAAACCGCTGCACCAAGACCAGCGACCGTCGAGAAGATAGCCGCCAGTTGCCAAAGATACCTTGCCCGTCGGCGCAGCCGAGGTGGCGATGCAAGCCGCTCGATCGCGGCTCCAGACATCGTGCTGGGCCTCCTCCGGGAAATGCGCCAGCATGCAAGCGTGGTCAGACAGATAGTTCAAACACCAGGCCGATGAGCCGCAGGTCGATTTGCCGAGTTCGATCGCGATATTGAAAGCAACTTCGTGATCGGATTCGTAGCCGCCCCAGCGCTTGGGCTGCAGCGTGTGAATCAGCCCGGATGCGAGATAATCCTCGATGCTCTCGCGCGGTATATTGCGATCGCGCTCCGCCTGGATCGCGCGTTCGCGGAGCTTCGGCGCCAGCGCGCGGGCGCGTGCCACAAGCACTTCGCCGGTTGGGATCGTCTGCGCAACTTCCGGCCGGGCTTCGGCAAGGCTCATGGCGTCGCTCCGATTTCCTGGGTCGGGTGGTGTTCGAAACTGGTGAACTCTACTCTGCCGCCTGCACCATCGTGTGCTGGCGGAATTTTGGCATGACCTCTTGCGACAAAAGCCGCATCGACTCGGACTCCCAGTCCTGATTCTTGCCGGCCCAGTCAAGACCGGTCATCAGGAGACCGCCGAACGGACCGACCCGATCGCGAAACGCCACCAGCTTGGAGTACGGTCTTGGGCGACCCGTGGATCACGCACTCGGCAGTGATGGCCGCGACGGTGGCTTCCGCATCGGGCATGTCGGGTTGGGGTTTCAGGATGACGAGCAGGCCGACGCTGTTAAGCACTTCGCGCATGTAGTTATAAAAGTAATTGTTGGCCGCGCCGGCGCCGAACACACGGTCCTCCGCCTCGCTGTCGGAAGAAGAGACCATCATGTTGCGGGCCACGCGCCAATTTTCGCCGCTGGGAACGATTCCGGCCGCGCGACAGGCATCGCTGTAAACGGCCCAGTGCGATTGAACCGAATAGGTAGGGATGATGTTGGCCGAGATCATTCCCCAGCCCTTCTGCGCAGCGGTCTTCGCAGATGAGGAATGGGGGCTGGCGAGGGATATGAAAATCGGCGGCCCGGGCTTCTGATATGGCTTCGGCATGAAACCGACACCCAGTTTGGCATTGATCCCTTCCTTGATGGAGATATCCCAGAACTCACCTTTGAGATCGTAGGGAGGATCCTGCGACCAGATGCGCTCGATCATGTCTACCGCTTCGACCACCATGCGGTTTCGCGCGCCGGGATCGGACTTCTTGAACAGCTCGAAATCCGAGATCAATCCGCCGGGGCCGATCCCGAGCATGAAGCGGCCCTTGCTCATGTGGTCGAACTGTGCGGCCTCGGCCGCCACAATCGCGGGATGATGGTTGGGAAGATTGATGACCGCGGTGCCAAATCTGACCTTCTTGGTGCGGTGGACAAGGTTAGAGAAAAACATCAGCGGCGATGGAATCGGCTCGGTGGACGCCGAGAAATGCTCCCCAAGCCAAATCTCGTCGAAACCCAGCCGATCAGCCAACAGCGATTTCTCGGTGTCCTCTTCGAGCGTGCTCCAGAACGAGCGATCCGGCGGATGCACCGGCATCATGAACATTCCGAGTCGCATCTGCTACCCCCTAGCCTAGGCTTTTCTGAAGCACGATCCTATTCGAGGCT
>JAPLPD010000007.1:0-3771 GCA_026400395.1 Alphaproteobacteria bacterium | reverse complement strand
ATTCCGCAATCCGTAATTATGCAGCTCACGGCAGGCTTCCGGCCCTAGCCTCTCACGTTGAAAATCGTCCACTCGGCATTTTCCGGAGCTCCGCCCAGCAGAACGCGGCCGCATTCCTGCACGATCTCATCGGCCAGGAAAATGTGCTGAGTCCCAGAGTGAATGTCGCGATAGCAGCGTTGCAAGACGCTCGGATGCAGCGAAACGCCCCGGGCCGCCCGGTGCGCGAATGTCGAAACCTCGGAGATGACATCGTGAAGATGGCGCATCGCCATGCGGATCAACGCGATTTGTTCTAATGTTGCCTGCCGCCCTAGCGCGAAGGCCTCATCCAAATCTTCCCAGGCGCTGTAGGCGAACGCGCGGGCCGCCCGAAACTTGGCTTCGGCCTCCGCGAATGACTGCTTGAACGACGGGCTATTGGCGAGGAGCCCGAACACATCGGTGCGCTTGCGCGCAATCTGGCTCAGCTCGTCCAGCACGCGTCGGCCGACACCCAGCGCCCAGCCGGTATGTCCCCAGGCCGAGAGCGCAACGATCCCCGCGGAGTATTGAATGCCACCGCGGAGCGGCTGTGCGTCGAGCATCCAGCACATGTCGGCGGGGACGAAAAGCTCGCCCTGCTTGACCGCATAGTCGTAACTGCCCGTGCCCCTCAGCCCCAGGACATCCCAGTTCCCCTTCACCTCGATCTCATCCTTGGGATGATGGACCAGAACGATCTCCGGCTTGCCAAACTTGTCGAGCTTCATCTTCTGGCCATCAGTCACGAAACATCCGGAGTGGATCCACTCAGCGTGATGAATAGAGCTGCCATAGCTCCACGCGCCCTTCACCATATATCCGCCGTCAACAGGGCGCGCGAAGCCGCGCGGCACGCCTTGCCCCGCTCCGGAAAAATGCGGTCCGTTCGCAAAGACCCGGCGCGCTCCGCTATCCGAAAGAAACGCGCCGAGCTGTGCTCCGATGATGCTGACAACCATCAGGCACCACCCGGTCGAGCTCTCGGCCCAGGACATGCGCTCGACGATCCGCATGGAGGCCACATAGGACAGTTCGTAGCCGCCAACGGACTTCGGCGTCAGCAATGCGTTCAAACCAATGCGCTTAAAACCAGCCATGACCTGATCGGTCTGGTGAGTGAGCCGCTCCGCTTCGTCCGCACTAGCCTCCACCAACGGAAGAAGCTCATTCGCCGCCGCGAAAAGCTGATCAAACGAAGGCGCGCGACCGCCGTGCGGCGCTGCTACCAAATCATTCATAGCAATTGTCCCAAAACTCATACGCCACGCCGCACTGCGGTGGCCATTTCGCATCGCAGCGAACCCAGTGTAGTGTCACATCGAACCGCAACCATTGTCCAGCGCGGCCGAAGCTCCACCGCATCGACGAATCTGCATCCACGGTTGCGATGCAGCCCTGTCATTCATCGCCGCAAGTTGCCGAAGCCTTGCTGACAGACGCGGCGTTGACCACAATGCGCGTTGGCAATCCGTTTCCTGGCCCCGAGGGGCTCACAACTACTTTCAGACAGGGAAAGCAGATGGACGCGTCCACTTTCGATCAGGCCAGCCCCCGTACCGCGACCAACCCGATTTTTAATGACAACCGATTTAAGCTGGGGTTGTTCTGTCACAACGCCTCGATCATGCAGATGTCCACGGCGCCGGAGAAATATGTTCCGACCTGGGAAAACGCGCGGGCGCTTGCGGGCCTCTGCGACCGGTATGGGCTTGAAGCCATCGTCTCCTTTGCCGGCTGGCGTGGCCCGATGAATGACAACCCGAAGCATCGCGCGCATCGCGAATATGAAACCTTTACCTGGTGCTCGGCGATCAGCGCGATCTCGACCTATCCGGCGGTGATTGCGACCTTCCATACGCAGTTCACCACGCCGGCTTTTGTCGCCAAGGCCACGGCCACCATCGACCATATCAGCGGCGGCCGAGCCGGACTGAACGTCGTTGCGGGGTCGAGCAAGACGGCGTTCAATCAATTTGGCCTTGGTATCGAGGACCACGTCACCCGTTACGATCACACCGAGGAATTCATCGACGTGATGAAGCGCTTTTGGTCATCCGAAAAGGAGTTCGACCATGATGGCAAGTTCCACAAGGTGGTGCAGGGCCTGTCCTGGCCGAAACCGCTGCAAATGCCGAATCCACCTCTTGTCAACGCGGGCATCTCGGATCGCGGGCGCGCCTTCGCCTGCCGTCACGCCGATATCGCCTTCACGCATATGCGCGGCAGCGAAGACGATTGGCGCACGATGATCGCTGGCTACAAAACGACAGCCGAGAAAGAGCACAAGCGCCAGATGCAAGTCTGGACTCACGGCTATGTGGTCGTCGGCGACACCGAAAAGGAAGCTAGCGACTACCTGCGTTATTACGCCGAACAACATGCCGACAAGCCTTGGATCGACACCTGGGTGGCGGAAATTGGGGAAGACGCCAAAACCTTACGGCCTGAGCAGATGATCAACATGTCGCGCAACTGGGCAGCCGGCGGTGGCTACGGTCTAGTCGGCACGCCGGACATGATCCTGGACAAAATCGACCGGTTATCGCGCGCCGGGCTTGACGGCTTGATGATGACGGCACTGGAACCGCTGGAAATGGTAGATCGATTCGGCAGTAAGGTCATTCCCTTGATGGAGCAGGCCGGTCTGCGGAAACCGTACCGGCGGCAAGCGTGAGCGGCCGCTGTCCCGAAATCACGAGTAACTGACGCAAGAGCGAGAACCAACATGGCACGTGGCCAGATCGGACGGGTCGCACTCGTGACCGGGGCGGCAATGGGAATTGGCCAAGCCTATGCCAAGCGGCTGGCCGAAGACGGCGCGGACGTCGTGGTAGTGGACCGACAGGCCGCAGATGCGACCGTTGAACTGGTCAACGCCACTGGCCGCCAGGCCCTTGCGGTGCGCTGCGACGTCGGCCAACCTTCCGAGATCGACGATTTAGCGCGCCAAACGCAAGCGCGCTTCGGCCGCTGCGACATTGTCGTAAACAATGCCGGCATCTATCCGGTTCAAAAGTTCGACGACATCACCTTCGAGGATTGGCGTCGTGTGATGTCGATCAACCTCGACTCCCAATTCCTGATCATCAAGGCGTTCTGGCCCGGCATGCGCGAGCGGCGCTGGGGGCGGATCGTCAATCAGGCATCGGACACGTTCGCCCTGAACTTGACGGGATTTTCACATTATATCTCGAGCAAGGGCGGCATTATCGGCCTCAGCCGCGCGCTGGCGAGCGAGTTCGGCGAATATGGCGTCACCGTCAATGCAATTGCGCCGGGGCTCACGCGGACGCCCGGAACGGCCGGGCGCGACGTCAAGCCTGGCGGACCGGAGAACGTTGACGAATTCGCCATCGCCTCCAGCCATCAATCGATCAAGCGTGTGATGGTGCCCGAGGATCTGATCGGAACGCTCTCATTTCTCGCAAGCGACGATGCCGCCATGATCACCGGTCAGACGATCTACGTCGATGGTGGGCACGTACGCGCATGACCCCGGTTCGGCGCCGTCGTCTCGATCACGCGGCCGGTCGGCCCAACTCATCGATTTTTTCCGCGCGCATACGTTGATTGTAGATTTCGACATTGAGCCCGCAGACTTCGAATCGCGCCAGGTAGGCCATCAGGAACGCATTGGCGCCCAAGCGAAAAAGCTTGCCGACATCGCCTGCAATCAGCGCGTTGTGCTCTTCGGCAGTCAGATCCTTGTCCGCCAATGCCTTGACCGGATCGGCCTTCATCGCCGCA
>JAPLPD010000193.1 GCA_026400395.1 Alphaproteobacteria bacterium | reverse complement strand
GGCAGAACGAATAGAACAGTTGCTCCTGTTCGCGCTTCAGCCGCCCCATCATCGTCCGCCTCCGCAGCAGATCGTCTCAGGACGACGGAATCACTGTTCGCCAAAACCTTCAAATCACTTCTGCAACAAAATCTGCCATGAACGGACTCATACACCGCAGCAACAAGCTTCGCTATTCGATGACCTCGTCGGCGGTAGCGAGAAGCTGCGGATGGAATTCCAACCCTAGCAACTTCGCTGTCTTTAGATTGATCACTAGTTCAAACTTCGACGACTGCATCACCGGCAGATTGGCCACCTTCTCGCCCTTGAGGACTCGGCCAGCGTAGACGCCGATCTGGCGATAAGCGTCGGTTATGCTACTACCGTAACTAATCAGCCCGCCGCTCGCGACCGGCTCGCGTAGCGAAAAGCAGGACGGCAGCTTGTAATGGGTCGCCAAGGTAACGATTTTACTCCGATACGAATTCAAGAACGCGGCCGAGCCGACCAGTAGAGCATTCGCGCCGTGCGCGGTGAAGCTGTTTAACGCCTCGTCGATTTCGGGTTCGCGATGCACATCGGCGATAACCAATTCCACGCCGATAGCCTTTGCTGCCGAAATGATCTCGTTGCGTTCGGCCTCGGTCTCCAGATTGTCCGGATTCACCAGAACAGCTATCTTTGTAGCCTTAGGTACAAACTGGCGAAATGTTTCCAGGCGCTTGGCCCCGAGCACTCCGGAGGAAAATACCACGCCTGTTAGGTTGCCACCCGGCCGGTTGAGACTTCCCACCAAACCATCGCGGATCGGATCGCTTCCGGTAGCGAACAATATGGGCACCGAATTCGTAATGCCCTTGGCCGCGAAAGCAGCAGCCGTGTTAGCGATGATTACGCCAGCTGGTTGACGGACGAGTTCGCCTACGAGAGCGGACAATCGAATCTGTTGGTTATCCGCATAGCGCTCTTCAATGATGACGTTTTGACCTTCGACAAAGCCCGCTTGCTTTAGGCCCAACCGCAAAGCCGTCAAGAGATGCGGGGCGTCGGCCCGCGCCGAGCTGCGGAGAAATCCAACCACCGGCATCGCCGCCTGCTGCGCCCGCGCAGTCACCGGCCACGCTACCGCTGCACCGCCGAGCAGCGCGATGAACTGCCGCCGTCTCATTCGATCACCTCGTCGGCGCGGGCTAGAAGCGTGGGCGGGACGGTGAGGCCGAGCCCCCTGGCGGTCTTAAGGTTGATCACCAGCTCGAACCGCATCGGCTGCATGACCGGCAGATCGTCAGGCTTGGCGCCGTGAAGAATCCGGCCAGTGTACACACCGACTTGGCGATGAGCTTCGGTGAAGCTCGCGCCGTAACTGATCAGGCCTCCCGCCGTCGCATACTCGCGCCGCGAGTAGATCGTAGAGATCACGTGGCGGGCCGCCAACGCCACTAGCTGCCGCGCCGCCGGCCGAAGAAGGGATCGGCGGTAACAAGCAGTGCAGTCACCCGCCGCCGGACCAGGGTTTCGAAGGCGGCGTCGATCTCACGCTCGGTGCTGGCGGCAACAACCACAGTCTGCTGCCCGATCCTGCGTGCCGCCGTGGGCAACTCCTTCATGTGAACTTCGGCGTCGGGGAAATTAGGATTCACCAGCAGCCCGATGAGCGAGGCCTTGGGCATCAGTTCGAGCAGGATTTCCAGCCCCTTCGTCCCTAAGGCGGTGGTGATGAAGCTTATGCCCGTGACATTGCCCCCAGGTCGATTGAGACTGGCGACGAGACCGAGACGAACCGGATCGTCGCCGGTCACGAAAACAATCGGAATGAACTTGGTGGCAGCCTTAGCCGCGATCCCCGAAGGGCTTCCGCCGAGAGTGACGATTACATTCACTTGTTTGGCCACGAAATCAGCCGCCAACTCCGGAAGACGATCCTGCTGATTCTGCGCCCAGTGGTATTCGACAACCACATTGCGGCCTTCGGCATAGCCCGTTTCGCTCAGACCTTGACGAAACGAAATGAGTTCCTGCTGAGAAAGTTCGGCGGTCGATCCGCTGAGGACTCCGATCACTGGCATTTTCGCCGGCTGGGCGTCTGCAAGCTGCGGCCAAGCTGCGGCACCGCCGAGCAGAGTGATGAATTCGCGCCGTCTCACTCAATCACCTCGTCGGCGCGCAGAAGGATCGAAGTAGGTAGGGTCACTCCAATCATTTTGGCGGTCTTTAGATTGATTGAAAACTCAAAATTGTTGACTTGCTCGACTGGCAAATCCGATGCTGGCACTCCGCGTAAAATTCTCGCAACGTGTGATGCGGCGCGACAATCAAGGTGAGAATCCCGCGACAATCAGGATGAGAATGCGCCGCTGCTGGGGTGACGAAGGGAGGGCGGAGCCCGACCGGAGGCGCCCCAGCAGCGGCGGCGTGCGCCCGTAGGGCCGCGTCTGGCG
>JAPLPD010000124.1 GCA_026400395.1 Alphaproteobacteria bacterium | reverse complement strand
TCGACCGCCGCCAGCAGTCGCCGCCTGTGGGGCATAGCCGTTGCTGGCGTCGGTATCGAAGCGTCAAAGCAGTCGCTCTCAATGGAGCGGGCGGCAGCCCAAACCACTACCGATAGCGCCACGCTCTGCTGATCGCCGACTACTGCAACAAAATCGGCACTTAGCCGACATCCAGAACGCGCTAACCAATGCCCGCTACCAGGGTAAGAGCGGCATCCCCAACGACGTGTGGATGAGTATCCCTAGCCCGGCAGCACACCGGCTGGAATAGCGTCGGGACGATAGCGGCCCGGCCGGTTGCGGTAGAAATACGTGCCGAGCTGGTAAGCAAACACCATGAAAAAGATCGCAACCACCGCGGTCGCGCCCCATTGCAGCGTGTTCGCCGCGCGATAGACCAGCCCGCCGGTGGCGATCAGAACCGCGCTGAAGATCAGGATGCCGACCCAATAGGTCGCAGCCGGCAGCCCGATCGAGAAACGCGCGTCGCCGCCGCTCGCGGCGAGCCGCCGGTGCAACTCGGCGACGAAATCGGAATAGGCTTTGTCGAGCCGCTCCTGCTCAACGATGCTGCGCCAGGACGCCGACACGATCTGAATCTTCGGATTGCCGGGCGACCATATCTCGGTGATGAAGCGGTGCGATTGCATCGTGACCGGCCGGTACGAGAGCCGCACGGCGCGAACCGTCGCATAGCCGATGCGGCCGCTGCGGCGGCCGATCTGCCATTCCAGAGCGTCGGGCCGCAACGTGAACTGACACATCGAGCCCATCAGCGACTGGATCGTATCGACCCGGCGCAGTTCGGGGAACAGCTTCATCCACAGCAGCGCCACCACGACGGCCCCCACCCCGCCGACCAGCACCGATGTGAACGCTCCGAACAAAGCTGCGACCGCGCCGGCGCGAAACTCGCCCAAGGTGCCGGAGGTGCCGGTGAACATGAAATTGACCGCCAGCACGCGGCCGAGCATCTCGTGTGGCGTGCGCGTCTGCACCAGCGAATGGCGGATCACCACGCTCACCGCGTCGCCCGCCCCATACACCGCGAGCGCCAGGATCGACACGACGATCGAGGTCGAGAATGCGAATGCCACGGCGGCGGCGCCGAACGCCGCCACCGCGATGAACAGCACGTGACCGACGCGTCGCTGGATCTGGTGATGCGCCAACCACACCGAGATCGCCAGCGCTCCGATCGCCGGCGCCGAGCGCAACAGGCCAAGCCCCCATGGGCCGGTCGCCAGCACGTCCTTGGCGTAGATCGGCAGCAGCGCGGTGACGCCGCCCAGCAGCATTGCGAACAGATCGAGCGAGATCGCACCGAGCACGATCTTGTTTTGGCGGATGTAGCGGAACCCCGCGAACACCGCTTCGACGGTCACCGGCTTCTTGTCAGGCGGTGTGCTCTGCATCTGCATCAGGCTGATCAGGATCGCCGCCAGCACGAATACGGCCGCGCAGGTGAAATACACCATGCTCGCGCCGAACACGTAGAGCAGGCCGCCGACCGCCGGTCCGCAGATGATCGCGGTCTGGCCCGCCGTGGACGAAGCCGCGATCGCGCGCTGCAAAAGTTCGGGCGGCACGATCCCCGGCACCAGCGTGTGCATCGTCGGCGTCTCGAACGCCCGCGCGGTGCCGCTGACGAACAGGATCGCCAGCATCACGTCGCGGCTGAGAAATCCGCCGAGCGTGCCGAACGCGAAGGCCGCCGCCGCCAGCGCCTTGATCACCTGGCAGGTTCCGACCACGACGCGGCGGTCATAACGGTCGGCGATGTGGCCGATCAGCAGACCCAGCACCACCACAGGAAAGAACTGCACGAGGCCCACGAGACCAAGATCGAAGGCGCTGCCGGTCAGCTCATAGATCTGCCAGCCGACCGCCACCGCCTGCATCTGGTAGGCGCCATTGGTCGCCGTGCGGGCGCACCAATAGGCCACGAAAGAGCGGTGTTTGAGCAGCGCGGGCTGCGTCGCAGCGATGGAATCGGTGGGGGCTGACATGATGGCGCGCCTTCATAGCGCGCCTGCAAACCGGCTGTCACCCATCCGGGCCTATTGCTCGACCTTGACGTTCGCCTGCTTGATCACCGTGTACCAGGTTTCGACCTCGGCCTTGAAGAAAGCGGCCGTTTCGGCGAGCGACACGGTCGCCACCTCAGCCGACAGGTTTTCCAGCCGCTTCTTCACCTCGGGATCGTTGAGTGCCTCGTTGATATCGGCGTGCAGCTTGGTGACGATCGCCTGTGGCACCTTCGGCGGCGCGACCAGCGCGAACCAGGTCACCACCACGAAGCCCGGCACGGTGGCCTTCACCGTCGGCACGCCCGGCAGCGAGGCAATCGGATTCTCGGTCGCGACGCCCAGCACACGGATCGTTCCGGCGCGAATGAGCGAGCCGGCCGCCCCGATGTTGTCGAAGGCGACATCCACGTTGCCGGCGACCAGATCCTGCACCGCCGGCGCCGAGCCGCGATAGTGGATGTGCTGGAACTTGACGCCCGCCATCTGCTGGAACAACTCCGACGTCAGATGCGCGGTGGTGCCGATGCCCTGCGTCGCCGAATTGAGCACGCCCGGGTTGGCCTTGGCGAAAGCGACGAAGTCGGCGACGGTCTTCGCATCCTTCAAGCGCGGCGAGTTGGTCAGGATGGCGTTCGGCACCTTCCCCATCACCGCAAGCGGGATGAACTGCAACGGATCGAACGGCAGCTTCGGATAGAGATTCTGGTTGATGACGAGCGGCGGCGGCGGCGCGGCAAACAGCGTGTAGCCGTCCGGATCGGATTTGAACGCCGCCTCGCCGCCGATATTGCCGCCGGCACCGGCGCGGTTCTCGATGATGACGGACTGCCCCCATTTCCGGGTCAGGAAGTCCGCGACGATGCGCGGCATGGCATCGGCGGTACCACCCGCCGGGAACGGCACGATGATCCGGACCGTCCGGTTCGGATAATCCTGCGCCCCTGCGCCGCCCGACAGCGTCAGCATCACCGCAAGCGCGGAACCGATCCCGGCCACCCAACGTGTCATATCCATTCTCCCATTCCGATGTCCCAGGTTAGACGCTTGCCCGGCGCGTTTCCAGGTTACGCGCACAATCGCCGCACGGCCGATGGCTCAGCCGAAGAAGTCGTTGAGATAGGCTTGCAGCCCGGGGCCGCCGCTTGGCCCGGTGTAGGCGAGATAGCCGTCGGGCCGCACCAGGATCAGCCCGCCGCCGTAAATGCGGTGCGCCTGATCCTCGCTGTCGACCATCGCCCCGCCGCCCGCTCCGTCCGGGCGGACGATGCGATACACGTTGAACGCGTCGCCATACTGCGACCCCAGCGTCGGCATCTCGGCTCCATCGAACGCCAGCAGCGTGAAATGCGGCCCCCGAAACAGGTCGAACAGCCGCACTGTTGCGCCGGTGCCATCCTTGAGCGTTGCGTCCGGCGCGCGGTCTCCGGCGCGGGTGATGCCCTCGCCCGCCACCGCGCGCTCGTCGAGCGACAACGGCCCGCCGCGGTAGTTGAGGCCGAGCTGCATGTGCTCGCCCTTGCGCGGCTCCTCCTTGTCCTTCGCCGTGCCGAGCCAGTCCTTGTGCATCTGCACGACGAATTCGAGGAGTTGCGCCGCGACCGGCAACCGCTCCTCCTCATAAGTATCGAGCAATACCTGCGGCGCGCCATGGCGCAGCACCTGGCCAAGCTTCCAGCCGAGGTTGTAGGCGTCCTGCACCGCCGTGTTCATGCCCTGCCCGCCGGCCGGCGGATGGACATGCGCGGCATCACCGACGAGAAAGGCGCGCCCCGCGCGGAAACGATTGGCAAGCCCGGCCCGCGAGCCGAAGTGCGAGGCGTACAACACCTCGGTCACCTCCAGTTCGGGACGGCCGGTGCGCTCGCGCACCAGCTTGCTCAAGCCCTCGAACGAAAGGTCCGGCTCCGCATCCTCGAACTTGGCGTAGAGCTGGAACGCATTGGTCTGCACCAGCGGTCCGAGCCAGAGCGCCCCACCGGTCGCCGCGTCCCACATATGCCAATGGGTGCGCTCCAATCCCTCGACCACCACATCGGCGGTGATCATCGGGTGCGGGTCGATGGTCTCGCTCTTGAACTCCACGCCGCTGCCGGCGCGAACCACCCCTCGCGCGCCGTCGCAGCCGGCGAGATAGCGCGCGCGCACGGTTTCAACGCGGCCGTCCGGGTGCTGCAGCTTGGCGGTGACGCCGTCGGCGTCCTGCTCGAACGACAAAACCCGGGTGCCGAACTCGACGCGCCCGCCGAGCCCGGCCAGGCGCGTGCGCAAAATGCCGAGCGCCCGCGGCTGCGGCAGCATCCACATGCTCGGATAGGGCACGTCGGGGGTCGGATCGCGGCGTTCGATGCGATGGAATTTCGAGGGGCCGAGCGGCTTTGGCCCGTCCCAAGCCATCGCCGGCAAGTAGGCGCCGCCTGCCGCGTGCACCTCGCCGATGATGTCGAGATCGTCATAGACCTCCAGCGTGCGCGGCTGGATCCCCTTGCCGCGTGAGCCGGAGCGGTGATCGGGCGGCGCGGCGTTGGCTTCGACGATCCGCACCGCGACCCCGCGGCGCGCCAGATCGCAGCCCAGCACCATACCGGCCGGCCCTGCGCCGGCGATCAGGACGTCGACGTCAGCCACCTACTGAACCGGCTCCAGGCCGTTCTCTTTCCAAACGGCAAGCGACTCCGGCGTCGTCATGAACTTCAATAGCGCACGTCCGGCCTCCGCCTCCTTGGCTTTGGAACCGACCCCGCCGGTGAAGGCAAGCCAGCTGTTGATCTCGGGCGGCAGATAGCCGAGCCATTCGATGTTGGGCGTGCCGACCAGAGGCGGCAGCCCAGACACCACGAAATCGACCTCGCCTTGCGAAACCAGTATCGCCGAGGTGCCGGAGCCCCCCGATTTTATTTTCGGCTTCACCTGATCGGCAATGCCGAGCTTGTCCAGCAGCGAGGCGACGTAGCGCCCGCTGCTTCCTTCGCCAGATGTGGCGATCGATTTTGCCGCGAGCAGCGAGCGTTTGAACGCCTCGACGGTGCTGAAGTCCGGCTTCGGCGCGCCGGTGCGGACCGCGACACCGATCCCGATGCGGCCGAACACCGTCCGCGAGTCGGCCGCGACCTTGCCCTCCTTGACCAGCCCTTCGACGTCATAGGACAGGATGATCACGTCGAACGGCTCGCCCGCGTCGATCTTCTTGACCAGCGCAAGAGGCAGTTCGAACGTGGTGACGAGCTTGTGTCCGGTGGCCTTCTCGAACCGCGGGGCGAGCGTGTCATAGGCGCGCCGCGCCGCGCCGGTGACGAAGGCGTTGATCTCGGCAGTCTGGGCAGCCTGGGTCATGAGTAAAGATAATCCTATGGTCGCCGCGAACACACTGGCCTTCACGATCGCCTCCCGCTGAATGATTGCCGTGCGATGCTATTCGAGGACCCACAATCGCGCCAGCGCAAGGTTTGACAGGCCGGACTTCCCGCGACACCCTCGCTTCGCCATCCACCGCCGGGACAAACCATGCAACCGCACGAGCGCCTCGCCTTCTCCACGGTCGAAAACCGTCCGCCGCTGAAGCTGCCGGATGGCCTGCGCCTGATCCTGTGGCCGCTGATGTCGCTCGAACAGTGGGACATCTCGCGGCCGATGGCCCGCATGGTGATCACACCGCCGCAGGGCCAGCCGATGCTGCCCGACCATCCGAACTGGAGCTGGCACGAGTACGGCATGCGGGTCGGCTTCGGCCGGTTGAAGCACGTGTTCGAACGGCTGAAGATGACGCCGACGGTCACCGTCAACGGGCGCGCCTGCGAGGCGTATCCGTCGGTCATCAAGGCGGTGGCCGATGCGGGATGGGAGTTGAACGCCCACGGCTACGACCAGATCCCGATGCACAAGGTCGAGAACCAACTCGATGACATCAAGAAAGCCATCGATATCGTCGGCAAGTTCTGGGGACGGCCGCCGCGCGGATGGTTCGGTCCGGGGCTTACGCAGACCTTCGACACGCTCGATTATCTGTCGCAGGCCGGCATCGAATACATCGGCGACTGGGTGCTCGACGACGAGCCGGTGACGCTCAAGACCACGCACAAGCCCGTGGTCGCCCTGCCCTACAATTTCGAACTGCACGACATCGTCATGATGGTGCTGCAGAGCCATCCGTCGGAGGAGTTCTACCGCCGTGCGATGGACTCGTTCGACTGCCTGTACGAGGAATCGAAGGGCCGCGCGAAAATCATGTCGATCGCGGTGCATCCGTTCCTCGCCGGCCAGACCCATCGCATCAAGCACGTCGAGCGCACCTTCGAGGAAATCCTGTCGAAGCCAGGCGTCGCCTGCTGGAGCGGCGAGAAAATTCTCGACTGGTATCTCGGCACTCAGAAGGCCGCCACGTGAGCGGCTTTCTCGTCCCGCACGATCTGAAGGCGCCGCTGAAGGGCGCCGGCCATGGCCCGCTGGCCGGACTGAGCGCCATGGTGAAGGACATGTACGGCATCGCCGGCGAGCGCGCCGGCGGCGGCAATCCGGACTGGCTCGCCAACGCGGAGCCTGCGAAGGAGCACTGCGGCGCGGTGCAGAAGCTCCTCGACGCCGGCGCAACCATCACCGGCAAAACGATCTGTGACGAATTCTTCTACAGCGTCGCAGGCATCAACGCGCACTACGGTACGCCGGCGAACATCCGCGCGCCCGGGCGCATCCCCGGCGGCTCGTCGAGCGGCTCGGCAGCAGCAGCGGCGGCGGGCGCCTGCGACTTCGCGCTCGGCTCCGACACCGGCGGCTCGGTGCGCATCCCGGCCTCCCTTTGCGGGCTCTACGGCATCCGCACCACCCACGGCCGCGTGGCGACACGGGGGATCATGGACATGGCGCCGTCGTTCGACGCCATCGGCTGGCTGGCGGCGAGCGCGGGCGTGTTCCGCAAGGTCGGCGGCGTGCTGCTGGACGGGGCGGCGAACGCTCAACCGGTCCAGCGGCTGCTGATCGCCGACGACGGCTTTGCCGAGGCGGATGCCGCCGTCGCGAGCTTGCTCAACGAGACGCTGGCGGCGATGGCCGGCGCGCTGCCGAAGCCGCAACCCATTCGCGTCGCGCCGGATGGGCTCGACGGCTGGCGCGACCTCGTGCGCATCATCCAGGCTTACGAAATCTGGCAGGTCTACGGACGCTTTGTGCAGGAAAAGCATCCGCGCTTCGGGCCCGGCGTCGCCGAGCGCATGGAGGCCGCCTCGAAGATCACCGCGGCCGAGGTCGACGCGGCGCGAAAAACCCACGCCGGGGCGCGGGAGCAAATCCACGCGCTGATTGCGCCCGGCACTGTCGTGGCGCTGCCGAGCGCGCCCTGCATCGCACCGAAGCTCGACACCCCGGCGGCCGAGCTCGATTCCTATCGCACCCGCGTGATGCGGCTGACCTGCATCGCCGGCCTCGGCGGCCTGCCGCAGGTGTCGATCCCGGCCGGCACCGCGGCCGGATGCCCGGTTGGGCTTTCGTTCATCGGCTGGGCCGGCGGCGACGAGGCGCTGCTCGGCCTCGCCGTCACGCTGTCGAAGTATTGCGGGATCGAGCGCGCCTAGCGCCTGCTACTCGTAGAATGCCGGCGACAGCTTCAGGCTGTCGCGCTGCGCCTTGTCGTGGTTGATCCAAAGCGTGGCCTTTTCCTTGGTCATGATTTCCGCCATTTTCTGCATTGAGGCGCGGGTCTGATCCTGTCCGGTGTTGCCGGCCGGAACGCCGCGGTTGTCCCAGTTCGACTGGAAATGCACCGCATCGCCAGACAGCAGCAGTGCGCCGGTCTTGGGCAGCTTGACCAGCAGCGACTGGTGCCCCGGTGTGTGGCCCGGCGTCGCGATGATGGTCACGCTGCCGTCGCCGAACACATCCTTGTCGCCTTCGAGCTTGGTCACCGGATGCTCGGGCTTGAAGCGGCCAACGCCAAGCGGGTTGGGCCACTCGTATTCGGCCTTCTGCACCAGCAGCATGGCTTGCGGAAACATCTCGACATTGCCGGCATGGTCGGGATGCGTATGCGACACCGCCACGAACTTGATATCGGACGGCTTCACCCCGAGCTGCTCGAGCTGGCTCGCCAGCGTCTTCGGGCGGAACCAGTGCGTCGCCTTCGGGTCGGCGGGCTTCTGGCCCCCGGCCAGGGCAGCGATGGCGTCGCTCAATCCGGTGTCCCACATCATCCAGCCGGATGAATGCTTCAGCAGATAGCAGTTATCGACGAACGGCATCGATTTGCCTTCGTTGACACCGGGCGACCAGCGCGAAATATCGCCGGCGGTGCCCTCTCCGCAATTGAGGATGTAGAGCCGCTCGAGGCCCGCGGCTTGCGCACGCGTGCCAGCGGATAAGCCCACCGCGGCAATGCCGAGTGCGGCGGCGATCAATAGCTTTCTCATGGCGCTAACCCCTGCGATCCCGGCCCGGCCGTTGGCGCCGGGCAATCTGATCGGGAATGAGGAGCCTAACACGCCGCCCGCGGCGGATCCCGCCGCGAGGCTCGTTTTTCAGACGCGCCGGTGCGCGGCTCAATCGGCGAGATCGAGCGCCAACACCGCCGGCGCCAGCAGCCAGG
The DNA here is from genome assembly GCA_026400395.1 of Alphaproteobacteria bacterium. GTDB lineage: Bacteria > Pseudomonadota > Alphaproteobacteria > Rhizobiales > Xanthobacteraceae > Z2-YC6860. The sequence goes on along the minus strand of JAPLPD010000124.1, from coordinate 3,084 downwards.
TCGCAGCCCGGGCGCCGGGACCACCCTCGCCGCGGGCCGCGACCGACGTCGCGTCCGGCGAGCGGTCGGCGATGAACAGCGCCACCCGCCAAGCCACCCAGTACATCGCGTAGTAGAGCGGGATGAAGGTCGCGAGCGCGGCGGTCTTGGAATACGGATCGATCAGCAGGCCGATGCCCACTGCGATCGCCTGACCCGCGAACATGCAGATCAGGTAGACAATGAGAATTCGCGCCGTGCCATTAATGAATGTCATTGCATCGCCCCTGTTTGAGTACCGGGTGACGATTGTCCGGGCGCAGGCGCGCGCATCAATATGGGCGGGACGATCGGTCGCAGCGCGCTGTGTCGCACGTCAAAGCGGTTGAATTTTTAGCGTTGCGTGTTCCGCCGCTTGATCCGCTGAATCGCCCGGTCGAGCGCGGACAGGAACTCCGAGCGGTCGCGCGGCGCGAACGGCCGGGGCCCGCCGGTGATCTCGCCCGACCCGCGCAACTCATGCAGCAGATTGCGCGTCGCCAGCGCCATGCCGATCGAATCCTGGTCGAAGACTTTGCCGTTCGGCGCAATCACGGCGGCGCCCGCCTTCACGCCGCGGCTCGCCAGCGGAATGTCGGCGGTGATGACGATGTCGCCCGCGCCGGCCCGTTCGGCGATCCAGTCGTCGGCAACATCCATGCCGGCGCCGACCACGACGCGCTCGATCCACGGCTCGCGCGGCACCGCGATCGGACTGTTGCTCACCACATGGACCTTGAGCCCATGCCGCTCTGCGACCCGGTAGACCTCGGCCTTCACCGGACAGGCGTCGGCATCCACGTAGATTTCGATCGGCTTCGCCGCGCCCGTGTCGTTCATCGTGCATCCATCATAAAAGAAGGGCCGCCCTCGCGGGCAGCCCTTCCATTGTCAGACCGCAGTCCGGCGGAAGCTTGCACTGAGGCAAGCTTAGCCGCGGAACCGTGACAATCAGGTCACGCGGCGCGAACCTCGGTAGAGGCGAGGATCCAGCTCAGGGATGCCGGTGACTGCGGCGATAGACAATGAGACACTGGATCACCTCCTTTCAATGTGGGGCCTTCTAGGTCTCGCCTAGTTATCCCCGTTTTGCGGCACTTTTGGTGCTTTCCTGAGGGGCTGCAACCGCCCTACAAACCCTCAGGGGCACGCTGGGGGCACAAAAGATCGAATCTGCCCACGGCGACCACCGAAACGCTACCACCGACTTTCCTACGCGCAAAGCGGCGGAATAAGGCAACCACGGAGGGACCGAACGGCTCGGCCCTCGTTACATCGGCGCTATAACTGGCTCGCTTACGGGCACCGGGTTCGCGTCACCCGGATGGTCTATGGCGCACCACACCGCTGGTAGAATTCTGACCTGCCCGTCAATGTCGGCTCTTGGGGGCAAAGCGGAAAACATAGACTCAGGCTGAGTATTTCCGCCTATGACCCACTGCGGACATGGGCAGCATACCCTATTGCACTAGCGAAGCCAGTTTGGCCCCTATCAAGGTGCTCGTTTGAGCCGATACCATGACGCCTCCTGAGCTTGAGGGGCGAGTATGAGGCGGCGAGAATTTCTCGGTGTACTGAGCGGTGCGGCGGTGGCTGGATTTCCGCTAGGCACGCGCGCACAACAGACAGACCGCGTGCGTCTCGTTGGTGTGCTACTGCCGGCAACAGCTGACGATGCGCAATTCCAGGTGCGTGTCGGAGCATTCTATCAAGCATTGGCGCAATTGGGCTGGACCGACGGCCGCAACGTGCGGATCGACACCCGCTGGACCACGTCCAATGCCGCTGAAATTCGGTGGCACGCGACAGAGCTGGTGGCGCTCGCGCCTGACGTGGTCCTGGCGCACGGCGCAACCAGCGTGGCAACTATCATGCAGGTGACACGCACCGTGCCGATCGTGTTCCCGGTCAGCACCGATCCGATCGACGCCGGCTTTGTTGATAGCCTGTCGCGGCCAGGCCGCAACGCCACGGGTTTCATGAATTTCGAATACGCCATGAGCGGGAAATGGCTCGAATTTCTCAAAGAGATGGCGCCGAGCATTACGCGAGTGGCCGTCTTGCGGGACGCCAACTCCCCCGCTGGGGTTGGCCAACTTGGCACCATTCAGTCTGCCGCATCTTCGTTCGGGGTGGAGGTCAGCCCGATCAGCGTGCGCGATCCGTCCGAGATTGAAAGCTCCGTTGCCGCCTTCGCGAGCTCAGCCAACAGCGGGCTTATCGTGGCCTCGGGAAGCCTGGCAACGGTTCATCGCGATCTAATCATCAAGCAGGCCGCCGCGCACCGGCTGCCCGCTGTTTATCCCGAGCGTTTCTTCGCAGGCGCTGGTGGGCTCATTTCTTATGGTCCCGACCAGGTCGATCAGTTTCGACGCGCCGCCGGCTACGTCGACCGCATCCTCAAGGGTGAAAAGCCGGCCGACCTGCCGGTGCAAGCACCGACGAAGTACGAGATGGTTATCAACCTCAAGACCGCTCGTGCTCTCAGCCTCACCATCCCGCCAACACTCCTTGCCCGCGCCGACGAGGTAATTGAATGAAGAGGCGTGAGTTTGTGACGCTACTCAGTGGCGCGGCTGCCGTGTGGCCGTTTGCGGCGCACGCGCAGCAGTCCGGAACTCTGAAGCGCGTCGCGGTCCTGGCGGGCAACGCCGACAACCCGACAACGCGAACCTACGTCGATGCCTTTCGAAAGGGGTTTGCCGAAGCTGGCTGGCATGAAGGGCGTAACGTCACCTTCGATGTCCGGTTGGGCAATAGCGACGCCGCCCGCATCACTTCCCAAGCCGCTGAACTGGTCGGTTTCGCGCCTGATGCGATCCTCGCCACCAACACGCCGACGGCGCGCGCTTTCAAGCAAGCGACCGAAACCATTCCAATCGTGTTCGCCGGCCTTTCCGATCCGATCGGAGACGGCATCGTTTCAACCCGCATTCCCCGGATGACGCTCTGATTTCCGCAACGCTCACGCCGATTCAGATATAGGCATCAGCACCTTATCCTGGATCGAGCGAGGCGATCATGGCGCACCCAGCGGGTGAATCGGACTCGGACGTTCCTCGGCTC
>JAPLPD010000115.1:7460-29201 GCA_026400395.1 Alphaproteobacteria bacterium | reverse complement strand
GCCGCCGTCACCACCACCGCGCCCTTCTCCTCGATACCGAGCGCGGTCTGCGCCTCGGCCTCCGCTTCCGCCAGCATTGAAACTTCCATCGCGCGCCGCTCGGTGTTGAGGCGGTCCAACTCCGCCGCGATCCGTCCCGCCTCGACCGGATCATCGGTGCGCAGCAGCAGCGCCCCGAGATCGGCGCGGCCGATGCGGCCGCCGGCGTTAATGCGCGGTCCCAGCAGAAAGCCCAGATGAAACGGCTCGGGCGGGCCAGACAGCCTCGCCACGTCCATCAACGCCGTCAGCCCGACGTTGTCGCGACGGCGCAGCGCCAGCAACCCTTTGGCGACGAAAGCGCGGTTCAACCCCTTGAGCGGCACCACGTCGGCAACGGTGCCGAGCGCAACGATGTCGAGCCAGCCGAGCAAGTCAGGCTCCGGCCGCGTGTCGGTCCAGAACCCGCGCGCGCGCAGCACGCGATTGACCGCAACGATGGTCATGAACACGAGGCCGACGGCGGCGAGATGCCCCAGGCCGGAGAGATCGTCGAGCCGGTTCGGATTGACCACAATGGCATCCGGCAAACGTTCGTCGGCCTGGTGGTGGTCGATCACGACCACGTCCTGACCCAGCCGCCGCGCCTCCGCCAGCGGCTCGATGCTTCCGGTGCCGCAATCGACGGTGACCAGCAGCGTTGCTCCTCGTCCGGCGAGCGCGCGGATTGCTTCGACGTTTGGACCGTAGCCCTCGAAAATCCGGTCGGGAATGTGCACGATCGGCTCGCTGCCGCCGTTGCGCATGAACCGCGCCAGCAGCGCCGACGCGGTCGCGCCATCGACATCGTAATCGCCGAAGATCGCGACCTGCTCGCCGCGCACCATGGCGTCGGCCAGCCGCTGCGCCGCCTGCTCCATCGCGGTGACGGTGTGCGGATCGGGCATCAGGCGCCGCACCGTCGGATCGAGGAACGCCTCGACCTCGTCCACCTCGACGCCACGGCCGGACAGAATGCGCGCCAGCAATTCCGGAATATTGTGACGCTGCGCGATCGCCAGCGCGCGCGCCGACGCGCGCTCGTCGAGCCGGTCCCGCCAGGCCCGCCCGCCGACAGAATGCTCGACGTCGAGGAACAGGCGCGTCGATATTTTGGGCGCCAGTGCGAGGGCGGCCGTCATCAAAGCTCCAACGATTCGCTGTTCACATCAGCTTGACACAGCGCTGCGTTGCAGCGCACGTTTTGAGACTGTGGTTTAGCCGCAATCCACCGGAGCGTTGCGATCTTTGCGATGACCGGACCGGCGAAATATGGGACTTTGTCCGATCAAAGGCTGATGTGTAGGGGGAGCTAATATGTTGCGAAAGATCGTGATTGCCTGCGTCGCGGCCGCCAGCGTTGTGGTGCTCGCCGTGCCGGCGGAAGCCGCGCGCAAGAAGGTGGCCGATCCGACCGGCAGGCATGACCCGGCGCTGCGCACCTTCCATCGCGGGGAAAATTGGTACTTTCGCGGCAATAGCTGGACCGGTGTGGGCCTGTATCCGTTTGGAATGTTCAGCGACGAAGGCTGCTGGAAGAACAGATACGTCGGCGGCCGCTGGCGTGGCGTGTGGGTCTGCCGCTAGTTTTTCGCCCCCTCCTTAAGCTCCCGTCTGATGACAAACGGCGCGCCCACGGGCGCGCCGTTCTCTTTGCACGAGTGTCCCAATGTTGCCGCGCCATGCACGCCGCAATGCCGTGCTGCGTTGCCGCCACAATCCCACCGCCGACTGTGTAAAATTAAAATGACCGGCCTCGCAAAGTGTGTGACTCTGCCCGGCAGGGGCACGTGTCGTCCGGGAGTTTCAGACATGTTGCGCAATATCATGCTGGCTTGCGTCGGTGTCGTCGCAATCGCGGCTACCACTCTGGCTGTCACCACCGACGCGTCAGCGCGGGGACGTGGCGGCGGGTATCGCGGCGGCGGCGGGTTTCATGGTGGCTATCATCGCGGTGGCGGCTTCTATCGTGGGTTCGGCTACGGCGGCATAGGGCTCTACCCCTATGGGGTCTATGGCGGAAATTACGGCTGTTACCGTTCGGTGCGCGTATTGACACCGTATGGGCCGCGCTGGCGCCGCGTCTGGGTCTGCGGATAATTCCGCGGACCTACTGCACACTGATGTTGTTGCGGATCACGATTTCCGTCCACTGACGCACGTCGCTCTCGACGCGTGCGCGGAATTCCTGCGGTGTCGAGGGGGCCGGCACCACGCCGGACTCCTCGGCCCACTTCTTGATCTCGGGCAGATCGAGCGCCCAGCGGAACTCGCTGTTCAACCGGTCGATGATCGGCTGCGGCGTACCGACCGGCGCGGCCAGGCCGAGCCAGGACTCCACCTTGATGCCGGGAATCGTCGCCGCCATGGTCGGAACGCCCGGCAGCAACGGATACGGCTCGGCCGAAGACACAGCGAGCGCGCGAAGCTGGCCGCTCTTGATGCGCGGGATAGCGCTGGTCGATGCGTCGCTCAGCACATCGACACGGCCGCCCAGCACGTCCTGCAACGCATTGGCGGTTCCGCGATAGGGCACCGCGTTCATCTCGATGCCGCCGGCGTTGTCGATCCACTTTCCGAGCAGGTGATAGACATTGCCCGCACCGACAATGCCGTAGCTGACCTTGTTAGGCTCGGCCCGCGCGCGATCGACCATGTCCTTGAAGCTCTTGATCGGAGAATCCGGCGCCACCGCATAGACCATCGGATAGCGCACCACCGAGGTGACGAAGATGAAGTCCTTGAGCGGCTCGTACGGCAGGTTCTTCAGCGTCGCCGCCTGGGTCGCGAAGCCGCCGGTCAGCATCGCGAAGGTATGACCGTCCGGCGTCTTGGCGACGATCTGCAGACCCCCCACCCCGCCGCCGATGGTGTTGCTCTCGACCACGAAGGGCTGCCCGATCCTCCCGGCGATCTTGTCGCCGAGCAGACGCGAAGCAATATCGGGACTGCCGCCCGGCGCGGTTGGAATGAGGATACGGAGCGGCCGTTGCGGCCAATTTGCATCCTGTCCCAGCGCCGGGGACGCGATCACCGCCATAGCTCCCGTCAGCAGATCACGCCGCGTGACCGACATTCGAGCCTCCCTGAAACGACGCTTGTTGTTGGCGCCATCTTCAAGGGATTGGCCGGATCGCGCAAGACGCCGTCAGAGCAGCTTGCGGTACTGGATGTGGCCCGGCCGGTCCGCCAGCGTGTCGTACAGCGCCCGCGCGGTCGCGTTGGTCTCGTGGGTGAGCCAATACACGCGGCCCGCTCCGGCGGTCTTCGCCTCCCGGTACACCGCCTCGATCAGCGCGCGGCCGAGCCCGAGCTTCCGCGCGCCTTCGGCCACGAACAAATCCTGCAGATAGCAGTAGTCTTCGATCGTCCAGCAAGAGCGGTGATAGAGGTAGTGCACGATGCCGAGCAGCCTGCCGTCCACCGTTGCTCCGAGCAGCCACATCGGCTCGGCCGGATCGTGCAGCCGCGCCCAGGTCGCGTCGTAGACCGCTTGCGGCACCGACGTCTTGTAGAAATCCAGATAGCCCTTCCAGAGCGGCTCCCAGTCGGCACGCTCGTCGGGACGCAGCGGGCGGATTTGGATCGTCATCGGCACCTCGTCGGGAGAGTAATGCCGGCTCGATCAATCCAGATGGAATTTCTCGAACTGGCGGTGCTCGGCGACGATGCGGCGCACCGTGCCGGTGACCGAGCGCATGACCACCGTGTCGGTCTCGATCACGTCTTTGCCGAACCGCACGCCGTTGAGCATCGGCCCGGTGGTCACGCCGGTCGCGGCGAACAGGCAGTCGCCGCGCACCATGTCCTCGATCTCGTATTTCTTCTTGGCGTCCTTGATGCCCATCTTCAAGGTGCGCTCGCGCAGCGCCTCGTTGTCGATTACCAGCCGGCATTGCATTTGGCCGCCGATGCAGCGCAACGCCGCCGCCGACAGCACGCCCTCCGGGGCCCCGCCGACGCCGAGATACATGTCGATGCCGGTCTTGGGCTCGGCGCAATGGATAACGCCAGCCACGTCGCCGTCGCTGATCAGGCTCACCGCCGCGCCGACGTTACGGATCGCCTCGATCATGTCGGCATGGCGCGGCCGGTCGAGCAGGATCACGGTGATCTCGGATGGCTTGACGCCCTTGGCTTTGGCAAGACGCAGGACGTTTTCGTCGGCCGGGGCGTCGAGGTCGATGGTGCCCTTCGGATAGCCCGGCCCGATTGCGATCTTGTCCATGTAGCAGTCGGGCGCATGCAGGAGCGTGCCGCCGTCAGCCATCGCGATGGTGGCAATTGCGCCTGGCATGTTCTTGGCGCAGAGCGTCGTGCCCTCCAGCGGATCAACAGCGATATCGACCTTCGGGCCCTGTTTGTTGCCGACCTGCTCGCCGATGAACAGCATCGGCGCCTCGTCAATCTCGCCCTCCCCGATCACCACGGTGCCGTCGATCGGCAGCTTGTTCAGCTCGCGCCGCATCGCATCGACCGCCGCCTGATCGGACGCCTTGCTCTTGCCGTGGCCGCGCAACCGCGCCGCCGAAACCGCCGCCCGTTCGGTGACCCGCACGATCTCGATCGAGAGAATGCGCTCCAGCACCAGATGCGACTGGACGGTGATCGACGCCATTTTAGTCCCCCTGAGTCAGCGACGGATGCAGATTCAGCTTCTGCATCTTCAGTTCTTTTCGATGCGGATCAATTGCGGCCGCCCGGATATCACCTTGTCGCGCTGCACCGCGTCGAGCGCCTTGCGCACGGCATCCTCGGTGGTGGCGTAGGTGATCAGGATGACGGGCACCGGGCCTTTGCCCTTCTCGGCGCCGCCGGCCGGCGGCCCGCTGTGGCGCTGCACGATCGACTCCATCGAAATCTTGTACTGCGCCAGCCGCTTGGCGATGGTTGCCGCCGTGCCGGGCTTGTCCACCGCCAGCATGCGAATGTAGTAGCCGCCCTCGTGACGCTGCATCGGCGCCTTCTTGCTTGAATTGAGCCTGCCCGACGGACGCCCGAACGGCGCGGCCCGCACCCCGCGCGCGATGTCGGCGATGTCGGCGACCACCGCGGAAGCAGTCGCCATACCGCCGGCGCCGGGTCCGACCAGGGTGATCGGCGGAATTCCGTCGGCGTCGATGGTAACGGCGTTGGTGACATCCATCACCTGCGCGATCGCCGAGTCCTTGCGCACCATGGTCGGATGCACGCGCTGCTCGATGCCCTTGTCGGTTCGCACCGCAACACCCAGAAGTTTAATGCGATAGCCGAGCTGTTCCGCGGCTTCGAGATCGGCCGTGGTAATCGAGGTGATGCCTTCGACATAAATAGCCGACGGATCGACCTGGATGCCGAACGCGAGGCTCGCGAGGATCGACAATTTCTGCGCGGTGTCGTGGCCTTCGATGTCAAACGACGGATCGGCCTCGGCGTAGCCCAGCCGCTGGGCCTCTTTGAGACACTCGTCGAACGACAGCCGCTCGCGTTCCATGCGCGTCAGCATGTAGTTGCAGGTGCCGTTGAGGATTCCGTAGATGCGCGTCACGGTGTTGCCGGCGAGCCCTTCGCGCAACGTCTTGACGATCGGAATGGCGCCGCCGACCGCCGCTTCGTAGTTGAGCGCGCCGCCGTGCCGCTCGGCCAAATCCGCCAGTTCGATTCCGTGCTTTGCCAGCAGCGCCTTGTTGGCGGTGACCACCGACTTGCCGGCCTTCAGCGCCGCGCTGACCGCGGCCCGGGCCGGATTGCCGTCGCCACCGATTAGTTCGACGAAGGCGTCGATCTCCGGATCGCGGGCAAGCTCGACCGGGTCGGCGACCCAGCGCAGCTTTTTCATATCGATGCCGCGGTCCTTGCCGCGCGAGCGCGCGTTGACCGCTACGATTTCGATTGGCCGTCCGGCGCGCAGCGTCAACGCCTGACGGTGCTCGTCGATCAGACGCACCACCGAAGCGCCGACCGTGCCGAGACCGGCGAGTCCCACTTTGAGGGGGGCAGCCATGATCCGTCCGTTCGAAAGCGCCTACCGCCGCGTGGCGAGAGGAACCACGTTGTGCAATTTTTCCGGCGCGCTTTCAAGGAAACGGCGGATATTGCGCGCGGCCTGCCGAATGCGCTGCTCGTTCTCCACAAGAGCTATGCGCACGAAGCCCTCGCCGCGCTCGCCGAAGCCGGTTCCCGGCGAAACCGCAACCTCGGCCTTTTCGACCAGGAGCTTGGAGAATTCGACGCTGCCGAGCGTCTTGAACGGCTCCGGCACCGGCGACCAGGCGAACATCGAAGCCTGCGGCGGCGGCACGTCCCAGCCGGCGCGGCCGAAGCTCTCGACCAGCACGTCGCGGCGGCGCTTGTAGATTTCGCGCATCTCGCGAATGCAGTCGTCCGGGCCGTTGAGCGCCGCCGACGCGGCAACCTGGATCGGAGTGAAGGCGCCATAATCGAGATAGGATTTCACCCGGCCGAGCGCCGCGATGATGCGCTCGTTGCCGACCGCGAATCCCATTCGCCAGCCGGGCATCGAATAGGTCTTCGACAGCGAGGTGAACTCGACGGTGACGTCGTTGGCGCCCGCGACCTGCAGCACCGAGGGCGGCGGATTGTCGTCGAAATAGACCTCGGCGTAGGCGAGATCGGAGAGGATGAAGATGTCGTGCTTCTTCGCGAACGGCACCAACTCCTTGTAGAAGTCGAGAGTAGCGACGTGAGCGGTCGGATTCGACGGATAGCACACCACCACGGCGATCGGCTTCGGGATCGAGTGGGTGATGGCGCGCTCGAGGGTGGAGAAAAACTCCGGCGTCGGGTCTGATGGAACCGAGCGGATCACGCCGCCCGCCATCAGGAATCCGAAGGCGTGGATCGGGTAGCTCGGATCGGGCACCAGCACGACATCGCCGGGCGCGGTGATCGCCTGCGCCACGTTGGCGAAGCCCTCCTTCGAGCCGAGCGTGGCGACGATCTGCGTATCGGGATTGAGCTTCACGCCAAACCGGCGCGCGTAATAGGCGGCCTGGGCGCGGCGCAATCCGGGGATGCCCTTGGAGGACGAATAGCGATCGGTGCGCGGCTTGCCGAGCGTCTCCTTCATCTTCTCGATGACATGAGCCGGCGTCGGCAGGTCCGGATTGCCCATGCCGAGATCGACGATGTCGGCGCCGGCGTTGCGCGCAGCCGCCTTGGCCCGATTGACCGTCTCGAAGACGTAGGGCGGCAGGCGCTTGATGCGATAAAATTCATCCATCGTCGATCTCTGAAGCAAAATCAGCAAGTTGAATGGGATTCGAAGTGGAGCCTTGTAACACGCTTTAAACCGTCCGGAGTAGGCCGGGGATCATGGCCGCGACACCTTTTACCGGGCGGACGGGGCAGCCTTGCGGCCCTTTTGATCCTTCGGATCCTTCTCGGCTTTGCGGACACCGCTGGCAGTCTGCTGGTCGTCCCGGGCGCTAACAAGCTGCCTCTCCAGTTCCTCCCGCTCGATGCCGGACAGCGTCACGCTGTTGCGCGGCGGCGGAATGTCATGGACGGCGGGAAACGCCACCGGCTCAGCCGTCCGTTCCGGGGCGCCGGCCGGCAAGCCGATCCCGGGCATCTGCGATGCAGCCTCGGAAAATTTATCGGAAATCGACGCGCAGCCACCGAGCGCAGCCACGATCACGAGCGGCGCGGCCAGGCGCCGGGCGACAAACAGCAATGCGCGGCCCGCGCTCCTACGCTGCGATGCAAAACCGCGCGGCGCCATCCGTGCCAACCCCAGTTCCTCCGCCTCCGCCGTCCGCAAAGATTGAGCCACGAAGCGTGAAATTGGCGTAAATTCAATATATTGACGTGAATACGCGGTAAGCCGCTAATATGTCCAAAGCAAGGACCGTCAAGATCGAGCCGATCGCAGGCCAATGGCCTGGAACGGCGGGGTGCCCATGAAGGACAACGTTGCGCCGGCGCAGGCCGCGGCCGTCGATATCGAAGCCTTTGCCAAGAATCTTGCCCAGGTGGTGGAGCAAGGCGGCAAGGCGCTGGCCGCTTACATGAAGCCCCGCGAGGAAGGCCAGGTCCAGGCCGGCCTTTCCGACGAAATGACCGACATGGTCAAAACCCTGGGCGAGGTCCTCGGCTATTGGCTGTCGGACCCGGCGCGCACGGTGGAACTGCAGTCGCGCCTCGGCCGTGCCTACCTCGATCTGTGGGGCGCGGCGGTGAAGCGGATGTCCGGCGACGCCTCGACGCCGGTGGTCTCGCCCCACGCCAACGACCGCCGCTTCGCCGATCCGGAGTGGTCGTCGAACCAGTTCTTCGACTTCGTCAAGCAGGCCTATCTGCTCGCCTCCCACTGGGCCGACAACATGGTCGAGGATGCCAAGGGTCTCGATCCCCACACCCGGCAGAAGGCGGAGTTCTACGTCAAGCAGGTCGCGAACGCGCTCTCGCCGTCGAACTTCGTGCTGACCAATCCGGAGTTGATGCGCGAGACGCTTGGCTCCAACGCAGAGAACCTCGCGCGCGGCATGCACATGCTCGCCGAGGACATCCAGGCCGGCGGCGGCGATCTGCGCATTCGACAATCGGACTCCGCGAAGTTCGAAGTCGGCCGCAATCTTGCGATCACGCCCGGCAAGGTCGTATTCGAAAACGAGTTGATGCAACTCATCCAATACGCCCCATCGACGCCGAGCGTGCTGAAGACTCCGCTGCTGATCGTGCCGCCGTGGATCAACAAATTCTACGTGCTCGATCTGACGCCGGAAAAGTCCTTCATCAAATGGTGCGTCGACCAGGGCGTCACCGTGTTCGTGGTCTCCTGGGTCAACCCGGACATGCGGCTCAAGGACAAGGACTTCGAAGCCTACATGCGCGAGGGCCCGCTCGCCGCGTTCGACGCCATCGAGGCCGCCACCGGCGAGAAGAAGGTCCACACCATCGGCTATTGCGTCGGCGGCACGCTGCTGTCGATCACGCTCGCCTACATGGCGGCGAAAGGCGACGACCGCGTCGCCTCGATCACGTTGTTCGCCGCGCAGGTGGATTTCACCCACGCCGGCGACCTCAAGGTGTTCGTCGATGAGGAGCAATTGAAGGTGCTGGAGGAGCGGATGGCCGAGCGCGGCTATCTCGAAGGCAAGAAGATGGCCAACGCCTTCAACCTGCTGCGTTCCAACGACCTGATCTGGCCCTACATCATCAACAATTACATGCGTGGCAGGGCGCCGACGGCGTTCGACCTGCTATACTGGAATTCGGACGCGACGCGGATGCCGGCGGCCAACCACGCGTTCTACCTTCGTCAATGCTATCTGAAAAATGCGCTGTCTAATGGCCAGATGACGATTGGCGGCGTTCAGCTCGACCTGAAGTCGGTGAAGGTGCCGCTGTACAATCTTGCCGCCCGCGAGGATCACATCGCGCCGGCGAAGTCGGCGTTTCTCGGCTCGCGGTTCTTCGGCGGCCCGGTGAAATTCGTGCTGTCGGGCTCGGGCCATATCGCCGGCATCGTCAACCCGCCGAGCAAGCACAAGTATCAGTACTGGACCGGCGGAGGCGCCAGCAGAGGATCCCTCGATTCATGGCTGAAGAAGGCCAAAGAGCACCCCGGCTCGTGGTGGCCGAACTGGCTTGAATGGATCAAGTCGCATGGCGCCGAGACGGTCGATGCGCGCGTCCCCGGCGGCGGCAAGCTCAAGCCCATCGAGGACGCGCCGGGACGCTATGTGAAGGTGCTCAGTTAAGGCGTAGGCTCCTCACAACGACCAAGCCGGCCTAAGCCGCGCAACCGCTGCAGGGAGGATCTGATGACCATCGACAACGGCACATCAAGGCGGGAATTTCTCGGCGCTGTCAGCGCCGGCGTAGCCGCCGCCGGCGCGCTCGCATCAGCGACGGAAACCGCGGCGCAAGGCGCAACGCCCGTGAAGATCGTCGACTTCCACAATCACTACATGGGCCCGTCCTGGACCCTGACCAATCTCGCCAACCTGCCGCCCGCGGCCCGGCCCGCCTGGGAGGTCACCAACCGCAATCTACAGAGCCAGGATGCGCTTGTGTCTTCGGTCGAATCCGCCGGCATCGCCGCGCGCGTGATCAACACGCCGACCGCGTTCATCGAGGACGCTGACGGCAAGGCGCCGGCCGGCGCTATCACCCGCATCAACGACCAGATGGCGGAGCTTGTCGGCAAGCATCCCGGCAAGCTCTACGGCCTCGCCACCGTCGATGCCTTCAGCGGCGACGACGGCGCGCGCGAACTCACCCGCGCAGTCAAGGAACTCAAGCTTCGCGGCGTCTTCGTCGAGAGCGCCAAGCGCGATCTCATCCTTGGCGCAAAGGAGAGCCGCCCGACGCTGGCCGCCGCCGCCTCACTCGGCGTGCCGGTGTTCGTTCACCCACTGACCGATCCCCAGTTGGACAGGCGCTTCGCGCGCTCCGGCCGCATGGGCGTACGGCTCGCGCGCGGCACCATCAACAACGCGGCGCTGATCTCGCTGCTGGAGGGCGGCACGTTCGACGAACTGCCGAAGCTGCAGGTCGTCATGACCACGCTGGCGATGGGCGGCATTCTGCTGGCCGGCGGCTTCGGCGACGGCTCCGGCATCCGCAGCGACGCCCCCGCCCTCACCCGCCGCCATGTCTATGTCGACACCATGGGGCTTCACCCCGCGGTGGTCCGGTGCGCCATCGATCTGCTCGGCGCCGATCACGTGCTGATGGGGACCGACTGGCCGATCGTGGTGGAAAAATCCGTGCCGGAGCGCCTGCAGAAGGCGTTCGCCCATTGCGGATTGACCGCCGCCGAACAGCAGATGATCGCCGGCGGCAACGCCTTGAAGCTGCTCGGCGCGGCCTGATCCAACAAACGGGGAGAATGAAATGTCGAAGGAATTGTACTGGCTGGTTCTGACCTCGGCGATGACCGGGCTGCTCTGGGTGCCCTACATCCTCGACCGCATCATGGTGCGCGGGCCGATCGGAGCAACCGCCAATCCGTCGCCCGCCGACAAGCCGCAGTCGGCCTGGGCGCAGCGGATGATGGCCGCCCACGCCAACACGGTCGAGAACCTGGTGGTGTTCGCGCCACTGGCGTTGGCCGCCCACGCGCTCAACATCCACACCGGCACGACCGCGTTCGCCTGCGCGATGTTTTTCTGGTGCCGCCTCGTTTATGTCGCGGTCTATACCGCCGGCATACCGATGCTGCGCACGCTGGCCTTCGCCGGCGGCTGGATCGCCCAGATGATCCTGGTGCTGGCGGTCCTGGGAATGATGTAAGCCGGCCCTGACCTTGAGACGGACCGGCCGGAGCCCTGCCCCGGCCGGTCCGGTTCTCTACGATGCCGATTTCAGCGGGCGCCGGCCCGATCAGTGTTCGATCTTGATGCCAGCCTGCTCGGCCACCTTGTGGTAGCGCGCGGCGTCGGTGCGAATCTGCTGCACGAAAGCCTGCTGGCTGATCGGCGAGGGTTCGGTGCCGAGATCGTTCAAGCGCTTGCGGACCGCTTCGTCCTTCAGAATAAGGCCGAGTTCCTGGTCGATCTTATCGACGATGGCGGCGGGCGTGCCGCCGGGCGCGAACAGGCCCACCCAAAGCGCGGCGTCGATATTGGCGATACCGCGCTCACCCAGCGTCGGCCAATCGGGCACGAACTGCGCGCGATCCTTCGTCATCAGCGCCAGCACGCGCACCTTCTTTGCCTCAACCAGCGACGCCACCGCAGACGGGGTCAGGACGCCGATCGGAACATCGCCGGCGGCAACGCCGGTCACGGCCGGTACGCCGCCCCGATAAGGAACGTGCAGCAGCTTGATCCCGGCTTCGATCGACATCCACTCCCCGGCCAGGTGATTGATGGTGCCGTTGCCCGACGACGAATAGCCGATCGTGCCGGGGCTCGATTTGGCGGCCGCGATCAACTCCGCAATCGAGGTGATCGGGCTGTTGGCGTTGCCCACCAGCACCAGCGGCGCACGCGCCACCATGCTGATCGGCAGCAAATCCTTGTTCGGATCGAACGGCAGCGGCACCGCGTTGGGCGTCGTCAGGAAGTCGCCGGTCGTGAACAGCAGCGTGTAGCCATCGGCCGGCGATTTTGCGACCGCGTCGGAGCCGATCATGCCGCTCGCGCCCGTGCGGTTTTCAACGACGATCGGCTGGCCCCATTTCTCCGAAAGCTTCTGTGCCACCAGACGGCCGGTGACATCGACCAGCCCGCCCGGCGGAAATGGCACGATGAACTTCAGCGGCTTCGACGGATAATTCTGCGCATGGGCCGGCGCAGCCACGAGCAGCGCGAGTAGAACAAGTTTGAGGACGGAGCGCTTCTTCACGACAGTCTCCTATCATCTGTTTCTTTTTGGCAAGCAATCACCGTGCCATGGCAAGCCCGGCGATCGTCAGCCACGCCCCCGCAAACGGTCCGACAACCGTCCCGCGAGCGCGACCAGACTCTCATCGCCCATCGGCCCGGCAATGAACGAAAGCCCGACCGGACAACCATCAACGGTTGCGGCCGGCACGCTCAATTGCGGCAACCGGGTCAAACCGGCCACGCAGGTCAAGGCCAAAGTCTTTTCGCGGAAGGCCGCCAGCGCGGGCGGCTGTGCGTCGCGGTACGGCGCCACGTCATGCGCGGTCGGCAGAACCAGAATTCCGTCGTCGCCCAGCAACCCCGCGAGCCGGCGCGCGAATGCCTCGCGTTTCGTCAGCGCGCGAGCCGCGTCGGCCAATGGGACGGTCGAAGCGAATGACACGCGCTCGCGCGCCCGCGGCCCGACGACGCGACCCTTCTTCGTCACCCAGGCGCCGAGCGTCGCCCAAAGGTCCTGGAGTTGAAGCGTCCCAAAGGTATCAAGCCAGGGCGCAATTCCATCTTCGTAAAGCAGCACATCGCTGCCCCGCAGATCGTCGGCGATGGCGATCAGCGGCGCGGCCACCTTGTCGACCGCCAGCGCAAATGCATCGCGCGCAATGAGGAAGCGCATGCCGCCGCGATCCGCCACCGCGCCAAAATGCACCTCGGCCACACGCCGCAGGACGGCGGCATCGCGGGCCAGCCAGCCGACGGTGTCGAAGCTCGGCGCCATCGGCATGACGCCCGCCGTCGAGACGCGGCCGAAGCTCATACGCAAGCCATAGAGGCCGCAGAAGCTTGCAGGCAGCCGCACCGATGCGCCGGTGTCAGTGCCCAACGCAAAATCGGCGAGCCCCGCCGCCACCGCCGCTGCCGAGCCACTCGACGAGCCGCCGGGAACGCGATCCGGCGCCACCGGATTGATCGGCGTGCCGAAATGCGGATTGGTGCCGAACATGCCGAGCGCGAATTCGTCGGTGTGGGTTTTGCCGACGCATGTTGCGCCCGCTCCGAGCATCGCCAGCACGCTCGGCGCCGTTGCGACCGCCGCCGGCTCGCGCAGCCGCTCTGGATTGCCGCAGCCGGTTGGGAAGCCCGCAATGTCGAACAGATCCTTGACCGCGAATGTCAGGCCGGCAAGCGGGCCGGCCTCAACCATCGTTAATTGCCGCGGCCCGTGTTCGACAAATGCCGATCTGCGGACATCGTCAGGGTCGGCGCGCATGCGTTCAATCCATTCCTTTGGCACGCATGATCGCTTGCGACTCCGGCGACGTCAGAAAGCGGATCAGCAATTGCGCTCCGTCGCGCGCACGGGCTCGGGTCGGAATGGCCGCGGCTGCGAGGGTGTGCGATTGCAGTTCGGCCGGCAGCGGCCCTAGATAGTCGATGCCCGCGTGACCCAGCAGTTCCGGAATCTGGTGCATGCCGATCTCCGCCTCACCACGCGCGACGATCAGCGCGATCGGGCCACCGTCGCCATATCGAGCCTTTGCGTTGACCTCGTCGGCGATCCCGAGTTGCGTCAGGATGCGCGCGAAATGGACGCCGCTCGCGCCGCCGCTCTTGGGTTCGGTGTAGGCGACCGTGCGGGCCGCCAGCAGCGCCGCCTTAAACGCCTGCGGCGTCGAGATGTCGGGCTTTGGTTGGCCGGCCCTTACCACAGCGCCGATGCCGGAGCGCGCAACCTCGACCTTGCTGCCGGCGGTGACATGCCCCTGCCGCATCAGATCGTCCAGACTTCCGCTCGCAGTGATCACCAGGTCGATCGCTTCGCCGCTGGCGATCCGGTCGAACACCACCCCGGTGGTGTTGAAAGACAGCTTCAACGCATGCCCGGTCGCACGTTCGAACGCCGGCTTGATGTCGAGAAGCGCCGCCTTGGCAGCGCCGCTGCAAAGTACGCTGATCTCGACGCCGCTTTCCTCCGGCATCACGGAAACAGCGCGACCTGCTCGAGGCCCGTCGCCTCGGGCCAGCCGAGCATCAGGTTCATGTTCTGAACCGCCTGCCCGGACGCGCCCTTCACCAGGTTGTCGAGCGTCGAGATGACGATGGCCCGGCCCGGCACGCGGTCCTTGGCGACACCGATGAAGGTCATGTTGGAGCCTCGCACATGCCGGGTCTGCGGCGTCTGGCCAAACGGCAGCACGTGCACGAACGTCTCCTTCGCGTAGTACTTTGAAAGTATCGCGTGAAGCTCCTCGACCGACTTCCCCTTGGTGTGCCGCACATAGATGGTCGACAGAATGCAGCGGTTCATCGGCACGAGATGCGGGGTGAACGTCACCACGACCTCGCGCCCGGCCGCCGCCGAAAACTCCTGGTCGAGTTCCGCCATGTGCCGGTGATGGCCAACGCCGTAGGCATGGAAGCCTTCGGAGACTTCGGAGAACAGCATCTCCTCCTTCGCCGACCGGCCCGCCCCGGTCATGCCGGACTTGGCATCGATCACGATCTCGTTGGGCGCGATCGCCTTGGCCTTGAGCAAGGGGGTGAGAGCAAGCTGCGCGCAGCTCGTGTAGCAGCCGGGGTTGGCGACCAGCCGCGCCTTCTTGATCGCGGTGCGATGCACCTCGACCAGTCCATACACCGCCTCGCGTTGCAGCTTTGGCGCATGATGCTCGTGACCGTACCACCGGGCATAAGCCGCCAGATCGTGCAGCCGGAAATCGGCGGAGAGATCGACCACCTTGGTCTTCGGCGCCTTGGCCAGGAGATCGCTCACCACCTTCTGCGTGGTCGCATGGGGCAGCGCGCAGAACACGAGATTGAGCCCGGCCGTCGTCCAGTCGATGCTTTCGATGGTTACGAGCGTCGGCAATTTGTACGGCGAGAATTGCGGGAACACCGCGCGCATCTCCTGCCCGGCCCGCCGGTCGGCGGTGAGCAGGTCCAGTTCGATGTTGGGATGGCGCAACAACAACCGCACCAACTCCGAGCCGGTGTAGCCGGACGCGCCGAGCACGCCGATTTTCACCTTGGCGGGTGATTGGGTGGCCATCTCGAAGCAATCCTTTTCCGTAGTCTCACCAAGACCACCGGATCAGGGCAACCACCGCGGACGGTCTCGAAAGAAGTGTCGCGGACCCTTCTCCGGCGGCACGAGCAATATCAGGCGCGCGCCGGTCGTGGAGAACGGCGGCGGCGCGAAGCGATGACGGCGGTGGCGGTCATGGGCGACGATATAGCGGCTCGCCGTCTCTCGCACAAGAGAGCGTCAGCCTCGCGCATGACGCCGGAACGACAGAGCCGACAGCCAGCGAGACATGAAAAATGGAGACGCCGCCGGATCGATTCCCGGACAATCTCCTCGGTCGGCAGGCCATGCAGGTCCGTACCGACGACCTTCACCAACCGCCGCTCGCTGAAAATGCCGTTCATCGTCCCAGGCCCGCGCATTCGAGATACGATTTGCGAAGGCTATCCGATTCTCGCACCGCCGCATCGGGCGCCGTTTGCGCCCCACAAAATTCTCGATCTGCGATCAGCGCCGCGGCCGTTGGAATCTACTTGAACGGACTCTTCATCGAGCCCGCCATCGACTTGGTGGCTGTCTCACTGAGATCCTTGGCCTGCTCGGTCAGGGCCTTCAGTTGCCCCTGAAAGTATTCGGTCTGGATGCGAACCATCTCCCCGGCATCCTTGGCCTGGGTCAGGCTCTGCGCCAGCTTGAAGGCCGCATCGACATTCTGCCGGGCATAGTCGGTGAGCTTCTGGTTCAACTCGGTGCCTGCCCACGGCGAGGCCGACATATTGTTCTGGAAGAACTTGAGATAATTCTCCATCGCCCCCCGCGCCTGCTCGACGCTTTTGGAAACCATGGCGCTCATATCCGTCGGCATCTTGTTATCCATTGCTAACCTCCAAAAACACACACGCGGCAGTCTGATGCACCAACTCTCGGCGGCTTTCCGGCAATGATCGCGGGCCGGGCCCGAATGTACCTTGCCAGGCGGCGCTTGCTCAATGGCCGTGCCGCATCAATCGCGGCCGCGCGGGCGTTTTCCGGCGGTCAGGGCGCCGCCGCCGAAACCACCCGGTAACCATCTCCGGCCTTCTCGATCCGCGCCAGCGCCGGGAATGGGAAATGATAGCCCTGCACCGGCAGCTTCTCGGCCACCAACATGTCGTAGACCTTACGGCGGGTGGCCGCGGCCTTGGGCGGATCCTGGTCAAAGAAGCCGTGCCAGTCGGGATACGGCGCGAACACCGCGACGTTGTTGCAGACGTCGGATTGCACGTAGACGGTCTTGCCCGCCGACGACACCACGAACGAGCTGTGGCCGATGCTGTGGCCGGGCGTGCCCACCGCGGTGACGCCGGCCAATATCTCCTTGTCCCAGGCGTAGGGCGTGACCGCACGCTTGAGGGTATCGAACACCCGGCGGTTGTTGGCGAACAGTTCGGTCATGCGGCCCTTGGAGGCGCGGCTCATCTCGCCGTCGTCGGTCCAGAATTTCCACTCGACCTCCGACACCATGATCTCGGCGTTCGGGAAAGCCTTACTGTTGTCCGGCATCAGCAGGCCGTTCACGTGGTCGGCGTGGAAGTGCGAGATCACGACCACGTCGATCGCGTCGCGGTCGATGCCCGCCGCCGCGAGATGGGCGTTGAGCGTGCCGCGTTCGTTGTTGCTCTCGGCGGCCGCGGCCGAACCATTGCCGGTGTCGAACAGCACGTTCTTGCCGCCGGTCTTCAGCACAATCGGCGAATAGGTGTTCTTCATCTTGTCGGTGGGCTGGCCCGCGGCCGCCAGCGCCTTGGCGAGATCGTCGGCACTGGCGTTGCTCAGGTAGTTACCGTTCACCGGCACCATGCGGAAGCCGTCGGACAGCACGGTCACGTCGATAGCGCCGATCTTGTAGCGATACACGTCAGCCGCCATTCACCGTCTCCCGAATGCAAAAAGGCCGCCCAACATGGGCGGCCTTTTCCTCCGATGCAAGATTGGATTACAGCGTCGGATTCCACATCACCGGAATCTCGCGATACGCTGAGCCCGCCTTCTCGATGTAGGCAAGCCCCGGGAACGGATAGTGGAAGCCCTGCACCATCATCTTCTCCGCCACCAGCATGTCGTAGACCTTGCGGCGGGTTTCCTCGGCCATCGCCGGATCCTGGTCGAAGAAGGCATGCCAGCCCGGATTGCGGGCAAACAGCGCCGGATGGTTGGTGACGTCGGCCTGCACGTAGACCTTCGAACTGCCCGAGGCCACGACGAACGACTGGTGACCGGGCGTGTGGCCGTGGGTTGCGACCGACGTGATGCCGGGCGCGACTTCCTTGCCGGCGTCGTACTGCGTCACCTTGCGGTTGAGCTTGTCGAACACCAGGCGGGCGCCGGAGAACACGCCCTTCATGCGCTCGCTGGACTGGCGGCTCATCTCGCCGTCGTCCATGAAGTACTTCCACTCCACCGCGGGCACCAGAATCTCGGCGTTGGGGAACGCCGGCTTGCCGTCCGGGGTGATCAGGCCGTTGATGTGGTCGCCGTGGAAATGGGAAATGATGACGACATCGACGGCGTTGCGGTCGATGCCCGACGCTTTCAAGTTGGAGTGGAACTGGCCGCCGACGCCCTTGCTGCGGTCGAAGTTGGCTTCGCCGGTTCCGGTGTCCATCACCACAAGCTTTGAGCCGGTGTTGATGACGACCGGCGTGTACGGGATCGTCATCGTGTCTTTTTCCATGTACGCGGCGGCGAGCGCCTCGTTCACCTGCTCGCGCTTGGCGTTGAGCACGAACGTGTCGGGAAACTTGAAGGTGTTGCGGCCGTCGGTGACGGCGGTGATCTCGTAGCTGCCGACCTTGTAGCGATACCAGCCGGGCGCCTGGGTGTTGACGGGCGGCGCGGCGGCAGAGGCCGGCGATGAAACCAGCGGCGTGAGCGCGGTCGCGGCGGCGCCGGCGAGTACGTGACGGCGTGAAAGTTCAGTCATGAGATTCCCCCTGAAGTGACGGGCATTGTTGCCCTTGGTAACGAAATGGCGATCAACGGATCGAACAAGCATTGGGACGAATGTTAGCCCGCTTTTGCGGATCGAGACACGGCGTGTATCGTCGCAGCGATCAACCTCTGAACACCGCACCGGACGTTATATTCCGGACAAATGACATTCGCGCGGCGCCCTGGCGATGGAGGCGGGCAATACCCCCCGGCACGTCGAAGCCAGAAAGAAAAACTATCCGCCCAGCGCCTTGGCCAGCCACTTCACCGTCGTCGAGGTGACGTCGCCGAGGGTCAGCAGCACCGCGGCCCAGACGAACGCCGAGGTGAAGTTGGCGACCTGGAAGCGCCAGTACGGCATCGCGAACACGCCGGCCACAAGCGGCACCGACGCGCGCAGCGGCCCCGAGAAGCGGCCAATGAAAATGCCGACCGCCCCCCACTTCCGCACGAACGCCTCGCCGGCCGGAATGACGGTCGGGTGCTGCGACAGCGGCCACATTTGGTAGACGCGGCTTTCGAGCTTCAGCCCAACCCAGTATGAAAACCAGTCACCGGCCGCGGCGCCGAGCGCGCCCGCGATCCAGATCGGCCAGAAATTGAGATCGCTCGCGCTGATCAGCGCGCCGATACCGACCAGCGCCGCCCACGCCGGGATCAGCAGCGAAATAAAGGCAAGCGACTCGGCGAAGCACAGCACGAACACGATCGGCGCGGCCCATGCCTGGTGCACGCGCACGTAATCGATGATCGGCAAAATATAGTGGTCGATGTCCATGGAGACTTTCTGACGACGCGGGGGTACGGCGGGAACGCGGAATCCCAATCCGCCCTTCGAGCACTGGCCAATAGCCCAAAGTTCCGGCGGCGGCCAGCCCATCAAGCAGCCAATGCCCGAGACAAAAGGGAGACCTGAAGTTGTCATGAAGCAGCCTATGAAGCTTCGCTGCGCTTGCCGTGGCATATTTGGCGATTAAGTGATTCGAACCGTCCTCTCGACCGAGACCACCGACCGATATGGCCAAGACCGTCAATAAAACCTCGAAAAGCCCGAAGAAGACCGCAGCCGTCGGCGATCTGTTCGCCGGCGTGGACAGATCGCCGCGCTCCGTCAGCAAGCCCGCAAGCGACAAACCAGCGGCGGAAAAGCCGGCGGCCGAGAAGCCCGCGCGGCCGCACGCCAGCGCCGGTGAAAGCGGCTACACCGCCAAGCACATCGAGGTGCTGGAGGGGCTTGAGCCGGTTCGCCGCCGCCCCGGCATGTACATCGGCGGCACCGACGAGAAGGCGCTGCATCACCTGTTCGCCGAGGTGATCGACAATGCGATGGACGAGGCGCTGGCCGGCCACGCCACCTTCATAGAGGTCGAACTCGATGCCGAAGGCTTCATCGCGGTGACCGACAACGGCCGCGGCATGCCGGTCGACATGCATCCCAAATTCAAGAACAAGTCCGCGCTCGAAGTCATCATGTGCACGCTGCACGCGGGCGGCAAATTCGACTCCGAAGTCTACGAGACATCGGGCGGATTGCACGGCGTCGGCGTCTCGGTGACCAACGCCCTCTCCGATCGCATGGAGGTCGAGGTCGCGCGCGGCCAGAAGCTGTACCGGATGGAGTTCGCGCGCGGCAAGCCGCAGGGCAAGCTGCAGGATGCCGGCAAGGCGCCCAACCGCCGCGGCACCAAGGTGCGCTTCCATCCCGATCCGGAGATTTTCGGAGCGAAGGCGCACTTCCAGCCCGAGCGCGTGTTCAAGATGACGCGCTCCAAGGCCTATCTGTTCGGCGGCGTTGAGATCCGCTGGTCCTGCGCCCCGGAGTTGGTCGAGGGCACCGACGTCCCCGCCAAGGCCACGTTCCATTTCGAGGAGGGGTTGAAGGATTATCTCGCAACGTCGCTGAAGGACGCGACGCTGATAAGTCCCGACATCTTCAGCGGCATGTCCGGCAAGGTCGGCAAGCACGGCGGCGCGCAATGGGCGGTCGCCTGGACCGCCGACGCCGACGGCTTTCTCAACTCCTACTGCAACACCATTCCGACGCCGGACGGCGGCACCCACGAATCCGGCATGCGCACTGCGCTGCTTCGCGGCTTGAAGGATCACGCCGAGCGCGTCGGCCAGGGCAAGCGCGCCTCAGCGATCACCAGCGAAGACGTGATGGTAGGCGCCGGCTGCATGCTGTCGGTGTTCGTCCGCGAGCCGGAATTCCAGGGCCAGACCAAGGACCGCCTCGCCACCGCCGAGGCCCAGCGCATCGTCGAGAACGCGATCAAGGACCCGTTCGACCACTGGCTTGCCGGCAACCCGCAGCAGGCCAACCGGCTGCTCGACTTTGTCGCCGACCGCGCCGAGGAGCGCATCCGCCGCCGTCAGGAAAAGGACATTTCGCGAAAGAACGCCACGCGAAAGCTCCGCCTGCCCGGTAAACTCGCCGACTGCACCAACAGCCAGTCGCAAGGCTCCGAAATCTTCATTGTCGAAGGCGACAGCGCCGGCGGCTCCGCCAAGCAGGCGCGCGACCGCGCCTCACAGGCCGTCCTTCCGCTTCGCGGGAAAATCCTCAATGTGCAATCCGCCGGCAAGGACAAGCTGGCGCAGAACGCGCAACTGTCCGATCTCGTGCAGGCGCTCGGCTGCGGCACCGGCGAGCGCTACCGAGACGACGACCTGCGATACGAGAAGGTCATCGTGATGACCGACGCCGACGTCGATGGCGCGCACATCGCCTCGCTGCTCATCACGTTCTTCTATTCCCAGATGCCGGACCTGATCGAGCGCGGCCACCTCTACCTCGCGGTGCCGCCGCTCTATCGCCTCACCCACGGCGCCAAGACGTTCTATGCGCGCGACGACAAGCACAAAGACGAGATTCTCAAGAAGGAGTTCCACGCCAACGCCAATGTCGACATCGGCCGTTTCAAGGGCCTCGGCGAAATGATGGCGCACCAGCTCAAGGAAACCACGATGGACCGCAGGAAGCGCACGCTGCTGCAGGTCCGCATCTCCGAGGAAGACCGCAAGGACACCGCGAAATCGGTCGAGCGGTTGATGGGGACGAAGGCCGAGGCACGCTTCGAGTTCATCCAGGAGCGCGCGGCGTTCGCGAGCGACGAAATGCTGGATGTGTGACTTATAGAGCCGCCAGCGACTTGATCCGCGAGTTTGATCTATCGCCTCTGCCTGCTTAGGCGATGCCCCGCTCACCTCGCCGCCTGCCGGCGGGTTGAGCCAGGACTGCGCGCTGAAACACCAAGAACTAATCACATTCCCGTGGGAAGTTATCCCCACTCCCACCAAACGGACATATGGTGCGCGCAGGTCGGACCATCCGAGGGCGCTTCGCGAGGCGTCGTTAAGCGGGACCGGCTGGCGGTGGCCGCGCACGGGTGCAACACGCACACCCAACGCGCGGAGGTCCAAGCCGCACGGTCCCGGCGCGACGAGAGTTCG